>JALZAF010000031.1 GCA_030948505.1 Chloroflexota bacterium
CCCTCGCGCAATGCGTCCTCGCGCGCCCGGGTCTCCGCCTGGGCGCGAGCCAGGTCCTCCGGCGGCTCGCCCCCGACCGGTAGCGGGCGTGGCGGAGGCGCCCCGCCGTAGAGGGGCGCGGCCTCGAGCCGGCGATCCTCGAGCCAGGCCCTCAGCCGCCAGGTCGACACGCAGTCGTCGCGGTTGTATGCCTCGAGGGCGTCCAGCACCGTCCGGTCCTCGCTCTCCAGCCAGCGCTCGTACTCGATGACGGAGAACCCGGCGCTCGTGATCGGCCCCTCCCGTTCTGGCATGTAGAACTTCTCGATCTGTTTGATCGAATACGACTCGACGGATGCGCGCACGCCCTGCCGCACGACCTGGTAGAGGTCGACCAGGACGCCCGCCCGGAGCAGCCGATCCAGCTCGTCCTCGCGCGTCGCGTGACGGCCCATCAGGCGCTTCAGCGCCGTTGGCTCATACGGCGCGTAGTGGTAGATGTGCATCGAGGGATCGCGTTCGAGGCGCTCCATGGCAAGGTCGATGAATGCCTCGAAGGCCTTCTTCTCCTCGTCGCGGTCGTGCGCCCATAGGGCGCGGTAGGCGGGCTGCCCGTCGACCTCCTCGACGACGCCGAACAGGTACTCGAGGCCGTCCTCGATCGCCCACGGATCCGACTCCATATCGAAGAACAGGTCCATCGGCGAGGGCTCGGGGAGGGCGGCCAGGCCCTTGCCCGGGTCATCGTCGGGGGGCGTCACCAGCTCGTAGCTCAAGCGGCCGGTTCGGGTGAAGTCGGCTTGCAGGCGGGCCTGGTCCCGGAACCGATCCAGCGTCCGGCCGGCGAGCTCCGGGACGCGAACATCGGGCAGGCTGGTGCTCAGCGCGGTCAGGGTGGGCAACCCGGCGTTGGTCAGCTTGCGCGTGGCCCCGCGGGTCATGCCCGCGACCATCGACAGGTGGTCGTCGGCGCGCCGACGATCGATGCACACCGGCCACCACGTGCAGACCCGGCAATGCTCGACCGGGTCCGGATAGGTGGGCGGAGCGGGCCCACCGGTGCCGAAGATGCGGGCTTCGAAGCGGGCCTTCGCAGCCCGGTAGTACGCGGCGTACTCCGCCAGCCGATGAGGGTGGGCGAGCCCGTCGCCGGTGACCACGGACAGGGTTTCCGGTGGAAGGCCCTGAAGCGGCGTCAGCAGGTCCGCGTAGACGCACATCTGCAGGATCGCCGCGGCCTTGACCCGACGGGCCAGCTTGGTGTCGGCAATGTCGTAGCTCCAGGCCCCCAGGTCGCTGGCCCGCTCGGCGCGAATGAGGAAGTCGGCGTGGCCGCGCCAGCGTCCGTCGAAGAACGTGGCCTGGAAGATGACGTCCGCCCCGCTCCGCATGGCCGCGCGGGTCTCGTCCTGGGCCGCCTCGAGCTCGTCTGGCGTGTGGGCCTCCGGCGCCGCGATCTCGTGGACCGAACGGCCCTCGGCGCGCAGGCGCTCCAGGTAGGCCCGCTCATGCTCGAAGCCTCGCTTCCGGATGAGCTCGAGCTCCGGGTCGTTGCGGAGTGGCCTGGGCAGCTCGCCGTGGAGGGCCTCCAGCTCCAGCGTGGCCAGGTGGTCACAGGCGAGGAAGCCGACGAGGTCCGTGGCGCTGACGATGATGCTGTCGTCGACGAGCTGCAACAACTCCTCCGGGAGCGACCCGCGCGGGCGGTCGCGTTCCCCGAACGATACCCGGACAAACTGACAGCTAGCCTGTCAGCGGACCGCAGGTACAGGCTTGAGCGAACGCCACATGTCGGTCGCCCAGCCCCAGTCCGCCGGGTCGTGGATCTCGATCCGGACTGCGGCGCAGCTGCCGGCGACGGCCGAATAGCCGTCCAGGACGGCGACTTCGACTCCGGTGGACGCGTCGACGACGATCCGGGCCTTGCCGACGACCGGCCCGTCACGGTGCTTCAGCACGTCTTCCCCAAGGTGGCCGGCGACGCGCTCCAGGAACGCGTCCGCTGACATCGAGCTGCCGTCGCCGGTCGAGGCCGCGGCGAGGGTGATGATCCGGCCGGCCTCGGCACCGGACCACTCATCGGCCGTTCGGGAGGTCGTGAGGCTGCCTGGCACGACGAGCGACCAGCCGCCCTGGGTGATGGTTACCGGCAGCCGCCGATAGCCGATCTGCGGGGCGCTCGGGTCGGCCGCCGCGCGGCGTGCGATCTGGGCGGCCATCGGTTCGTTCGTCCCGCGCAGCTTCAGGATCTCCTGCCAGGCGCGCCACGGGTAGGGGAGTGAAGGGTCGAATGGGAAGGCCTTGCGGAGCAGCCGCAGGACCTCGTCCAGCAGCACGATCTCGGCCTCCGTCGCGGGCGGCCGCCAGCGCACCTCCGTCCACATCAGGCACAGGGCCCGGTTGAGCAGGTATCGACCGTCCGTCGCGTCCGCCCACCACGGCCACGCCTCGATGGCCACCCGCGGGTCGCCGATGGCCCGGTCCAGCCATGCCTCGTCGCGCGGGCCAAGGGCGGTCGCGATGGCGCCCTCGAACGAGAATCGCTCGCCTTCCACGCCGGCCAGCTGGAGCGCGGGCCGGCCCTTGGTCCGCAGGGCCTTGGCCCGCCCCAGCGTGTCGTGCAACCAGACGAGCAGGTGACGTTCGGCGTCGGCTCGGGCGCCAGAGGCCAGGTAGCCACTGGTGTCGCCCGCCTCGGCCTCCGCATCAGGCGGCGCCCAGTCGATGTCGAGATCCGTTCCCAGCCGGTGGACGAGCGCTCCGACATAGGTGTGATAGCCAGGCCCGACGGGCCCCGTCGGCGCACGAACCGTGACGCCACCGCTCTCGGTCGCCGTCACCTCGAGCTCGTCGGCGGCCGGATGCAACCGCACCAGGATCCCGTGATCCTCGTCGCCCGGCGATGGTCGCAGCGAGATGAGGGCATCATCCGCCTCGGCGCGGAACCAGGCCGCGGCGTCGGCGATCAGCCGCTGGGCGCCCGGAACACGGCGCGTGACCCCGCGTTTCGAGGCCTGGCCGGTGAGTCGCAGCCCGACGATCAGGTGTCTTCCTCCCGTCTGGCGCGGGCGGTCGTGATGGGTCCGCGCGGGTCGCCACGATAGACGCCCTGTCCGTTCAGGGGGCAGCTTCCGGGCGGTGATTTCGTACTCCGCCCGGTAGCCATCAGTCCGTCCGCCACGCTGGGGCCGTTCCCGGCGTCAGCCGAACAGCGCTTCGACCGCCTGTCCGAACACCTTGCCGTGGAGGTCGACGTCGGCGGCAGTGGTCGCCGGCGACATGAGCGCCATGTTGTGGAACGGTGTCATGAGCACGCCGCGGTTCATCGCCCACAGGTGGAGGAAGCGCTCCAGCTCGACGTCACCATGAGCCGCCTGCTCGGCGCCCGTTCGCGGCCGGTTGGGCATGAAGTGGTATTCGGCCCGGGCGCCCAATCGGGTCACGTGCCAGGGCACATCTCGCGAGCGGATCACCTCCTCGGCGCCGGCGGCCCAGCGCTCTCCCAGGGGCAGCATGCGATCGAATGCCGCATCGGTCAGGACCTCGCCCAGGGTTGCCCGAATGGCCGCCGTGGACAGGGCATAGCCGGCCAGCGTGCCGCCGATGCCGCCGACGTCCGACTCCTCGACCGGGATTGCCGCCTCGACCTGGCGGCCGATGTCGTCGCTCAGCCCGTAGGTCCCGGCCGGGATGCCGCCGCCGATCGTCTTGCCGATGACCAGCATGTCGGGCTCGAGATTCCACAACCCTGTCGCTCCGCCCGGTCCGGCGCAGATCGTGTGGGTCTCGTCGATGATCAGGATCGTGCCGGTACGCCTCGTGATGTCGCGCACGGCATCGAGGTAACCGGCTTCGGGCAGCACGATGCCGACGTTCGTCAGGGCCGGCTCGATCAGGAGCGCCGCGACCTGCCGATCGGACAGCGCTCGTTCCAGGCCGTCGACATCGTTGAACTCGACGACCCGGGTCGTCAGTGCCGGGTCGACCGGCGGCCCGATGTTGCCTCGACTGGCGACGACCCGGCCGTCCGGAGCCAGCGTCGCAAACGTCTCGTCCACCGAGCCGTGATAGCAATGGTCGTGGACGGCCACGAACGGCCGGCCGGTGATGCGGCGGGCAAGTCGCAGCGAAAAGCGGTTGGCATCGGTCGCGGTGATCGTGAACTGCCACCAGCGAAGCCCGAAACGGCGGCGCAGCTCGTCGCCGGCGGCGATCGCGTCCTCCGTCGGCAGCATGTGGGTGATGCCCTTCCGGAGCTGGCTCTCGACCGCGCGGATCGTGGCCTCGGGCCCGTGGCCGGCCATGGCGCCGGTATCTCCAAGGCAGAAGTCGACGTACTCGTGGCCGTCGACGTCGGTGAAGTGCGCGCCGCGCGCCTGGTCGACGAAGAGCGGGAAGGCGCCCGCCCACTTGACCATCCAGTTCATCGGCACGCCGGCCAGCAGCGAGCCCTTGGCCCGCTCGAAGAGTTCAGCCGAACGTGGGTGGCGGCCGACGAAGCTCCGCTGCTCGCGATCCATGAGCTGGGTCAGGCGGGCGCGGTCGACGGTCGAGGGGGCGACGGACATCCGGTCAGGCTCCGAGGCACCGGGACGGTTCAGCCGGGACGAGCCGAATGATCGGGCGCCGGATCGGGCGATGGCGGCCGATCCTGCCGGGCGGGACGGCCCGGGGCGGGCGGCCGTGGGGGAGACGGGGCGGTCGGGCCGGGCCGCGAAGGTCGCCCGGAGCTCAGCGCTGGCGGCGCCGGAAGCCGCAGATCGGGCAGCTGGCAATGCCGCTGGCCGGATCCAGGCGCAAGAAGCTGGCGCAGCCGTTGGTCGAGCAGTAGGCCCGATTGGTCGCAGACGCACGCCGGCGGAGCCGTCGCATCGAGCTGGCTCGCCCGGCAACGGCGGCGGTCATGGTTCGGTTGGTCACGATTCGTTCTTTCTCGCCGCGCTCGCGGGGTGTGAGCCCTGCGTCGCGGCCGGTCATGCTCGACAGCCCAAAACGGGCCGGAGCGTTGTTAGTTGCCCGGGCGGCGCGTGTGGGAGCGGGATGGTGCTCCAATGGGCGCCGGCTCTGCGGGCAATCCCTACTGTGACAGATTTACCCCGATTCGTCAATGACCCCGCCGCGCCTTTGGCGGCAGTCCAGCGCGATCGGCCGGGCGCGGGTAGATTGAGAAGTCGCAATCGTCGGAACACCCGGTCTTGGTTGATCCGCCTGCGGTAAGTGAGGGAGACTCCCGCGGGGACCGTCGAGGGGGCGGTCGTGTCGACATGTCCAGCGTTATGAGAGGGATCGCGGCGACTGTCGCCGACGATCGTCAGAAGGAGCATGAGTGGCGAGCGTGACGATGGGGGAGGAGAGCGGCCAGAACCGGCTGCGATCGCGAGGCCGCGATGGTCGGGACCGAGGCCTCTTAAGGCGGCTGCCGGTCATGCTCGCCATCGGCATCCTCGGGGCCATCGGCCTGGCACCTGCTGCTGTGGCGGCCAGCCCGCTCGAGCTCAGCACGCCGTATCCGGCGGTGGCCGTGGCTCCGGGCTCCAAGGTCAGCTTTGACCTGAGCGTCAAGACCACCTCGAGTGCCAGCGTGAGCCTGGCTGTCGACACCCCTCCGACGGGCTGGAGCGCTGTGCTGCACGGCGGCTCATTCGTCATCGACGGCGTCCAGACGGCTGCTGGCGTGGCCAGCCCCGTGAGGCTGGACGTGAGCGTCCCCACGACGGCCACGGGGACCCAGCAGATCGTCGTTCGGGCCACCGGCCAGGGCGTCACGGTGCCGCTGGCCCTCAATATCCGGGTTGAGGCCTCGGCCGCCGGCGACGTCAAGCTGACCACGGACTTCCCGACGCTCAAGGGTGCCGCCGGAACGACGTTCACCTTCAATCTCACGCTGACCAACGACACGGCCGAGGACCTGACCTTCAACGTCACGGCCACCGGACCGACGGGCTGGGACGTCCAGGCCAAGCTGTCCGGCCAGAGCCAGGCGGCCAGCGCCATCGTCAAGGCCGGCAGCACGACCAGCGTCACCCTCACCGCCACGCCGCCCGACGGCGTCGCGGCCGCCAGCTACCCGATCGCCGTCGAAGCCGCAGCCGGTGCGCGCAAGATCAGCGGCCAGCTGGCCGTCGAGATCATCGGCAGCTACAAGCTCACGCTCACCACGCCGGACAGCCGCCTCAGCACGCACGGCAGCGCCGGTAGCGCCATCCGCCAGACGCTGGTGATCAATAACGGCGGGACGGCGCCGCTGGAAAACGTGAAGTTCACGTCCACCCCGCCGAACGGCTGGAAGGTTGCCTTCGAGCCGGCGGACACGCTGGCGGTCATCGCTCCCCAGGGCACCGGCCAGGTGACGGCGGTGATCACGCCATCCGGTGACGCGATCGCGGGTGACTACGTTGTGACCTTCACCGCCACCAACGCCCAGTCCAACGCCAGCCAGGACATCCGGGTGACGGTCGAGACGTCCCTGCTGTGGGGCCTGGTCGGGGTCGCCCTCATCGTGGCCGTCCTCGGCGGCTTGTATTGGGTCTTCCGCACCTACGGCCGGCGGTGAGCCGCAGGCGAACGGCGGGAGCGGCTCCGCCGCCCCCGATCCGGACCCGGGGACTGACCAAGAAATACGGCGAGCTGACGGCCGTCGACCACCTCTACCTCGACGTCCACGAGGGCGAGATCTTCGGCCTGCTGGGCCAGAACGGCGCCGGCAAGACGACCACCATCCTCATGCTGCTCGGCCTGGCCGAGCCAACAGAGGGCGATGCCCGCGTAGTCGGGCTTGACCCGGCCCGCCATCCGCTCGAGGTCAAGCGCCGGGTCGGCTACCTGCCCGACAGCGTTGGCTTCTACAGCAATCTGACCGGCCGCGAAAACCTGCGCTACACGGCGCGCCTGAACGGACTTCGGCCGGCCGACACCGAAGCACGCCTCGACGAGGTCCTCAACCAGGTTGGCATGACCGACCGCGCCGATACCAGGACGGAGACGTATTCGCGCGGCATGCTGCAGCGCCTCGGTATCGCCGATGCCCTGGTCAAGGATCCGGCCGTGCTCATCCTCGACGAGCCGACGACGGCCATCGACCCGGTCGGCGTGGTCGAGATCCTCGACCTCCTGCGCACGCTCGTCCACGAGCGCGGGATGGCCATCCTGCTTTCGAGCCACCTGCTGACCCAGGTCCAGTCTGTCTGCGACAAGGTCGGTATCTTCGCCTCGGGCAAGCTGATCGGCCAGGGCACGGTCGACGAGCTGGCGACCCGCTTCGGGGAGGATGCGGCCCACGTGGAGGTGGGGCTGGAGCTGGGCGACGCGTCGGAGGAGGAGCGCGCCCGATCCGTCCTGTCGGCGGTCGACGGCGTGGTCGAGCTGGAGGCCGGTGCCCGTCGCGCCGATCCGTGGCTGCTCACGGTCAAGCCGGCAAGCGCGGAGCTGCGGGTGCGCGAGGCGGTCCTGGCGGCCTGCGCCAAGGCAGGCTTGCGGCTCACGACGCTCCGCCCGATCGTGCCCTCGCTGGACGAGATCTATCGCCGCGCGGTCCGCCGCGCCGGGGTAACAGAAGGCACGGTCGCGGCATGAGCGCCACAGGGGCGACGAGGACGCCCGGCGCCGCGCGACGGCCGGCGGCGCCTCCGCCCGGCTGGCGGCCGGGCTGGCTGACGATCGCCCGCAAGGAGTTTGCCGATCACCTGCTGAGCGTCAGGTTCATCATCCTGCTGCTGGTCCTCGGCCTGGCGGCGGTGGTGCCCCTGTACTTCGCCGCCGACCGGATCCGCGGCCTGGCGTCGCAGGTGAGTGGGGCGGAGGCGGTGTTCATCGCCATGTTCACCCTGGGCTCGACGCAGGTGCCCTTCCTGCGGGTCGACACCTTCGTGGCGATCGTCGCGCCGCTGCTTGGAGTTGCCTTCGCGTTCGATGCCGTCAATGGCGAGCGCGCGGAAGGCACCCTGCCGCGCCTCCTGTCGCAGCCGATCCATCGCGACGATGTCATCAACGGCAAGTTCGCCGCAGGGCTGGCGGTGATCGCCCTGGTCCTGACGGCGGTGGTCGGAATCATCGCCGGCTTCGGCCTGCTGCGACTGGGCCTCGTGCCAGCCAGCCAGGAGATCGTCCGGATCGTCGCCTGGTTGCTGGCCACGATCCTGTACGTGGCCCTGTGGCTGGCCTTCGGTTTGCTGCTCTCGGTCGTCGTCCGCCGCGCTGCGACGTCGGCCCTGATCGCCTTTGGCGTGTGGATCCTGGTGACGGTCTTCGGGCAGCTCATCGTTGGCATCGTGGCGGGACTCGTGGCGCCCATCTCATCGAGCAACGTCGCCGACCAGCTGGCCAGCGCCCAGACGCAGCAGTTCATCATGCGGCTGCTGCCCAGCACTCTCTACCAGGAGGTGTCGACGGTCCTCCTGATTCCTGGCGCCACCCGGGTTTCGGCGCCGGCGACGGTCGGCCAGCTGGTCCAGGCGCAGCAGCAGATCCCGACCCTGTTGTCGCTCGACCAAAGCCTGCTGCTCGTCTGGCCGCAGGTCGTCGCACTGCTCGCCCTCACGGTGGCCTGCTTCGCCGGGGCGTACATCGCGTTCATGCGCCAGGAGGTCCGGGCGTAGACCCTACGGGGCCGGGAGGGCGGGGGCGGCTCGGCGTCGCCCGCGGCGGACGGTGAAGGCCGGCGGCTGCGGCCGCGGCGCGGGAGCGTGGACCACGTCGTAGCCGGTGGTGTTCGACAGCACCTCTGCCTCGTTGCCGCGGAAGCGGATCGACGCCGCGCCCCTGCCGGCGCGCAGGTTGCGCATCGTCAGCTCGGGCAGCCAGTCCGGCAGCGCAGGGTTGACGTACAGCCGCGGTCCCGCCGCCTCGACCGACGCGTGGATGCCGCACAGGATGGCGACGAAGCGGAAGATCGATGCGGCCGCCCACGCCTGGGGCACGTTCGCCCCCAGGTACTGGACAGGAAAGCTGCCGGCCTGGCGAGGCAGGCCGGCGAACAATTCCGGCAGCTGGTTGGCGACGAATCGTTCGGCTGCGGCGAACATCCCGCCCGCTACCTGGGCCGCTTCCTTGTCGAAGCCGTAGCGGCGGAATCCGCCGGCGATGAAGGCGTTGTCATGCGGCCAGACGGTGCCGGTGTGGTAGCTGAACGGGTTGTACGCGGGGTGATCCGACGACAGGGTGCGGATGCCCCAGCCCGACCACATGTCCTCGGCCATGAGGCGGCGCACGACTGAGCCCGCGCGCTCGGCTGGGACGATGCCCGACGCGAGCAGGTGGCCGGGGTTGGAGGCGACGCTGCGGATCGGCTGCTTGCGCCCGTCCAACCCGAGCACGTACGTGCTCTCCGCTTCCCACCAGAAGTCGTTGTTGACCCGCTCGAACAGCTGCGTGGCTTCGGCTCGCAGGCGTTCCGCCCCCTCCGGCCGGCCCAGCAGCTCGTAGATGTCGGCCAGCCGGAGCTTGGCGTCGTAGACGTACCCCTGCAGCTCGCATAGCGCGATCGGCAGCGGCGCGATGGACCCGTCGGCGTGGATGATGGCGTCGCCGGCATCCTTCCAGCCCTGGTTGTAGTAGCCGTGCGACGAGCGGGTCTTGTACTCCTGGAAGCCATCTCCGTCGCGATCGCCCCAGCGGTCGACCCAGGTCATGGCCGCCTCGGCATTGGGCAGGTAACGCTCGAGGACCTCGCGCTCGCCGAGCCATTGATACAGGTACGACAGCACGATGATGTAGAGGGTCGTGGCGTCATGGGTGCCGTAGTACGGCGCGAACGGCAGGATGCCCAGCTGGGCCAGCTCACCGTGACGGATCTCGTGCAGGATCTTGCCCGGCTCCATGTCGCGTTCCGGATCGTCGGCCGTGGCCTGCAGTGCTCCCAGCCGGCGGAGCGCGCCGGCGGCGAACTCCGGATAGCCGGAGATGCCCTGCATCGAGACGATCAGCGCATCGCGCCCGAACAGGGTCACGAACCACGGCACGCCGGCCGCCGGGATGAACACGCCGCGCCCGAACAGGGGGTCCTCGAGCCGCAGCGCTTCCATGTCGCGGACTGCCTGGTTCCAGGCGTTTCGGACCGTCGTGTTGGGCGTGTCGATCGCGACCCGCGGCAGGCGCGGGCCGGAGGCCTCGGGCAGGAGGTCGAGGGCGTTGCACGGCAGGGTCGTGGGGCGCCGTCGCGACGCCGTCCCCGGCAGCCATTTGAGGCAGGTGTGCCAGACGCCCTTGGATGGGATGTTGGCGATGAACACCAGCCGGCCATTGGCGAATTGCGGGGGGGCGTCAGCTTTCTCGACCGCGATCACGAGCTCGCGCCGGAACTCGCGGTTGACGTAGGTCGTGCGCAGCTCGCGGCGCGAGCGCAGCCAGCGACTGTTGATCGAGCCGCGGCGGACCAGGGTGTGCAGCTTGACGTCAAAGATGTCGGCGAAGTCGGAGGTGATGGCGACCTCGATCGTCAGCTGCACGGGTCGTCGCGCGTAGTTGGCGATGTCGAGGTCCTCGTGGACGCCGCCGCTGACCGTGCGGTCGAGGCGGATCGACAGGCTCTGTCGGTCGATCGCGCCGCCGACGTCGAGCAGCGGATCGTTGGTGAACTCGAAGCGCGACGAGAAGAACTGGACCGGCGACGAGTTGAGCAGCACCGGACGGCGGCCGTTGATCCACAGCTCGTAGCCGGAGATGAAGCGCGTGTCGCGGGCGAAGAAGCCTTCGTCGGCCGAGGCTTCCATCCGCCCGTCGGGCTGGCACACGACGACGCGATCGTCGCGGTTGATGGTGACGGTCGAGGGCCCGACCTGGACGGAAAGCGGCACAGTGGCGGGATGATACGCGGCTGATCGCCACCACCCGCCAGGCTCCGCGTGCAGTGAGGCCCGAATCGGGGAACACTTGGGGTATGACCGCCAGACCCGAAGAGCACCGACCCACCGAGGGCGGCACCGAAGACGGCGACACCCGGCCGGCCATCGAGGAGGACAAAGGCAGCCTTCAGAGACTTGCCCATCTCGCCCCCCAGCAAGTCGTCCGAGCCGCGGCCGCGGTCGACGAGGTCGTCCTGAC
>JALZAF010000033.1 GCA_030948505.1 Chloroflexota bacterium
GCCATCAGCAGCACCCGGTAGGCAAGGCCAAGCCGCTGGAGAAGGATCTCCGCCCGCTCCGTCATCCATTCGAGCGCCGCCTCCGATTCCCCGGGGCGCTCGAAGAGGACCATCTCCACCTTGTCGAACTGGTGGACGCGAAGGATTCCGCGCGTGTCCTTGCCGGCCGCACCCGCCTCACGGCGGAAGCAGGGCGAGTAGGCGGCGTAACGGATGGGCAGCTGGGCGGCCTCGAGGATCTCGTCGCGGTGGAGGTTCGTGACCGGCACTTCCGCTGTCGGCACCAGGTACAGGTCGTCGCGAGTGACGACGTACATCTGGTCTTCCTTGTCCGGGATCTGGCCCGTGCCGCGTGCCGACGCGGTGTTGACGACGGCCGGCGGCCAGACCTCCGTCATCCCGTTCTCGGTCACGTGGATGTCGAGGAACCAATTGATGAGCGCCCGCTGGAGCCGCGACCCGGCGCCTTTGTAGACCGGGAATCCCGAGCCGGCGACCTTCGCGCCCCGCGCGTTGTCGATGATGTCCAGGCGCTCTGCCAGGTCCCAATGCGGCTTGCGGGTCCAGCCAGCCGCCGCTTGCCGGAGCGGCTCGCCCCACGTCCGAACGGTGACATTCGCGCTCTGGTCACCGACCGGCACATCGGGGTCGGCCGGGTTCGGGATGCGCAGCAGCAGGTCCTCCAGCTCCGCCTCGAGCTCCTGCAGTCGCGTTTCCTGCTCTGCGATCCGGCTGCCCAACTCGCGAGCTTTCACCTTGAGCGCCTCGACCGGGCCGGATCCCGGGGCCGCTCCGGCCTTGATCGCCGAACCAACCTCCGAGCTCGCTCCCTTGAGGGACGCGCGCAGGTTGTCCGTCTGTGCCTGGATCGCCCGGCGTTCGACATCCCGCTCGATGGCCTGATCGACGACCTTCGGATCCTCGCCCTTGTCGATGGCGCCTCGCCGGATGGCGTCCGGTTCGTCGCGCAGGCGCTGCAGCCCGACGCTCATGAGGCCGACTCAACGGCAGATCCGGCCGCCTCGTGCAGACGTCGGACGACAAATTCGGGGTCAAGGCTCGCGAGGAGCCAGCCTGCCCGCGGACCATCTGGCCTTCCAAGGAAGGCGAGGTAGAGGGCCGCGAATGCTGTTCGGTTGGTTCGCATTCCGGTGTCCGCAGCGGTCTGAAAGATGAGGTTCTGCCACGCCTCGCCGGACCGCGGGGCCTTTTGTTCGGCTGCCGTCGCGAGAACTTCGAGGAACCGCCGGTCGTCGTCGGTGAGATCGGCGGCGGCGGGTGGCAGGCCGTCACGACGCACGGTCAGACGCGCCGATTCGGGGGCGTAGGTGTCCAGCCACCTACGGGCCGCGGCAGTCCGTTCGTCGAGGATGGCCAGCTCCCGCTCCGTCAGCGCACTCCCCTTCTCCGCCTCGACGCGGGCTCGAACGTCGACGCCCGGGATCTGGACCAGCAGCGCGAGATGGCCGAAGGCCGGGCGGAAGGCGGCGGCTTCAACGGCCACGTCGGCGTGCGGATCGACCAGCGAGTAGCGAAAGACGCTTTCATAGCCGGCCGGGAGCTCGCCGCGCACCTCCCGGCCGGCGGTCGCGGCGGCCAGCCGGTCGAACTCGTCGAACAGCCGCGGGATGGCGTCAGTACCCCCCGGATCGAACTCGATGGCCTGGTTCGGACGCGGCCGGAGGAACAGGAGGCGGAGCTGCTCCGGCGGGACGACATCGGCGATCTGATGGGCTGCCGCCCCGGTGCCCTTTGAGGTGGACATCTTGCGACCACCGATGTTGAGGAACTCGTACGGGACATTGAGCGGTGGCTCGCGTTCGAACACCTCGCGGGCAATCGCGTCGCTCCGGTCGCGCGACCCGCCGGCCGTGGAGAGGTCCTTGCCGCATGGCTCGATCGTCACGCCGAACAGGCTCCACTGGGCCGCCCATTCGAGGTTCCAGGGCAGCTTCGCCCGGCCCCCGAATGGCGAGGTCCAGCCTTCGTGGCCACAGCTCCTGGCCCATTTCACGAGGTTGGGCCGGCACTCGTAGTGAACCCGGTGGCCGTCCCACTCCGTCACGATCGTGGTCCCGACCTTGCCGCAGTTCTCGCAGATGACGCTGAGCGGGTGCCACGAATCCGGATGTCGAACGTTGGCCACCCGGCGGTAGATGTCGCGGACCGTCGAAGACCGGTCGAGAGCGAGGCGAATGAACGGATCGAGCTCGCCGGTCGGGTAGATGTCGCTCATCCAGTAGTAGCGGTCGGGCCGGACGCCGAGGCGGTCGAACAGGTCGATGAACACCTGGCCGTGGTGTCGGGCATACGACGCGTGACCGTCGGCGACCTGATCCGGGATGTGGGCGAGCGGCTTGCCCATCGCCGCATCGACGGCGTCGGGGGTCAGAAGCGCCTGGGCGTCCATCGGATCGAGATCGTCGATCCCGTACAGGTAAGTGGTCTTGATGTCATGAGCCCGCAAGGCGCGAGCGATGACATCGACGAGGATCGGCCCGCGCAGGCTGCCGACATGGACCGTGCCCGAAGGCGTCTTGGAGTCGTTGACCACTTGCGGGCCGCTGACCTTCGTCGCGAGCTCGTCGGCCCAGTCCATGAGTCCCTCGTGTGCGGGCACCCTTACGGCGTAACGGTACCCGCTCACCGAGGGCGGAGGCGACGCGCCTGCGAGCCATCCGCCGGAGGTTTAGCCCACCCTCCCTTAGCGGATCGTGACGATCTTGTAGGTGAAGTCGCCGGCCGGCACTCGGACGAGGACCTTGTCGCCCTTCTTCTTGCCCAGCAGCGCGCGCCCAACCGGGCTCTCGTTGGAGATTCGGCCTTCGGTCGGCTTGGCTTCGGTCGAGCCGACGATCGTGAAGGTCTCCTTGCCGTCGGGGCTCTCGACCGCGACCGTGGAGCCAATCTGGACGTGATCCGTGGAGTGGTTCTGGGCGATGATCGTGGCGTTCTTGATCAGCGCCTCGAGGGTCTGGATTCGGCCTTCGACGAACGCCTGCTCGTTCTTGGCGTCCTCGTACTCGGCGTTCTCCGACAGGTCGCCGTGCTCCTTGGCGTCGTGGATCCGCTGGGCGACCTCGGGCCGCTTCACGCTGACCATCTCGTCAAGCTCCGCGCGGAGCTTCTCGAGACCTTCCTTCGACAGATACGTTGGCTTGTTGTTCACGGTGACGTCCCCACGGGATGTGGCGGTGCCAAGGGCAGCCGTCACGGAAGCGATCCGATAAAGGAAAGAACTCCAGGCGTTCCGCGGACCCCGCGCGCCTGAAGTTCGAGCCGCCCGGGAGTCTAGCGCGGGGCTCTCCCGGTGTCAAAGAGGCCCCGCCGGCCCCTCGTGAGAGGCCGGAAAGCGCTGGGGGTCGCCCAATCAGGCCCGGCTGCCAGTCCCGTTCGGGCCGGGTGCCGTCTCAGCCCCCTCCGTCAGCCGTACCAGACGCCGCTTGATGCGTTGGAGGGAACCCCGGTCCGGGAACGCCACGAACAGGGTGTCGTCGCCGGCGATCGAACCGGCCACCTCCGGCCAGCGGGCCCGATCGAGGGCCGCGGCGATGGCGTGGGCTGAACCGGGCAGGGTGCGCAGGATCAGCAGCAGGCCCGCCTCGTGGAACTCGACGGGCAGGTCCGCCAGCAGCTTCCGCAGGCGGTCCTCGCCGGACGTCTCGGCCTCGATGAGACGGGGCGGCGCCGCGTAGGCCTGGGTCGCGTCGCGAGTCACCTTGATCAAGCCGAGCTCGGCAACGTCGCGGCTGATGGTGGCCTGGGTCGTCCTGAAACCGCGTTCGCGGAGGGCGGCTGCAAGCTCCTGCTGGGTTCGGATGGTGCGCCCCTGGACGAGGTCCCGAATGGCCCGCTGGCGAAGCTGCTTCATGACCTCCATGGCTGGGGCCTATGGGGCCAGGAACCAGATCACCACGACGGCGGCCACGATGATCCGGTAGACCACGAAGACGTTCAGGCGGTGCGAGGTCAGAAAGCGCAGCAGGAAGTGGATGGCCAGCAAGCCCGACACCAGTGCCGCCAACATCCCTAGCGCGAGCGGCCCGAGGGCGACCGGCACGTCGGATCCGCCACGGACCAGCTTGAGCCCCTCCCAGGCGCCGGCGCCGGCAATGATCGGGGTCGCCATCAGGAAGCTGAACCGCGCGGCTTCCGGCCGGGAAAGCCCGAGCAAACGTCCCGCGGAGATCGAGATCCCGGATCGGCTGACGCCGGGGAACAGCGCGAACGCCTGGGCGACCCCGATGCCGAGCGCGGCGCGAAACGTCAGGTCGCCGATCGCCTTGTCCTCGCGCCCGGTGCGGTCGGCGAACCACAGGATTCCGGCGCCGACCACGAGCAGCAGCGCCACGACGCCGGGCTGCCGGACGTTGTGCTCGATGACGTCGTTGAGCAGCACGCCGGCGATGACGGCCGGAATCATCGTCGCCACCAGCAGCCAGGCCAGGCGGCGGTCCGGATCCGAGCCCAGCGAACGATCGCGAATCGCCGCCAGGCCGGCCGGCACGAGGCGCACCCAGTCGCGCCAGAAATAGACGAGCAGGGCGACGAGCGTGCCCATGTGCAGCATGACCGAGAAGGTCAGCGAATCGACGAACGGATCCTTCCATCCCAGCAGCGCCGGGACCAGGATCAGGTGCCCTGAGCTGGATACGGGCAGGAACTCGGTCAGCCCCTGAACGATCCCGAGAACGAGCGCCTGGAGGAGGATGTCCATCGATCAGTGCCTCGTGCCGGCGCGCCAGGGCGCCGCAGATGACGTGCCCAGGCCAAGGCGCCGCGGAGCACGTGAGCGAGCGCACCCCAAGGTGCGTGAGCGAGGGTGCGGACGCGGCAACGCGGGCATGGGGCCGTCAGCTGTGGCGACTACCGAATGAAGAGGGGGGCCAGCACGAGGGTAATCGTAGCCAGCAGCTTGACGAGGACGTGCAGCGACGGGCCGGCCGTGTCCTTGAACGGATCGCCGACCGTGTCTCCCACGACCGCCGCCGCATGGGCCGGCGTCTTCTTGCCGAGGACGTTGCCGTTGGCGTCAAGGAGATGGCCCGACTCGATGTACTTCTTGGCGTTGTCCCAGGCGCCACCGCCGTTGTTCAACACCGTGGCCAGCAGGACGCCGGCGATCGTGCCCACCATCAACATTCCGGCGACCGCCTCCGCGCCGAGGAGCAGTCCCACGATGATCGGCGTCGCGACGGCCACGACGCCGGGCAGGATCATCTCCTTCAGCGCCGCCCGGGTCGTGATATCGACGACGCGCGCGTAGTCCGGGCGCTGGCTGTAATCCATGATCCCGGGCATCTCCCGGAACTGGCGGCGGACCTCGACGATGATCGCCTGGGCCGTGGTGCCGACGGCGCGGATCGCCAGCGAGCTGAAGAAGTACACCAGCATCGCGCCCATCAAGCCGGCGATGAAGACGTTGACGTTGGCCAGGTTGACCGACGTGAGGAGCGCCTCGCCACGGTTGGTGTGGATGAGGTTGACCTTGTCGATGTATGCGCTGAACAGGAGGAACGCGGCCAGCGAGGCCGACGCGATCGCGTAGCCCTTCGTGAGGGCCTTGGTCGTGTTGCCGACAGCGTCGAGCCGGTCGGTGATCTCCCGGGCGCCGGCCTCGGCGCGGCTGAACTCGGCGATCCCGCCCGCGTTGTCGGTGATCGGCCCGAACGTGTCCATGGCCAGGATGTAGGCGGTGGTCATGAGCATCCCCATCGTCGCCACGGCGGTGCCGAAGATGCCGCCGACATCGTGGCCGTCGGCGGTCGTGATGTGGGCCGCCGAACCGAGCCAATGGCTGGCGAAGAGGGCGAGCCCGATGGTGATCGCCGTCACGAAGGTCGTCTCGAAGCCGACCGCGACGCCCGAGATGATGTTGGTCGCGGGGCCGGTCCGGGAAGCCTCGGCGATCTCACGAACCGGGCGGAACGTGCCGGCGGTGTAGTACTGGGTGATGTAGACGAAGGCGACGCTCGTCGCCAGGCCGACAACGCCGGCGGCGAAGAAGTACAGCCAGACGGGCAGCCCGGACGGGGCGGGACCGGTCGTCTGGAGCATGACGTTCGTCACCAGCAGCAGGGCCGCCGCCGACAACAGGGTCGTCACCCAGTAGCCGCGGTTCAGCATGTTCATCGGGTTCTCGTCTTCGCGACCGCGGATGAAGAAGATGGCAACGATCGTCGAAAGCAACCCGAAGGCGCGGACGACCAGCGGGAAGAAGATCCACGCCTCGGGATGCGGCCAGCCGGCGGTGAACGCGATCGCGTAGACCCCGACCCCGAGGATCATCGCGCCGATGTTCTCGGCCGCCGTCGACTCGAACAGGTCGGCGCCGCGGCCGGCGCAGTCGCCCACGTTGTCGCCAACGAGGTCCGCGATGACGCCGGCATTGCGCGGGTCGTCCTCGGGGATTCCTGCCTCGACCTTGCCGACCAGGTCCGACCCAACGTCGGCGGCCTTGGTGTAGATGCCGCCGCCGAGCTGGGCGAACAGGGCCACAAACGAAGCACCGAATCCGAAGCCGACGATGAGGAACGGCGCGTCGTGCGTGGCCTGGCCGCCGCCGAGTCCGCCGAACAGGCTGAAGATGCCGTACACGCCCAGCAGCGACAGGGCGACGACGAGGAAGCCCGACACGGCACCGCCGCGCATGGCGACCTGGACGGCCTCGACGAGGCTGCGCCGAGCCGCTGCTGCGGTGCGCACGTTCGACTTCACGCTGATGAACATGCCGATGATCCCGGAGGCCATCGAGCAGGCAGCGCCGACCAGGAAGGCCAGGCCGGTTCGCCAGCCAAGGGCGAGGCCGAAGGTCTTCGTGTCGGCGACCTTCTCCGTCTCGAAGATGGTGATGACGGCGGCAATGACGACCGAGCCAAGGATCGCCAGCACGCCGATGGTCGTGTACTGGCGACGGATGAAGGCGACGGCTCCCTCGAAGATCGTCCCCGCGACGTCCTCCATCTCCTTGGTCCCTGTGTCGCGGGCCAGCACGTCGCGGGCGAGGTAGAGGGCGAACAAGACGGCGATGAGGCCGGCCGGCAGGATGATCAGCTGGAGCAGCTCGGCGTTCATCGGAGTCTGTGCATCCTCCACGACAGGTGATGCGGGCAGCCGTGCGCGTGACACGCGCTGCGCGCGGATGGACGACGGGGAGAGCTCGGTGGGCAGGGGTCCCGATGCGTTCGAGACTGGAACCTTGCAGGCCGCGCGGAGTGTATCAAGTGCCCGGATCGCGGGTCAAACAGCAGGGCCTCGTGCGGTTATGCACTCGTCGCGCCTATGGCAGCCAACGCGGATACGCGCCGTCGGCGGCCAGCGCCGTGGCCGTGGCGCTGACCGGATCGACGATCCAGATGCCGGCCGATACTCCGCCCGCGCCGGGCCGGACGCGACCGAAGATGATCGATCGCCCATCGGGCGAGAAGGCCGGCCAGCGGTCCCACAAATCCGGCGCCGCGGTCAGCGAGCGCGGCGCGACGGTTCCCTCGGGACGATCCACCGCGATGTGCGTGGCGCCGCTGGCATCGGTCGCCAGGAACGCAGCCAGGCCATCGCTCGACGCCGCCACGGAGCCCGCCGCCGGCTCGCGCCTCGTCACGGTGCCATCGAGGGCCACGGTGTACAGCGCGTCCGACGACTCCGCGGGCCGCCGTCCGACAACCACGAACTCGGCGGCCAGCGGTGCCCAGGCGGGTCCCGCCGAAGCGGCGATGCCGGTCTCGACGATGGCGGCACTCGGCGCGGCCGGCTGGAGATCGATGAGGGTGACGGCCCCGTTCCCGCTGGCCACGAGAATGTGGCGCCCGGCGGCATCGAAGGCCGCCCGCGGCGCCCAGACTGGGGTCCCCGAGTCGGCCCCCACGCCATCTCCGTCCGCCGTCGACGAGCCGAGTGGCGGGGCACCGGCCGTCAGCACCTGGCGCGCC
>JALZAF010000269.1 GCA_030948505.1 Chloroflexota bacterium
ACGATACTCAACAGGGACGGTCAGGACAGCGTTTTGGAAGATGCGACTGCGCCTCTGAGCCGAGGTCGGCAGCCAGTCACGGGTCTCGGGGTTCTGGACGAGGATGAGTGCCGCGTGTCGCCACGACAGGCGCGCCAGCGGATTGACGGCCCGCGCCACGCGCCGGACGGCCCAGCGGGCAATGGCCATCGCCATCCCCCGGGCGCCGAGCGTAGGCACGAGACGCCACGGAGCGTCGACGCCGCCGCCGACTGGTCCGAGCACGAACGGTGGCCCGACGAGCCATGCGGTCGACCCTATCCACACGTTCGCCCAGGTCAGGTGCCAGGCGATGTCGAAATGAAGCCGCCGATGGAGCGCCCGAGCACGCCGAAGCGCATACAGCTGCCAGCGCAGGTAATCCACATGCGGCACCGCTCGCGAGAGCCATCCGAAGGCATCGAGGTTGATGTCGGCCTCAAGGATTGCGTCGCCGGGGAGCGGAACATGGACCCAGTGCACGTGCGCGTCATCGTCATGGAGTTCGGCCCACCGTCCGTATCCGTCCGTCCCCGGCGGGGTGCTGCGAGTGATGACCCAGATGTCGCTCCAGGCCGCGAGCAGGCGAATCATGCCCCAGCCGGCGCCGCGTTCGGACCCATGCTCAGGATGTGCGTCATAGGCGTACAGCACGATCCGCGGCCGGCGGCCGGCGGTGGCCGCTTGCCGGCGGGGCGCGGATGCCTCCCGCGTGCCGCCGGATCCGTCATCGTGCTGCATGAGCAGCGAAGGATACCGGCTGGGGCGGGCGAGTCCGGCTATCGTCTGGCTCTTCCTTAACTGCCGCTGCCCTTGGAGGTCGGCGCCGTCGATGCGCTTCGTGAGCTACTACTCGCGCGCTGTCTCCGATGCGTCCGGGGTCACAGTCGCGCTCTGGGCGTGGGCGAACGCACTGGCTGCGGCAGGCGAGGAGGTGCTCGTCGCTCATGCAGGCGGCCCTCATCGCAGCCCGGATCCGATGCTCGACGTGCGCGGTGTACCGGACGTCACGGTCCGCCACCTGGGCCGCCGACGGCCGACCTACGCGCCGATCGGACTGCCGCAAGTGCTCCGCCGGGGCGATGTGCTCCTCTTGCACGAGGGCTGGGTGTTGAGCAACTACGTTGCTGCGGCAATCGCCTTCGTCTCGCGCGTGCCGTACGTGGTAGTGCCCCACGGGGTCTACGAGCCCGGCATCATGGCTTCCCTCAAGGGACCCCGGGCGCTGCGTTCCCGGATTGAGCGCCTCCTGCTCGAGCATGCTCTTGCGGTGCACGTGTTCTGGGAGTCCGAGCGTGACAGGGTGACCGCGGTGGCGCCGCGAGCCAGGGTGATCGTGGCGCCGATCGGTGCAGCACCGCCCGCGGGGGGATGGGTCGGCGGGGGCGGGTACGTGGCTTGGCTCGGGCGGTTCGACCCCGTACACAAGGGCCTGGACCTACTCCTGGAGGCGCTCGCCCGCCTCGAGCCGGAGGCCCGGCCGCGCCTGCGAATGCACGGGCCCGACTTCAACGGTGGTCTCGCGGTCACGCGCGCGTACGTGGATCGATTGCGCCTCGACGGATGGGTCACGATCGGCGATCCGGTGTATGGCGAGGCCAAGCGGGAATTCCTCCTCCACGCCGACGGCTACGTTCATCCGTCGCGTTGGGAAAGCTACGGGATCGCGCTTGTTGAGAACCTCGCCCTTGGCGTCCCTTCCGTCGTGTCCGACACGATCCACATGGCGACCGCACTACGGGCGGCCGACGCGGCGATCGTCGTGCCGCTCACGCCCGAGGGAGTCGCGGAAGGCTTGCGGGCACTGCCCCCAGCCGCCGACAGCCTCCGCGTCCAGGGGCCAGCATTCGTGCGCGATTTACTCGGATGGCCGGCGATCACGGCCAGATTCCTGGCCGCGATTCGCGAGCGACTTCGTTAGCGGACGACGGACGGCTCCGGCTAACCGCGGACGTCGGGTCCCACCCAACTGGTGCGCGACCGCGACAGGGAACGTACGAACGCGACGGCGAATATTGCCGCGCCGAAGAAGCCGCTCGCAGCGAAGCCCCAAGCCGCGCCCCGCGCGCCGGCCAGAAGGGCGCCGGCGCTCGCTAGCAGGAATCCAGCCGGCGCGTCGATGAGGCGGGCGCGGAGACTCGCGCGCGCGTCCGCAAGCACCCGTAGCCCGACAATCGGGCCGGCGGCGAGGGACTGACCCGCGAGCGCCAGGCCGAGCGGAAGCAATACGCCCCGTGCCGGCTCCCAGCTAGGGCCCAGCAGCTCCCGGCCAGGCGCGTCCGGCAACGCGAGCAGCACGCCTAGCCAGCTCAGCGTTGCCAGGGCTAGCACGCCAGACACGGCGGCCATCCCCGGGACGAAGCGATGCGGATGTGAGGCCCGCAGCCGGACACCCTCCGGCACCGCGAAGAGATAGGCCGCCTGCACGAGGACGTGCAATGGACCCAGGAGGAGCTGTGCGCCGCGGATCGACCCAGCCGCCGCCAGCCCCGCGACGGCGCCCACGACGTAGATCGCGCCTTGGTTTGCCACGAGCCCGACCCCGGCTTCGGCGCCGTAGCGAGGCACCAGGTCCCGGTGCTCTCTCAACCACGCGAGCGCTCCACTGGGCACGGGACGTGTTCCTGTGAGTCGTGCGCCCAGGATGCTCGAGGGCAGAGTTGATACGCCCCACAGCAGGATGGCGCCGGCCGGGGGGGCGAGCGCGAGGCCGCTACCGAGCCACATCACCGGAATGAGGAGGGCGGCGTAGAGCAGATCGACCGCGACGGCCGAACGCCCCCGGCTCGCGGCGAACAGGGCCGACCGCCAGCCGTCCTGCAAGAGCAACGCGGGTAGGGCGGCACCGAGCGCGATGAGCGCCGGGCCAAGCGGCGCGGCCAGGAAGGCGCCGACCACAGCTATTGGCAAGCCGGTCACAAGCCCGGCCACGACGAGCGTGCCGCCGGCGCTCGCGACCGCCCGCCGCCAGTGTTCCGGGGTCGCTGCGGAATACCGAATCACGAGCGGCATGGTGGCAACCGCGCGCGCCACGTTGAGGACGATGAGATACGTAGAAAAGGCCAGCGTGAAGGCCCCGAAGCCGTCCGGATCGACAGTACGTGCGACGAGGACGCCCACGGCGAAGTTGGTGAGGCTGGACAACGCCTGGTCGCCCATGGCCCAGCCGGCCCGGCCGGCCATCCTGCCCAGGCTCGCTGGAGGTGCAGCATCGGGCGGAGCCGCGCTCACGCGGAGGGTGGCCGTCCAGGGCGGATGGCGCGATCCCTCAGCACCTCGTCGTAGATCTCCACAAGGGCCGCATAGTTCGCGTCGCCCGTGTAGCGCTCGAGGTAGCGGTGCCGCGCAGCGGCGCCCATCGCAGCGACTCCGCCCGGCTGGCGTCGCACCAAGTCCACCGCGGCCGCAAGCGATGCCGGGTTGGACGGCTCAAAGAGTCGCCCGGTGCCTCCGTCCTCGACGAGCTCGGCAGGCGCGCCGGCCCGCGCGGCGAGCACTGGTATCCCCGCGGCGAAGGCTTCGATGATCGACAGGCCGAACGGCTCGGGCCAGCGCGACGGGAAGACAAGTGCGGCAGCTCGACTCATCTCTTCGCGGACGGCGTCACGCGTTAGCTCTCCCAGGTACGTGATCGACGGGACCCGCAACGTCGCCTCGCGCACGAGCGTCTCGAGGGGTCCCGCGCCCGCGATACGCAGCGGCGCGGGATCGGTCAGCATCGACCATCCTGCGAGCAACGTGTCGACCCCCTTTTCGGCCGTTAGCCGGCCGGCGAAGAGGAAGGCGTCGCCGGGTCGCCCAGCGCCCGGGTCGTGGAGAACGAAGTTTGGTTTGACGCACACGCGTTCCTCGCGGATTCCCGCAGCGGCAAGGAGCCGCGCGACAGCCTGCGATGGCGCCACGAACCGGTCGACACGCGCCCAGGCACGAGTAGCCCGTGTTGTCGCGATCGTACCGGCGACCACTGCGCTCGCGATTCGGGAACCGCGGTAGCAGCCGTGGACGATACCCGGCCAGGCGAGCGTCCGGCCAAGGCAGTCATAACAAGGGTGGCCGTCGCGGAAGAAGTTTGCGCTGGGGCAAGCGAACCGATAGTTGTGGACGGACTGGACGAGGCCGCCGGGCCAGCCGCCGAGGGCCCGGTAGATCGACGGCGAGAGCACCGGGAACGTGTTGTGGACATGGACGATGTCGGGCTCGGCCTCGCTCACCCGGCGCCGGACATCTCGCGCGGAGCGAGCGGACCAGAGGGCGTCGGCCGCGGCGTGCAGGCGGCCGGCAGTCGTCCTGTCATCAAGCGTTTCGTTGTCCGCGAGCAGTACGTCGACACGGTGGCCGTGTGTCCGAAGGAGCTCAATCTCGGCGTCTACCGCGGCGTCCTCGCCGGCGCGCTGCCGGTAACGGGAGTGGACGACGAGGATGGCGCGCTTCGCCCGGGGCTCGGAGTCGATCACGGTGGGGCGGTGTGGGTGGTCCGCGTTCGCGGCGGCACCCGCACGTTAGGCAGGCCTCGGGCAACAGGCAGGCCTCGGGCAACATCGATCGCGACGAGCCCAGCGCCGATGACTGCCCAGTACCAGATGCCGCCCTGCGGTCCTTGGAGGTATGGGTCGAACGAGGCGTTCACCATCATCGCGGCCCAATAAACGAGCAGCCAGATCAGCACCGCGGCCCACGTCCGCGACCCGGCTGCGCGCGCTCTCCGGAGGGCGGCGACGAGTGCGACGGCCCAGCTCACATTCAGCGCGACCCACAAACCTAGTCCGGGAACGCCCATTCGCGCGAGGATCTCCAGGTGACCGTTGTGCGGCGCCCGGAGCGAGTGGTCCTCGTAGACCTGGAATCCATCATCGTCCGCGAGGTTTATGCCGAATCCCTTGCCGGTCCAGAAGTATTGTCCGCCAAATGTGTAGTCGACGATCTTCCCCCACCAGCGGAGGCGGAACGCCTTCGTGCCCTCGAGCGCCGGGTCATCGGTGGCACTGAAGACACTCGTTACGTTGTCGATGACCTGGCCGGCCGAGATCTTGCGGTTGAGGCCGAGGTCGATGACAGGGTCGATGTAGACGACGGTGACGAGCCCAATGAGGACGACGAATAGCGGCGTCATGAGCCGCGCTGGGGCACGGCCGAACAGCACAGCCAGGCCGGACATCGCCATGGCACCCAACCCGCCGCGATTGACGACGCCCATCAAGATCGCAACGGGCAGCCACGCCAGCCAAACCACGACCTCGGGGATACGCGTCGGAACCGCGCCGTAGAGGCCAATCAGGACAAACGCCGCAATACCCGCCATGTGCACCGCTGTGTCGCCCGGCTTCGTGCCCATGAAAGGGATGTCGGAGCCCGGAAAGGAGGGGAGCGATGAGTTTGGGATGGGCAAGGTAACTAAAATGAACACCAAGAGCGGGACGATCAGGCCCCGATAGCGGTCAACGGCGCGCAACAGGTCTGGCCCGGTGACCAACGCGGCAATCGCAAGGGCAAAGAAGCCGTAGCCCCAGGTGACCGCGTCGCGGAACGCATCCACCCCGTACAGACTCAGGTAAGGAACCGTCTGCAACACACCCCAGACCATGAACACGACCAGCAACCAGCGGACCAGGTCGAATCGGAACACGGGCCGGCCGAGGGCTAGCGCGACGACGCCGAGACCCAGGACCATCTCGCCCACGTAGATAGGCGGGGCACCGGCGTGCGAGAGGCCCCTGCCGAGGAACGCGTAGCCGACTAGAAGCGCGCCCAATGCTCCGAGGAACACCCGCCGCGGCCGGCCGGGCGCGGCGACCAACCACAGGAACGACAGGGCCAAGCCGGCCGCGAGAAAGGCCGCTGCAGGCGCGAGGATGGCCCCGGCGACCGCGGTGGCGGCGGCGGCCACCGGCACGAGGATCTTCGCGCGATCGCCGCGGCCAACCGCCCTGACGGGCACGCCCTCGCCACGCCCGCCTCGCCTCGGCCACAACGGCCGCGCGCCCAACTCTTCCCGGTCCACCCGCATCCGCTCGACCCCCTGTGTCGCCCCTCGGACTACCGCACCCGAAATCCAGGGACCGAGCCGACTGTCCTGCCGATCGGAGGCGCAGTATACGTTTGCCAGTCGCCGGGCGGCCGGTGCAAGGCGGCGCTCGATCGAGGCCTCGTCGCCGCCTCCAAACGGCTATCCGCCTGGGCTGGCGTAAAGTCTCCTAGTACCCGTGGCCAATTCGCCGATCCGACCGTCGCGCAGCCGTGACTCGGTCTTCGGGGGCTGAGGGCGACCGGTGATGGGCGGCGGAGGCCGCTCCGGGAGCGAGCCGTCATCGATTCCGGTAGTCGGGGCGCGCTGGACCTGGGGGGCACATTTCCTCGGCGTTCTCCTCGTGCTGGTCGGCGTCCTCGCGCTTACCTACCTTTACATCTCGGTCGAGCACACCTTCTACACGTGGGACTTCCACGAGTACTCGACGCGCCTGCAGACGACCTATTCCGACCTGACCAGATCGCCGCTGAGGGCGCTCGCCGAGGTGTATCTCTCGACGTCGCAGGAATACAACCTCATTCCGACGATCCCGCTGCTGCCGCTCCGCAAGATCCTCGGCGCGAGCCGGCTGGCCTACGAGCTCAACCTGGCCACGGTCTTCATCGTCCCGTTCGCCCTGACGGTCGGCTGGATCGGGAGCCGGGCGATCGCGGGCCGGCGGGGGCCCGTCTTCTGGACGACTGTCCTGATCGCCCTGGCGATCCCTTATACATGGACTGCGATCTTTCGCGGGTTCGTCGACCTGGGCGCGGCCACGCTCGTGGCGATGGCCATCGCGCTCTACATCGCCGATCCCCGGCTGACGCGCTCTTGGAGGCCCCTGGCGATCGGCTTTCTCCTGGCCAGCGCGTTCGTTTTCCGAAGACCGTTTGCCTACGACTGTGTGGCTTTCGGCGCCGCCGTCGAGCTAATCATCGTCGGCCGGGCAGCGCTTTCCGTTCGGGCCGGCCTTCCATCGGCAATACGGGTGCACATAGGCGAGGTCTTGCGGTCCGGGCTGATCCTCGTCGGCGGGCTGGTCACGATGGCCGCGATTGGTCAGCGGCTCCTCGGCAGGCTCCTGGTACAGGATTACGGAGCGCTTTACCAGTCATACGTTCTGGACGCCGGGACGGTGCTCGGCTCGATCGGCTCCGGCTTCGGCTGGCTGGTGATCGCCCTCGCGGTTGCCGGCTTTGTCGGTGCCTGGCGTATGGGGATGCTTGAGGAGCGGCTGCTCTTCGTCGCCGTCTATTGCGCCGTCCTCACGGTCCTCTGGGCGCTCGTGGTCGGCCAGGAAGGTCCACATTACGCGGTCCATTTCGTCCTCCCGGTGACGATCGGCCTATCCGCGCTCGTCTGGGCACTCTGGCGCACCCACCCGACTCGCGTCGCCCGGCCCGCGACCGCGGCGCTGGCCGTGCTTTTGCTCGTGAATCTCTGTGCGGGGCTGACGAACATCGTGCCGGGCACAGGTTCGGCGGCTCGCACGCTCATGGCGACCGCCAACCCGCCGCTGATCAGGGCTGACTACGACGAGGTGGTACGGCTGGTTCGCGACCTCCGTCGGATCGCCGGAACGGACAGACCCGTGCTCGTAATTGGAGCGACCGATGGCTTCAGCGACGACACGGTGAGCGTGGCCGACGCCGTGACCAGGGGCGACGCCGCGCCGCTGTTCGTGCTGAACAGCCCGCACGTTGATTCACGCGACGAGTACCCGCTCGCGGTCCTGCTGGCCGCCCAGGTCGTCGCCCTCCCTGATCCCCTGCCCCTGTCACTCCCCCCGAGCCGCGTGGGTGTCGAGCGGGTGTTGCACGATCTTTTCGCGATCCCATCGTCCGCGGCGGATGCTTTCCGGCGCCTGCCCGAGTCATATACCCTCGAGGATGGGACGCGGATCCGCCTCTTCGAGCGGATTCGGCCCTCGACGCTCGCGGAAGCCATCAGGGCGCTGGCGACGATGCGCGATTACACGCCCCAGATGCCCGGCGGTCAGGTGCCATGGATCAGCGTCGGCGGCCTCCCGAGCCCCGTCACCGCGGCCTCGGGTGATCTGCCTCCGATCCTCGAGACTGGCCGCGCGGCCGGCGGCCAGTGGATGGCGAACTCCATGATCTTCGTCGGCGCGGGTGCGACGACCGCGATCGACGGCACGGCGGAGTTCTTCGATCGAACCTGCGTTGGGGTCGCGCTCCGGGTCAGCAGCATTGACGGAACGCTGCCGGCGGGTGCGGCCCCGCGCATCGACCTGGTTCCGGCGGGCCCGACCGCATTCCGGATCGCGGATCTCGGCGATGGTGCTCGAGATCTGCTCATCGTGTCGGAGCAACTCGACCCAGCTCGACCTTGCGACGCGCGGATCGCCCTGGCCGAGGAGGCCGGTGACCGGGCCGGGGCCAAAGCGCTGCTTCTCCAGGACCAGCAGGCCGGCGGAACTCCATGACGACGGGCGCGTGCGCGGCGGCGCCACGCCGATGTCGCAGGTCGCCGCCCCAGTCCTCTGTGAGGCCGTGCGGACGGCGCCTACCTCTTCGGACCCATCCTGTATCAAGAAGGGCATCGCCGTGCTCCAGTTCACCATCGGCGCCCCCGAGAGGTTCACTCCAGGCAAGCTCCAGCAGATCGCCACGTCGATCGCGAAGGCCGCCGCTGGCCACATGTAGGGACCTTTGGTGGGCCTCCGCGGCGGACGGGCGTAGAATCGCCATCCTTCCCTCTGCCACCCGGGAGCCTGCCCCATGAAGATCTTCCTCGACACCGCCGAAATCGAAGAGATCAGGACTGCCGCCCGGTGGGGCGTCCTCGACGGGGTCACGACCAACCCCAGCCTGTACGCCAAGGTCGGCGGCAGCTACGAGGAGATCCTCCAGGAGATCTGCCGCATCACCAGCGGCCCGGTTTCCGCGGAGGTCGTGGCCGAGGATGTCGAGGGCATGCTGCGCGAGGGTCGCGTCTTCGCCAAGCTCGCCCCGAACATCGTGGTCAAGGTGCCCATGAGCGAGGAAGGGCTCGAGGCGATCAGCCGCTTCGCCGACGAGGGCATCAAGACCAACTGCACCCTGATCTTCACCGCCAACCAGGGCCTCCTCGCCGCCAAGGCCGGGGCGAGCCTCATCTCGCCGTTCGTGGGCCGGCTCGACGACATCAACCAGGACGGCATGATCGTCATCCGCGAGCTGGCCGAGATCTTCGCCATCCACGAGATCGAGGCGGAGATCCTGGCGGCGTCGATGCGCCACCCGCTCCATGTCACCCAGTCGGCCCTGGCCGGTGCGCACATCGCCACCCTGCCGTTCAAGGTCCTGCAGCAGATGGTGCGCCACCCCCTTACCGACAAGGGCATCGTCCAGTTCCGGACCGATTGGGAAAAGGCACGCGCGTCGACAGCGAAGGGGGGCCAACAAACCAAGCAGGGAGTTGCGACCGCGGGGTCGACTCCCGGTTCCTAAACGCTCCGGGCGTGGCTCGTTGCAGGCGAGACAGGCGCCTGGATCGCCGGCTCGGGCTGAGCTGGGGAGCACCCGGGGATCGCCCCGTTGCGAATGTCCGACGTCGATCGGGCGGGCCGGGCCTCCCGGGTGACCGTGGTCGATTCGTCCGAAGGGGAGGGCTTCGCCTCGAGCCGGCGGAGGTAGACGAAGAGCAGGACGAACCCAACAACCAGGGCAACCGCCACCATAGTGTTCGCTCGAGTGTGGCTACGAGAGAGCACCGCGAACCACAGCCACGGGGCGACGATGGCGGCCGCGAGTGTGATAGAGATCGCCCGGAGGATCGCTTGATCGGCAGCCGTGCGAGCCACGCGGAACGCCAGGAAGGCCGCTAGCGGGACCGCGATCATCGTGACGCCATGAATGTGGCTGTGGTACGCGGCCAGGATTGTGCCGATCCCCAGCAAGGTCATCTGGCCCGCGAATCGCGGCTCGGTCGGTTGCCAAGGCCCCCTGAATGCGACAATTACTGCGGCGACCGTCGTTGCGCTGAGGATGAGCGTGATCGCCAGCCGCACGGTGTCGGGCAGATTGAGCGGGACGGAAAGGACCAGGGCCCGCCAATTGACCATCACGTCTGGGGCGACGGATGACAGGATCGCGCCACTCGACGCGCTGACCGATTCCACCAGGCTTCCGACGTACGCGGGGATCGACCCGAGCCCCGCAACGAGGACCGAGGCGCCGAGGATCGCGATGCCGCCTATGGCAAATCCCGCAAGCGCGAGCCAGCGACGCTTCCAGAGGAGGATCGGGAGAATCAGCAGTAGGTACTGCGGCTTGACCACGATGATGGCGAGCCATATGCCGGCACGCAAATCCCTGCCCTGCCGCAACCTGACGAATGCCTCGCCGAAGGCAACTGACAACAGGAGCTGAACCTGCCCGAACCACAACGAGAAGACGAGCGCGCTCGAGACGAGGAGGACACCGGCGGCCAAGAACCGCCGTTCGGGAGGAAAGAAGCTCGAGACCCGCCACGCGAGAATAAGCGCCAACGAGGCGTTGACGACCGTCCAGAAGGCGAAGGCGAGGGGCGGCGATAGGCCGGCAAGCGGGCTGACGAGCCAGGCAAAGAGCGGTGGGTACGGGACCGGTCCCGCAGGTGTCGGCAGCCCTGGCTGGGTTGAGTATGCTGCGAGGCCTTCCCGGAACGGCGTCGCGGCGTCGATCGAGTAGAGCCCTGCAAGCTCGTGATGAGCGAATACGCCAGCCTGCGCCAAGTAGAACCCGAAGTCGATGCCAATCCAACGGAAGAGGCCTCCCAGGTCCGGGCTCAGATAGGACGTGACCGCCTGCACGATCCAGCCTGAGAGGAACACCGCGACCACGGCGGCCTGGAGGATGCGCGAGCGCGCGAAGAACCGGAATGCGTCGTCGAGATGACCGATCCGGGCCGGCGCTCTCAATTCCGGTGTGTGCTCCGGCCCCAGGGGGCCTGAATGCCCCGTCTCGAAAGGCGACGAAGAGCTCGGTGACCGCTACGCGATCCGCTGCTGCGACGACAGGCTGGATCGCGGGTTGCGGCCGACAAGGCTACAGGATCTGTGCGGCGCTTGGGGTGGATCCGCTAGTTCGCCGGGCCACGTCCACCCACTGGCCCGCCACCGCACTGGCGGCGATCGCGTCGCCGACGAGCATCTCGTCATGGCCGTCGGCGAACGTCGCGTATGGCGGCCTCGCGGCGGGCCGCCCGGCCACCACATCCGCGTAGATCGCCCGGAACAGCGCCCCGAACGTATCGGCGAAGCCTTCCACGTGGCCGCCCGGCAGGGCCGCGGCGGCGCGCCCGGCAGCGTTCATGAGGGCGGGGTTGCGCAGCAGCAACTCGTTGGGCCGGTCGCGGTGGCCCAGCCAGAGGTGATCCGGCATCTCCGAGTCCCACGCCGCGGCGGCCAGCGAGCCGTCGATCTCCCACTGCAGCGAGTTCTTCCGGCCGGGGCTGATCTGCGACACCTGCACCGCCCCCCGGGCGCCGTTGGCGAAGCGCAGGAGGATGGCGGCGACGTCTTCGGTGCCCATGGGCCGAGCGACCGTCTTGCCGGCCCGCTCCGTGGAGAACGTCTCGACCGGCCCGTTCGGCTGGCGGCGGGTGGGAATGAAGGTCGCCAGGTCCGCCATGACGCTCACGATCGGCTGGCCGGTCACGAAGGTCATCAGGTCCAGCCAGTGCGAGCCGATGTCCCCGACGGCTCGGAGCGCGCCGCCCTTGTCCGGCTCGAGGCGCCAGTTCCAGTCGGTGTCCAGCAGCAGCCAGTCCTGGAAGTAGTGGCCGGTCACGAAGCGGACCTCGCCCAGCCCGCCTTCGGCGACGAGCCCGCGGACGTGCTGGTGGAGGGGGTAGAAGCGGATGTTGAAGTTGACCGCGTTGATCCGCCCGGTCGCCTCGGCCAGCCGCACAAGCTCAGCCGACTCGGCCGCCGTCATCGCCAGCGGCTTCTCGCACACCACGTGCTTGCCGGCGGCCATGATCGCCGTCGCCTGTGGCGCGTGCAGGTGGTTGGGCGAGGTGACGTGGACCACCCCGACGGCCGGGTCGGCCAGCAGCTCGTCCAGGGAGCCGTAGGCTCGCCGCACGCCCAGCGCTTCGGCCCGCGCGGCGCCGCGTTCCGGCGTGCTGCCCAGGACGCCCCGGACCTGCACTCCGATCCGGCGCAGGGCCTCGACGTGGACGGTGCCGATGAACCCGGTCCCGATGACCGCGGCACCGATGTCGGCCAAGCCCATCGCGGCAATCCTCCCGCAACCCTCCGCCCGAGCCGCGCCTGCGGCT
>JALZAF010000086.1 GCA_030948505.1 Chloroflexota bacterium
AGCGTACCGCGGCGCCGGCGGCGCGAGCAGAGGGCGCGCTCGCGGCACGAAGCGGGGGCGGAGCCGCCGCCGGACGCGGCGCGGGTGTTGCAGCCGAACGCGTTGCAGGCGGCGCCGGTCGGGCCAGCGCGGAGGGGACCATGGGTGGCGGCGGCGCTACAACGGGCTGTGCCGCCGGGCTCGCCGGGGCCGCCGGGCTCCCCAGTATGGCTCGGGGGGCACCGCGCGTGGGAGGGGAGACCCACGGGCGGGGGGTTGGCCGTGGCACAGGGGCATCGGCCGGCGGCGGGGCGGGAACGTAGGCCGGCGTCTCCATGAGGGCACTGGCCGCGACAGCCCTGGCCGCCTCCAACCAGCCGTTGCCATCGTGACTGGGCGTGTCGTCGACCGTGGCGACGACGAGCGGAGCGACGCGTCGCGGAGCGCCGGCGACCGAGGCGAGGAGTGATCCGCAGGCCGGGCATGAGAAGCGGCCGTACGGGACCGGATCGCCGCACTCGGGGCAGACGACCGTCTTCGTCGCCAATCCATCACCTCTGTCGCACCGGTCGTCAGGCGACCGAAGGTGCTAAAGGGTGCCAGACGATCGGGACGACGACCTACCCCCCGGACGGGCATGGTCTGCGCCGCCGAAGGTCCCGAGGGAGGATGCGCCGACCTTCTCATCCGCGGCTGGGTGTGGCATCACCCGCAGCCACTCGGCGGTCCACGCCAGGCTCCGCCAGGCCACGGCCACGGAGGTGAGAACCAGGCCTCCCAGCCACACCGCCACGAGGATCCCAATCGCCGCCCCAACCTGTGCTGGACCGTCGCGGCCGAGAATCGCCAGCCGTGCCCAGGACCACACCACGCTCGCCGCGAGCGCCGACGACACGACGGCGAGCCCGACCGCGACGTCGGTGGCCAGCAACGTGCCGAAGCCCGAGCGTGGTCGCCGGACGAGGTCCAGCCAGCCATCCCGGACGGAGGCGGCGGCCGACTTTCGGCCGAGCACCGCGTGCCGGACGGCGACCCCCCCGGCAGCTTCGCCGAGCAGCCACAACGTGACGATCACGGCAATCGCGTCAGGCACGTCGCCGAGGACCCGGATGAAGAGCGGGGTCACCACCTCGAACGGGGTGATGAGCTCGGCGTAGGCGGCCAGCACGATGCGGACCGCCCCCCAGGCGAGGGCGACGGCCAGCGGCAGATGCGCCAGCAGGCGAACGGCCAGTGCCCGCGCGAGGGTCCCCCTGCCCGGCGGCACGAGGTAGCCCCCGCCCACGTCGAGCTCCTCGTCGCCGACGGCTGCCCGCAGCAGCTCGATATCGGCCCACGCGCCGACCAGCCCGCCGACCACGATCCAGCCAAGAAGGAGGGCGATGAGGGCGGCCACGATCTCGACAAACGACGACGAGACCAGGCCAAAGGCAAAAGAGGTCAGCGACGGCGCGATCACGTTGGCGACGCCGGACGGGCTGGGCAGCACCACGATCGGCAGCAGAAAGGCCACCATCCCGCCCCGGCCGAGGAAGCCAGCCAGTGCCACGACCCACAGTTCGGGCCGAGCAAGTGCTGTGAGCGCCGCGGCGACCATCGAAGCCGCCCAGGACGGTGAGGGTGCGCGGGCGGGGTCGACGCGATCGCTCATGAGGGGTGGCGCGGAGTCTAGGCTCGATCGGCCGGGCGGGTGATCAGCGTCGCCCCAGTCCCTCAACGGAATGGCGGAAGGCGGAGAGCACCATCTCGGCCAGCTCGTTCGGGCGCATCGCTGCGGCCCGAACCGGCTCCCACTTGAATGCCGCGCGCACCGCGAGCGGGCAGCGCCATGGCCGGGCTGCATCGTCGGGTGGGGCGACGGGGGTGAGCCGAATGGCGAGCCGCCCGTTCTCCTCGCGGATCAGGCCGGAGAGGGCGCCGGCGAAGGCGGGTCCCAGGCGTACCAGTGGGGGCTCGGGCGGCGGACCAGCGGACGGAGCCACCGTCGTGAAGCTCACGACGCCGTCGTCGTCGGCGACCCACAGGATGGCCAGCCACCAGTCGTCGGGGCCGTCGGCTGGACGGCTCATGCCGGCTCGCAGGCCGTGTCCAGCCTTGAGCGGCTGCTCACGCAGAAACGATGGGCCGGGAGACGGAAGTCGCTCGGGCACCGCCGCAGGATAGCCGGGCGCCGTCGAGGCCCCCGGGGGACCGGGTCAGGCGGGTGGCGGGGTCCCGCTGTCCGTGGCCGGCGGTTCCGAGGGGCCCGCCGGCTGGCTCGGGGCGGCAAGGACATTGGGCACCGGTTGTGCCTCGCGCGCTTCGGCTTCCGACTCGGAGACGATGGATTCGGCTTCGGCATGCAGGTTGGTGAGCTCGGCCTCAAGCTCCAGCCGCAGCATCTCGCGACGTACGTCGGGCGGCGGCGGGGCCAGCGAGCCGGGAGGGGCGGGCACCTCTTCAACGCCCGAGTCCTCGCCGCTGATCCAGGACAGGAGCCGGCTGCGGCGCTGAGGGGCGGGCATGCGCGCCGCACGGATAGCGTCGTTGTCGACCGCCGTGACGCCCGGCAGCGAGGGTTCGGCGTCGGCGGTCAACGTGGCACCGCACGACGAGCAGGTCGAAACAGGTCCGTTGAGCTCAGCGGAGCACCACGGGCAGTGCACGACCGCGATCTCGGACGTCTGCTGACCGGCCATCAAGGGGACTGTGCGCTGCGGGCCGGTCCGCTGATATACCCCCAAAGGTCAGGGTGGGAACGCTACGAGTCCTCCGATTCCTCGGGCCGATGCGCGCCCGGGGGTCGCGCTCGGACCTCGGAGGGCGGTTATTTGTAGGCCCGGAGAGGTTGCCTGTTCCCGACTTATTCCCACTCGATGGTGGCGGGGGGCTTCGAGGAGATGTCGTAGACGACGCGATTCACGCCCGGGACCTCGTTCACGATGCGGCTCGAAATCTTGCCCAGGACGTCGTACGGGAGCTTCGCCCAGTCGGCCGTCATGCCGTCTTCGGAGGTCACGGCGCGGATGGCGACGACATTGGCGTAAGTTCGGCCGTCGCCCATGACGCCCACCGAGCGAACCGGAGTCAGGATCGCGAAGCTCTGCCAGAGGCTGCGGTACAGCCCCGCGGCCTTGATCTCGTCGATGACGATCCAGTCCGCCTCCCGGAGGGTCTCGAGTCGCTCCGCGGTGACCGCGCCAATGATCCGGATGGCCAGGCCCGGGCCGGGGAACGGCTGGCGCATGACCATCGCCTCCGGCAGGCCCAGCTCCAGGCCGACGGTCCGGACCTCGTCCTTGAACAGGTAGCGCAGCGGCTCGATGAGGCGGAAACGCAGATCGGCCGGCAGGCCACCCACGTTGTGGTGTGTCTTGATCTTCTGGGCGGCCTTCGTCTCCGATGTTGCCGACTCGATGACGTCCGGGTAGAGCGTGCCCTGGGTGAGGAAGTCGATGCCGCCGTTGGCCGAGATTTTCGCCGCCTCTTCCTCGAATACGCGGATGAACTCGTCGCCGATGATCTTGCGCTTGCGTTCGGGGTCCTCCACCCCCTCGAGACGTCGCAGGAAGCGCTCCCGGGCATCGACCATCACGAGGCGCATCCCGAGGTCGCGCTCGAACGTCACCCGCAGGAGCTCCGACTCCTTCTTGCGCATCAGCCCATGGTCGACGTAGATGCACGTCAGCCGGTCGCCGACCGCGCGATGGACAAGGGTCGCCGCAACCGCCGAATCGACCCCGCCCGACAGGGCGCAGATGACCTTGCCATCGCCGCCCGTCTCGCGGGTTCGCGCGTCCACCCGGGCGCGGATCTCGGCCACTGTCGTCTCGATGAAGTTGACCGCCGTCCATTCGGGCCGGGCGCCGGCGAGTTCGATCACGAAGTTGCGCAGGATTGCCCGGCCGCGTGGCGTGTGGACCACCTCGGGGTGGAACTGGATGCCGTACAGCCCGCGATCCGAGTCGACGAGCCCGGCGTAGGGCGTGGAATCCGTCCGGGCGGTGGCCCTGAACCCGTCCGGCAGCCGGGTGATCGAGTCGCCGTGGCTCATCCAGACCGGCTGGTCAGGGTCGAGTCCCGCGAACAGTCCGTCGCCTTCGGTGATCGACACCTGGGCCGGGCCGTACTCGCGTCGCGAGGTCGGCACGACGTCGCCGCCCAGCTCGTGGGCCATCAGCTGGGCGCCGTAGCAAATCCCCAGGACCGGGAAGCGGCCACTCCAGATGGCCGGATCGGGACGCGGCGCGTCCACGTCGTACACGGAGTTCGGGCCGCCGGACAGGATGATTGCCTTGGGCTGGCGTCGTTCGATCTCCGACCAAGGTGTGTCGTGCGGCAGCAGCTCCGAGTAGACGTTCAGCTCGCGGACGCGGCGAGCGATCAGCTGCGCAAACTGGCTGCCGAAATCGAGCACGATGACCGTGTCCGGGGCGGCCGCCCCGGCGGCGGCATCGCCGCGGCCTGGCCGGTCGTCGCGCGATCGTTCGGGAGCCGGCGCCTTGAGCGCGGTTTCCAGGTACGCCTCAACCTCGGCGTCGTCGGGAGCGAGAACGCGGTGACCGGCGTTGGCCGGTTCGCCGTGGACGGTCTTGCCCCTTCGTTCGGCGGGTGGCGGCTTTGACGGAAGGCTATCGGCGGACGAAGGGCTATCGGCGGGGGCCGAGCCGATCGGCTCCGGCTCCGGCACCGCCCCGCTATGCGGCTCGCTGGTCTCCGCGTCCCTCGTGGCCGCCACGCTCGATCTCGCCCTCCACCGCGCCTAGGGGCAGTCTACCCGGCCCGACCATCGAAAAACGGCCGAGCGTCGGGGACGCTCGGCCGTGTGGGCACGTATTCGGTTGTTATTCGGTTGTTCTTCGGTTGTCCGTATTCGGTTTTTCTTCGGTTGTGAAGGGCGTCAGGCCGCCACGGTCGGCAGACGCCAGGCGGGGTCCGGTGCAATCGTCCGGTCGGCGGTCTCTCCGTGCTCGATGGCCACGGCCGCGAAGAACGCGGCGCGGCGGTGGGAGACGATCCGCACGTCCTTGCAGGGGCATCCACCGACGAGACAGGCACCGTGGGGTGCTTCGCTGCTTGGCTCGACGACCCCCTGGCGACGAGTCGCCAGTCGATTGTCGTGCATCGCGTGTCTCCTTTCGGATGACCCGATTCCCGGGTTGCCGCGAGCGGCATCGTGCCCGGGATGGCGGCGCATGGGAATCAGCGAACGGCCGTCTCCGTCATGGACGCATGTCAACCGCGGGCGAGTAGAACAACGATGCGACGCGCGGCGCGTCCCGCATTGCACGCGCAGTTCGACGTGGTCAGCTCGCGACGGCCTCCAGGCGGCGGCGCAGGTTCTCAAGGTCGGTGGCGGCCGCCCGCTTGACCTCCGGTGCGGCCATCGATTCGAACATCCGGTAGCGCAGCGGCAGCCCGATGCGGATCGACCACCGAAGCCGGCAGGTGGCTCCTTCGGGCAGGAGGAGAGCCTCCAGCTCGATCGAGATGCCGTCCTTGTCCTTCGCCCGCAGGCCGAACCCGGTGGGCGGTTGGAACGCGGTGATGGCCCCCTCGAGCGTGGACGCCCGACCGGCGACGCGCTGTTCGATGCGGATCCTCGTTCCTTCGGCCGGCGGTCCCGGGTCCAGCAACTCGACGCGCACGATGCCCGACGCGATCAGCCACTCCGGATATCGCTCCACGGCCGAGATCTCGGCGAACGCAGCCTCGGCCGAGCGGGCGATGACGGTCTCCAGCTGTGCGGCGATCGTCATTGCCGCCCTCCCGCGACCGTGGCAGCGGCAGGGTCGGCGGGCCGGATGCGGAAGGCCGGCCCGGCGCCCAGCCGCTCAGCCGGTGTTCCGTACTTGAGGATCAGCTGGACGACGACCGCATTCCTCTGCGTTTCCTCGAGCTGCTCGGCCAGAGCGGCGTACGAACGCTCGCCGAGGGTGATGGTGCAATGCGGATCGGCCAGCAGGTTGCTTGCCCAGGCGGCGCCGGCGTCACCTGCCGCCACGAGCAGCGCTCCGTCCGGGCCTTCGACGAACCCCACCGCGGCCCTGGCCGCGCGTCCTGTCGTACGGCCGCGGGTTTCGACGATGACGGCCTTGCCCCAACCCGCGAGCTGCTCGCCGAGGTCCGTCAGCGGCTGCGCTGCCAGGACTTGCCCTCGGTCTGGGCAGCCGGGGCGTAGACCATCTCCACGCCCTGCATCTCGCGGATCGTGGCGGCTCCAAGGGCGGCCATCGACTGCCGCAGCGCGCCGATCAGATTCTCCGAGCCGTCGGTGACTTCGGCCGGACCGAACAGGATCCGCTCCAGCGGGCCGGCCGTGCCGACCCGGATGCGGGTGCCGCGCGGCAGCACGGGCGACGGCGCCGCCATGCCCCAGTTCGTCCCCCGTCCCGGCGCTTCGGCGGCGCGTGCCAGCGGCGAGCCGAGCATCACGAAGTCGGCGCCAGCCGCGATGGCCTTGGCAATCTCGCCACCGCGGCGCATGCCGCCGTCGGCTACAACCGGGACATAGCGCCCCGTTTCGGCCAGGTACGCGTCGCGGGCGGCGGCCACGTCGCTCACGGCCGTGACCTGCGGCACACCGATGCCGAGGACCTCGCGGGTCGTGCAGGCAGCGCCTGGGCCTACGCCGACGAAGACCGCCGCGGCGCCCTGGGCCATCAATGCGAACGCCGCGTCGCTGCTGGTCGTGTTGCCGACCGCGACCGGCAGCGGCATGAATCGCGTGAACTCGGCCAGCGAGAGCGGGTCGTAGCCGCTGGCCAGGTGGCGAGCGCTGCTGACCTGGGACTGGACAAGGAACAGGTCGGCGCCGTGTTCGGCACAGAACGGTCCGAAATGCCGCGCCGCGGCGGGTGTTGCCGATACGGCGGCCTTTGAGCCGGCGCGGTGGATCTCGTCGATGCGACGGGCCACGAGATCGTCGCGGATCGGGAGGCTGTATGCGTCGGCAAGGACCGCATGGACCTCTGCGTCAGCCGCCGCGGCGATTCGGCCGAGCACCTCCGTGGGGTCGTCGTAGCGAGTCTGGACGCCCTCGAGGTTGAGGATGGCGAGCCCGCCAAGGGAGGCCAGGCTGCCAGCGAAGGCCGGATCGACCACCGCGTCCATGGCCGCGGCGAGGACCGGGATGGCGAGATCGATGCCGCAGAAGGTCTGGGCCAGGTTGACGTCGGCCGGCTCCAGGGTGCTGGTGCCCGGGGCGAGGGAGACGTCCTCGAAACCATAGGTTGGACGGATCGTGTCGACCTTGGAACGGAAGATCCGGCGATCGGCGGCGGGGTTCCGGTCTGCGGTCGCGGGAGCCTCTGGCCGGTCGAGCAAGTCGCCCTCCTCGTGTGCGCCTCCACGGTGGGCAGGTTGCGCGTCAGTCTACCGTGCCGGGCGGGCCAGCCGCCGCCCATGGCGGTCGAGCTCGAACCAGCGCGCCAGTTCAGGGTCCGCCGCGAGGCGCCCGATGAGCGCAAGCGAGTCGCGATATGGCGGCCAGATCGATCGCCTCTCTGCCTCCGCCACCCCGACCCACTCGTAAGCCACGTGTTCGTGCGACAGGGTCGGCTCGGCGCCGGACTGAACCCGGACGGCGAACATGACGCTGGTCACGATCGCATCCGGGTCCTCGGCGTAGAACGCACCGACCTGGTCCAGGTCGTAAAACGCCTCCATGGCGTCCCCGCCGAGCCCGGTCTCCTCGGCGACCTCGCGGAGGGCGGCGAGAGGCACGAACTCGCCGCCATCGACCCCTCCGGTGACCGGCTGCCAGATGCCGGGGTAGATGCGGTCGTCCGAACGCTGGATGAGGAGGTATTCGACCCGGCCGGGCTGGGGGCAGCGGAAGACCCAGGTCTCGACCAGGTCAGGGCGGAATGGGCTCATGCGCAGGTCGTCTCGCGACCTAAAGCCGCTCGAAGCGCTCGACCGGCAGTACGAAGACGGTGGCCCCGCCGACCTCGACTTCGAGCGGGTAGGGCATGAAGAACTCACCCGGCTCCATGATCGGCGGCATTGGGTTCACGATCTGGGTCCGCGACGTGCAGTTTTCCCGCACGATCTCCAGCACTTCGTCGACCTTGCCGTCCTCCACGCCCACCACGATCGTGGCGTTGGACTGCTTGAGGAAGCCGCCCGAGCTGTGGAGCCGCGTCGCGCGGTGCTCGCGCTCGAGGAGCGCGTCCACGAGGGCGCCCGCGTCCTCGTTGTGGACGATGGCGACGACCAGCTTCACGGCGGGAGTATAGGCGGGCCACCCGACGGGGCCGCCGCTCCGCCTGCCGCTGGTGGAGGACTGTTTCGGCCTCCGGCGCGTCGTGTACGATGCGGCCCCGCAGACGAAGACCGCGGCCCAGCGGCCAGAGGTGCAACGTGCCCAACGACCACGCGCTCGACGTCCTTGCCACCGGCGCCGAGGCACTCGCGCATGCCGCCGGCCTGGAGGCCGGACTCGAGCGACTCCTCCGCGCGACGATCGAGGCCAGCGGCGCCGATCGGGCCGTGATCTTCTTGCAGCATCCGGATCGAACCGAGCTTGGGGTCGCGGCCTCGATCGGCGTCGACGGCGCGGAGCTGGAGCGGCTGGCCAGCGACGTCACGAAGACCGAGGATCACCCGATTCGCCGCGCCCTGGCCGAGCGGGCCGCGGCATTCGACGTCGCGCCGCTGCGACCCGGCGGCCCGGCCCTTCGCAGCCACGTACCGCTGGTCGTGACGCGCGACGACATCGACACGCCGCTGGGCGTCCTGGCCCTGGCTCACGCGGCGCCCCTCGATGCGCCTACCCGCCGCCTGGCCACGGCGGTCGCCGACCTTGCCGCCGTCGCGGTCGAGCGTGCCCGCCTGGCTTCGCTGATCGCGGAGCGGTCGGAGTGGTTCGAGCGGATGGCCCACATGGACCCGCTGACGGGCCTGGCCAACGCCAGGACCTTCGCCCGCGTGCTCGAGCTCGAGCTGGCGCGAGCCGCCCGCCAGGGCAGCGAGGTCTCGCTGGCGCTCTTCGATGTCGACGACTTCCGGAACACGAATGCGTCCGCCGGCAACGACGCTGGCGACGACGTCCTGCGCGAGGTCGCCGCCGTGCTGGCCGAATCGGTCCGCCTGGTCGACACCGTGGCCCGCTACGGCGGCGACGAGTTCGTTCTCGTCGCCCCCGGGTCGGCCGGCCTGACGGTGGCTCGTCGCGTCCTCGCCGGGGTGGCGCGCCTGCCACAGGTCGCCGGTCGGCAGGTCACGGTGTCCGCGGGTGTCGCTCGCTTCCCGGCCGACGCGACGACGGCCGAGGATCTGCTCGCGGCAGCCGAACACGCCCTGGCCGACGCGCGCGCCGAGGGCGCCGGGGCGCTGGGTGAGGCAACCCCGCAACCGGCAGGCTGAGGCCGGCTTACATCGAGCTCAGGGGTTCGGCGGTGCCGCCACCACGCCGGACGAGATGATCGGCAGTGTCGGTGCGGTGGCCCCCGGACCGGGCTCCCTGGTCAGCGCGATCGTCGCCCCCGGCGACGGTGTCGCGGACCCCGTGAAGCTGCCGATGCCGCTGCTCCCGACGTGGAACCCACCGAGCGGGATCGGCGCGCCAGTTGAGCCTACGATCCAGGCTTCGTAGACCTCTTTGCCCGCGGTCGGGGTCATGTCGCGGACCGCCAGGGCGAACGAGCCGTCGCCGCCGATCGCAGCGATGCCCCGCGGGCTCGATTGGCCGGCGCCGCTGAGGATCGCCACCTGGCTGCCTGGCCTCGCGGCCACGTCCAGCGCCGCTGCCACGGCGCGGTTGTAATCCCCGCTTTCGCGCAGCTGGCTCTGAAGCATCACGTTGGCGCCCGCGAGGGCCACGATGGCGACGACGGCTGCGATCGCCGCCACCCACGCGAGGGGCGATCGCCGCGCGGCCCTGGGGCGCTCGGCGCGAGTCGCCAACGCGACGACGTCCTGTCGGCGCCTCTGGGGCCGCACTCGGCTGCCGGGATCGGACGCGAGATCCGCGGCGGCGGCCGCCATGACCCGCGCCTTGAGCGAGGCGGGCGGCTCGACAAGCTCCACGGTCTCGTCCAGGTAGGGCACGACTCCGCCGAGCACGGTGAACTCGTCGTGGGCCTGGCGGCAGGTCGCCAGATGTTCGCGCACGGCCTGATCCTCGGCCGGCTCGAGGGCCCCGAGCACGAAGCCGGCGGCGAGGTTGAGGACGTCGTCGTGGGTCATGGTCATCGGTCCGCCAGGGCTGCGGCATCGCCGGGAACCCCATCCCCGCCCGCGCCCAGCAGCTCGCGTCGCATCGCCAGCAGTCCCAGCCGCATCCGGCTCTTCACGGTCCCGAGCGGGGTTCCCGTCCGGGCCGCGATCTCCTGCTGCGTGAGTCCGCCGAAGTAGGCCAGCTCGATGGCCTCGCGTTGGACCTCGGACAGGGACCGCAGCGCGGTCAGGATCTCCAGCCGGAGGAGGCGGCCGGCGACCTCGGGCCACACGTCCGGCAGTGTGAGGGCAGGTGGCGGGACGGCGTCCAGCTCCGGCAGCTGGGTCGTCGGCCGTCGCCGGCGCAGGGCGTCTACGGCCCGGTGGTGGACGATCGACAGCAGCCAGGTCTTGACACTGCCGCGGCCCTCGACGTAGCGCGAGGCGTTGCGCCATGCGCCGAGGAACGCTTCCTGGACGACGTCTTCGGCCAGCGCAGTGTCGGTCGTGATGCGGAGTGCGATCGAGTAGGCCATGGTCCGGTAGCGGTCGTACAACTCCTCGAGTGCGTCGAGCTCGCCCGAGGCGACCCGAACGAGCGCGTCACGATCAGCGTCATCGGCGGGCGATGCGGCTGGGCGCCGCGCCACGTCCCCAGCGTCGCTCATTGCTGTATGCGCAGCGAACCCGGCTTCGGTTCAGGCGCTGCGTTCCCGGCGGGTCGATCGGCCGACCCCAGGCCCGGCCCCAGGCTCGGCCCCGGGCCCAACCCCAGGCCGTCGAGGATCCGATTGAAGACGGTCGCCGGCTCCGCCGCCGCATCGACGACCAGGAAGCGTTCCGGTTCGCCCTTCGCGAGAGCGATGAAGCCAGCACGGACCCGTTGGTGGAAGGATAGGTCGTAGGCCGTCTCGAAGCGGGTGCGCTCGGCGACCGCCTTGCGCGACAGGCCGTCCTCGACCGCCAGGTCGAGCAGCACGGTGCGGTCGGGGACGATGCCTCCGGTGGCGAATGCCTCGACCTCCCGAAGTGCGTCCAGCGGCAGTCCCAGGCCATGGCCCTGGTACGCGAGGGTCGAGTCGGAGAAGCGCGTGGAGATGACGGTCTCGCCGCGCAGGAGTGCGGGCCGAATGACGTCCTCGACCAGCTGGGCCCGGGCGGCGTTGAACAGCAGCGCGTCCGCGCGCGGGCCGATTCCGCCCTGTCGATGCTCCAGCAGGATGGCCCGGATCTCCTCTCCCAGCGGCGTCCCGCCCGGCTCGCGGACCAGGACGGCCTGCCTGCCCAGCCCCGCCAGGTGGCGCCGGAGCAGCTCTGCCTGGGTGGTCTTTCCGGCGCCCTCGGGACCTTCGATGGTGATGAAGGTGCCCGACCGTGGTTGGTCCGGGGCTGTCACGGGCGGAGTGTAACGGAGCGGGGTGGTGCCTCCGCCACGGCAGCGGTCTGCCCTGCTACCCTCAGCACCCCGTGCGCGACTTCACAGACCGCTCTCTCGACACGGCTGCCGCACTCGGTGCGACCTACGCCGACGTGCGCGTCGTCAGCCGGCTCGATGAGTCGATTTCCATCAAGTCGGGACGTGTCGAAGGCGTTGCGTCAGGCGAGAGTGAGGGCTTCGGGATCCGCGTCCTGGTCGATGGAGCGTGGGGCTTCGCCAGCTCCTATCGGGTCGAGCCGGCGGAGGCGGATCGCGTCGCCGCGGAGGCCGTTCGGATCGCCCGTGCCTCGGCCACGGCGCTGCGCAACCAGGTCCGGCTGGACGACCGCCCGGCGGCCAGCGGCCGGTTCGAAACGCCCGTCGAAGTCGACCCCTTCAGAGTCCCGCTCGAGACGAAGATCGCCGACCTGCTGGCGGCCGACGAGACCGCCCACCGGGTGAAGGGCATCACCTTCACCGAGTCCACGTACGCGGCCCAGCGCGATCGCAAGACGTTCGCCGCGACCGACGGCAGCTTCACCGAACAGGTCCTGACGCACGTCGGCAGCGGCTTCGAGGCCAATGCCGTCGAGGGTGACGAGCACCAGCGACGGAGCTACCCGGACGCCGGCGGCGGATGGCAGGCCGCGGGCTACGAGTACATCCGAAGCCTGGATCTGGCCGGCCACTCGGAGGCCTACGCGGAGGAGGCGGTGGCGCTGCTTTCGGCTCCGCAATGTCCGCCCGGCCGCACCACGATCGTGCTCGACCCGTCGCAGCTGTATCTCCAGCTCCACGAGAGCTGCGGTCATCCGACGGAGCTGGATCGCGTCTTCGGGACCGAGGCGAGCTATGCCGGCACGAGCTTCCTGACCGTGGACAAGCTCGAATCCCACTTCCGCTATGGCAGCGACCTGGTCGACATCGTGGCCGACGCGACTGCGCCCGGTGGGCTGGGGACATTCGGCTGGGACGACGAAGGCGTCGCGGCCCAGGCGGTGCCCCTGGTGAAGGAGGGGATCTTCGTGGGCTACCTCTCGTCGCGCGAGACGGCGCCGCGCATCGGCCGCCGCTCCGGCGGGGCGATGCGAGCCGACGGCTGGAACCGCATCCCGCTCATCCGAATGACCAACGTCAATCTGCTGCCCAAACCGGGCAGGAGCCTGGACGAGATCGTGGCCGATACCGACGACGGCCTGTACCTCGCCTCGAACCGCAGCTGGTCCATCGACGACCGACGCCTCAACTTCCAGTTCGCGACCGAAGTCGCCTATGAGATCAAGGGCGGCAAGAGAGGTCGGCTGCTGAAGAACCCGACATACACCGGCATCACCTACGAGTTCTGGCGGTCGTGCGATGCGGTCGGCGACGAGCGCAGCTACCGCATGCTCGGCACGCCGAATTGCGGCAAGGGCGAGCCGGGCCAGGTCGGCCACGTCGGGCATGCCGTGCCCGGCGCTCGCTTCCGGAACGTGCAGGTCGGGGTCGGCAAGTGGTGAGCCGGGACGGGGGCGATGACGCGAACCGCGACTGGCTGGCGCTGGCCGAAACGGTCCTCCAGTACGCGGGGCGCGAAGGCGCCACGGAGGCCGAGGCGCTGGTCATGGCGGAGAGCTCGGCGCTGACCCGATTCGCGAACAGCGAGATCCATCAGAACGTCGCCGAGACGAACGCCAACGTCAATCTCCGCTTCGTGAGCGGTCGTCGCATCGGCGTCGCTTCGTCCGGGCGGACGGACGACGAGGGGCTGCGGCGCCTCGCCGCCAACGCCGCCGCCATCGCCCGCAATGTCGCGGAGCTGGAGGACTGGGGCGGTCTCCCGGAGCCGGCACCGATCACGCGGCTGCCGGCCGCGTTCGCCGCGCCAACGGCCGAGGCCACGCCTGAATTCCGGGCCGCGGGGGCGCGGGCCGTCATCGCCGCGGCCGACGACGCGGGCGTGGTGGCCTATGGCTCGTTCGCCACTGCCGCGGAGACGATCGCAGTCGTCAACTCGAAGGGCATCCGCGCCCTCCAGGAGCGAACCACCTCGCAGCTCATCACCGTCCACATGGCGCCCGATGGAGGCTCTGGCTATGCCGAGTCCGCCGCCGTCGATGTATCGGCCATCGACCCCGCGGCGCTCGGTCGCGAAGCGGCTGCCAAGGCGAAGGCCACCGTCGGCGCCGTCTCGGTCGAGCCGGGCGACTACCCCGTCGTGCTCGAGGAATATGCCGTCGTCGATCTGCTCGACATGCTGGGCTACCTCGGCTTTTCAGCCCTCGCCGTCCAGGAGGGTCGATCGTTCGTCGAGATCGGCAAGCGGATCGGCAGTGACCTCGTCAGCATCGTCGACGACGGCGACGATCTGTCCGGGCTGCCCATGGCCTTCGACTTCGAGGGCGTCCCCAAACAGCGCGTTGAGCTGGTCGAGGGCGGGGTCTGTCGCGGCGTCGTGTACGACGCCCAGACGGCGGCACGCGAGGGGCGCCGCTCGACCGGCCACGGCCTGCCGGCTCCGAATTCCTACGGTCCGTTCCCCATCAACATGCTGATGGCGGGCGGCACGACGGGCCGCGACGAGCTCATCGCCGGCCTCGACCGCGGCCTGCTCGTCACCCGCTTCCACTACACGAACCCGGTCCACCCGAAGCTGGCCATCGTCACCGGCATGACCCGCGACGGAACGTTCCTCGTCGAGGGCGGCCGCATCGTGGGGCCGGTCCGCAACCTGCGCTTCACGCAGAGCTACCTGGGGGCCCTGCCCGGCGTGACGGCAGTCGGCAGGGAGCGGAAGACTCTGCGCGGATTCCTGGGCGGAGTTGTCGTGCCAGCGCTGCGGATCGAGGCGTTCACCTTCACCGGCGCGACCGAGCACTGAGTCGAACTCGGCGAGTCAGGAGCGGGCAGAGCTCGACCGCAAGCTAGCGCACAAGCGGCGCGAAACGGGGGCGCAGGCGATCGTAGCCGGCGCGGCTCGCGCCGCGATTTCGATCCCGCACAAGGTTTCGCCAAAACGGCGCATCGAGGAGTGCCTCTGCTGCCACGGCGTCGCGCCGTTCCAGCACGCTGGCCGGCACCTGCTGCGGATCCTCGACGATCAGATCACGTTGGATGCGTTCGTAGTTTTCGATAAGCGCCGTGTTTCCTGGATCGGCGCCGAAGACCACAAGAGTGCCGGTCGGGGCGGTATCCAGCAGGATCAGGGTGAGGTCCGGTCGATACTGGCGAAGGACCGCGTGAACCTTGTAGACGTCCCCAGTCCAATCGACGGTATGCCGCTCCCGGGCCGCCTCGTCGATGTCGCGGGGAAGCATGTCGTCGAACACGATTGTGCTTCCCCAGTGGGCAAAGCGTTCCACGTTCATGAAATCGCGGAGTGCGAACTCTGCCAGATGCAGCCCGTCAATGAAGACGAGATCGACCGTGGTATGGCCGACGTAATGCGCGAATAGGGGCCGGCCGCGACGGATGTTCTTGAACGGGTTTCGGCTGCTTCTGAGGTGGTTGATCGGGTCTGGCCGGGCAAAGAAATCGTCGCTCGTGGCGCGCACAAGATGCAGGTCGCAGCGCTGCTGCATCGTCACGTCGAAGGCGGGGTCGACGGCTACCGTCGGAACCCGGGAGAGGTTCAGGCTGCGACCGTCGCCGACCCCGATCTCGAGGTAGTTCCGAGGCCGCGCCAGAGCATGCAGGCGGCGCAGAAGCTCGTGGCGCATCACGCCCCGACTATACCCAGCAGTGGGCAAGGCGGCTGCAGGTTGCTGGTGACGGACCACCACTGCCGGATACTGACCCGACCGCCCCGACACGTGATCGATGGAGGTCCCGGGTCAATGCGTCTCACTGCGGGCGGCGACCGCCGGGAGGATGGCGGCGAGCAGGTCGTCCGCCCGATGGGCGATGGTGTGGTGGGCGAGAACGGCGCGCCGGCCGCGCTCGGCGTGGCGTTTGCGCGCCTCCGGGTCCGCCAGGAAGCTCTCGACCTTGAGAGCCAGGTCGGCGGCGTCGCAGTAGGTGACGACGCCGCCGTCGAATTCCTCGTCCAGCCCGGGCACGGGGTCGGAGATGACGAACGCGCCCGCCGCGAGCGCGTCGTACAGCCGGTTGTTGATCAGGCCCGCCTCGACCTGCTCGACCCAGTGATCGTTCAGCACGATCCCCGCGGCACCGTAGTAGGACGGTAGATCGCGGTTGGGGACCACCGATCCGCGCACGTGCGCCGGGTTGACCAGCTCCGGGTCCCAGCCGCCGCCATAGACCGCCAGATCGTGCGGGCTGGGGCTGACGTCGTCGATGATCGTGCGCCGTGTGCCGCGCGAGTTGCCGACGAACAGCAGCTCGTGTTTCGGCCCGCCGGCCGTCGGGCGGAAACGCTCCGGATCCGTGGCCTGGTGGAGCGGGCGGACGGGTAATCCGGTGTCGCGGCTGAGGCGCGCGGCAAGCTTGTCGGAGGCGGCGAACAGCAGGTCGTAACGGCGACACAGCTCGTCGGTCACGAGCTCCGGGTGGTACAGCACCCACAGGACGTTGACCTGGCCGGGCCGGGCGGCCAGCTCGTAGCGGCCCCACAGGTGAATCACGGCATCCTCGCGAGCCGTCGCGGGGCGGGTCCACTCGCGCTGGAAGTAGATCGACGTCGGGTGGCCGCGGCGCTCGAACTGTCGTTGCAGGGCGCGCGCGAGGTGGTAGTCGCCGGACGGCTCGGCGACGTCCCAGCGAAGGGCCTGGACCATGACTGCGATCCGGGTCGCGTTCGCCCAGGCGACGATGGCGTCGCGAATTGCGGGGCCGGATGGCGACCCGTCCACGAGCGCGATGGACGGGACCACGGTCGCTGTCTTGGCACTCGATGCGGCGACGTTATGCGCGATGCGGTCGTCGGGTACCAGCACCATGTCGAACGAGTCGAACCACGGCTGCGCGGTCCACGAGGCTGTATCCCCGGTGACCCAGGCCACCGTGATGACCTCGCGCGGCAGGAAACGCGGGTCCACATCCGACGCGACGACGAAGGCGACGTCGGTCGTCGCCGACCCAGTGGCCTCTGCCCCCGAGCCGTCCGTCCAGCCGAGCGCGGCCAGCCGCGGCGCCAGGGACGTGCTGCCAAACCCGGCGCCGAGGATCACGAAACGGATGGCAGGACCGGCCCCGCCCACGGACGTGAGCCGGCGCTGGAGCGCCTCGCGGTACCGACCCGGATCGCCCTCCG
>JALZAF010000174.1 GCA_030948505.1 Chloroflexota bacterium
GGACTGCTGGGCGGCCTCGTCCTCGGCGCAGTGGCAGGGGAGCTGATCATTCGCCGCCGCGGCGCGCTCGACGGCGACGGCATTGGGGCCATCGTCGAGGTAGCCTTCGCAGCCGTCCTGTTCGTCACGGCCGTCGCCTTCGGCCGTCCGTGAGCTCGCCGCTCGTGCTGGTACTGGGCGGGACGCGCAGCGGGAAGAGCCAATTCGGTCTGAAGCGAGCCGTGGAGTTGACGCCGGACGGCCCCGTGAGCTATCTCGCCACCGCCAGGCCCGGCGACTCCGAGCTGGACGAACGAATTCGCGGCCACCGCCGCGAGCGACCAGGCGCCTGGCCCACCATCGAGGTCGGCGACGATCTCGCGGCGTCGATCCGCTCCGTCGATGCCGAGCGGACCGTGCTGCTCGACGGCCTGACGCTGTGGCTCAGCGCCATCGCCGGCGATGTGCCGGCGGACGTCGACGCGATTCTCGATGGACCGTTCGCCTCGGCCCTCGAGGCGATCGATGCCCGCACCGGACCGACGGTCGTCGTCAGCGACGAGATCGGGCTCGGCATGGTGCCGATGGACGCCACCGCTCGGCGATTTCGCGGCCTGCTCGGGATCGCGCATCAGCGGCTCGCCGCCCGCGCCGATGAGGTCTACCTGCTGGTCGCCGGGATCCCGATGACGGTCCGCGGCGGATGAACGCGCTGCAAGGGGCGATCGCGGCGATCGGGCCGCTCGATTCGCGGGCGATGGCGGCCGCACAGGCGCGCATGGACGGGCTCACCAAGCCGCCGGGCAGCCTGGGCCGCCTCGAGGAGCTTGCGGTGCAACTGGCCGGCATCCGCGGAGAAGAGGCGCCAGGCGTTCGTCGCCGGACGATCGTCGTGGTTGCCGCCGACCACGGAATCGCCCGCCGCGGCGTGTCCGCCTACCCACCCGAGGTGACGGCCCAGATGGTCGCCAACTATCTCGCCGGCGGGGCGGCGATCAACGTCCTGGCCGGCCTCGCCGCCGCCGACGTCCTCATCGTCGACGCCGGTGTCGCAACGACGATCCCCCGCACGGTCGATGGCGGGACCTCCTCCACTCGACTCCTTTCGGCGCCCATCCGGGCGGGGACGGCGGACATGTCGGTCGGACCGGCCATGACGCCAGCCGAGGCGATGGCCGCCATCGACCTTGGCCTGGCTATCGCCCGTGATCTTGCGATTGCCGGCACGGATGTCATCGGCCTCGGGGAGATGGGGATCGGCAACACCACCGCCGCGAGTGCCATCGTCGCGGTCGTTGCCGGTTTACCGGTGGCCGCGGTCACGGGGCGGGGAACGGGCATCGACGATGACGCGCTCGGCTCCAAGGTTGCGCTCATCGAGCGGGCGATCGCCGTCAACCGGCCGAGTGCGGCGGATCCACTGGGCGTCCTGGCTTCGGTGGGCGGCCTGGAGATCGCCACGCTCGTGGGCCTGATCCTCGGGGCTGCCGCGGCTCGGGTCCCGGTGATCCTGGACGGGTTCATCACCGCTGCGGCGGCCCTCGTGGCCACTTGCCTGTGCCCAGCGCTCCCGCCCCGCCTCACCGCGTCGCATCGCTCCGTGGAGCCGGGCCATGCCGCAGTTCTCGGGCGTCTGGGGCTTCGGCCGCTGCTCGAGCTGGACCTGCGCCTCGGGGAGGGGACCGGCGCCGCGCTCGCGCTGGGCCTGCTCGACGCGGCATGTGCCACGCGCGATCGGATGGCGACGTTCGCCGCGGCGGGTGTGTCGGGCCCGGCGGCGCGCAGCCGGCCCAACCACGGGCTGACCCGCGCCCTTCAGCCCCCCGGCGGTCGAGCCGGCGGCCGCGTCGTCGACGGCAGGATCTCGTAGTGGGTCGCGCCGCCGGAGGCGATCCGGATGGCGTTGCGGGTGACCATGGGGTGCCGGATGTCGCCCCCGGTCGCGGTCTCGATCGCCGTCCAGCCCGTCCACGCGGAGACCGTGATGAAGCTGGCCGGGGGCATGACACCGAGGTACAGGGCGATGAGGCCGGGGTTCGAATCCGCGTCGGCCAGCGTGCCGCTTCTTGCCTCCTCGACGTAAACCTCGAGCTGGCCTTCGTGCACCACGCCGCGATAGACGCGCAGGATCACCGGCGGATCGGAACGCTCCATGCGCACCGCGAATCCAACCGGCAGGACGTCGAGCCGGCTGCTCGTGAGCTCCTCGACGCGCTCGGGGTGGCACCGCCCGATGGCCGAGGACTCACCCAGCTCCGCGGCCATCGCCTCCCGTGATTCCCAGATCGAGGTGATGACCCGTTCGGCGACCGCCCCTTCCCCCTGGCGGCCGACGTAGGCATCGAGGATGCCCGGCAGCGTCAGCATCTCCGGCAGCACCTCGTCGCGCAGAGCGGCGTCCAGCTCCGACCCCGCACCCAGCGGTCGGAAGCCGTACAGCCGGAGGATGCTGCCCTCGGTCACTCGTGCCCCTGTGCGATGCGCAACGCCTCGCGGATTGTGGCATCAGCATTGGGTTGGGGCAATTGGCGCCGGTCCGCGCCAGCGGAGCGAAAGGCTATTTTCGCTTTCGTTCGAGGTCAAGGAAGGGGAGTGTCACCACGCTGCCCCGGACGCGGCCGCGGCGCCCCTCCACCGTCCACTCCACCTCGACGCGATCGCCGGGCGCGGCGTGCGACGGGGGAACGGAGGCCAGGGCGAGCCCCTGCTTGAGGATCGGGCTCCAGCCACGGCTGGTCGCCCGTCCGATCTGGCCGCCGCGCTCGCCGAACACCGGCACGGGTGAGCGGTCGACAACCGGCGAGATCGAAGGCGGCAGGCCCTGCGCCGAATACAGGCCTTCGATGTCATACCAGTCGAGCTGCAGGCCGACGAGGCGCCGCGGCGGGCCGCCCGCTTTCCGTTCACGTTCGAGGGCCAGGCGGCCGACGAAGTCGCCCTTGTCCAGGCTGACCAGGCGGTCGAGCCCGATCTCGCCAGGCGAGTAGTTCTGGTCGGGATTCATGGCATGGCGGGCGGAGGTGTAGTCGACCTCGATGAGGATCAGGCCGGCCTCGAGGCGGACGACGTCGAGCGCGAGCATCCCCGCCGGTCGGATGCCGAACGGCTTGCCGGCCGCGACCAGGGCGTCCCACACCGCGACCGCACGGCCGGCCGGCAGCCACAGCTCGTAGCCAAGGTCGCCCGTGTAGCCCGTACGGGACACGTCGACGGCGACCCGGCCGATGCGCGACGCGCGACGACGGAAGTAGCCGAGATCGCTGAAGGACTCGCCGGTCGCCGCCTCCAGGACGTCCCGCGACAGCGGCCCCTGCAGGGCGAGCGCGGCGACCGACTCGCTGACGTCGTCGACGCGGACGTCGAGGCCGCGGGCGTTCTGGCGCAGCCATCGAAGCTGCGGATCGGCGGCCGTCCAGCGGAACTCCCGCTCGGCGAGGCGATGGATCGTGCCGTCGTCGATGACCTTGCCGAACTCGTCGCACCACGGCGTGTAGTAGACCTGCCCGACCTTGAGCTTCGTCGCGTCGCGGGTGATCAATCGATCGACGAGGCGCAGCGCGTCGCGCCCGCTGACGCGGTACTTGTAGAGCGGCGACACGTCGATCAGCGCAGCCGCCTCGCGGATCGCGTTGTACTCGATGTCGTGGGCGTCGGCGTAGGCGCTCGAGGCGAAGTAGCCCGACCACTCGCGCCACTGCATCTTGCGGTTGAGCGGCGCGGTACGGGAGTGGAATGCTGTGCCGACGCTCACGTGTTCGCTCGCCTCCCTCGGGCCCGGGCAGATCCTCCGCCGCGCCGGCCCGCGCGAGTATGCCGGATTCGGGTTTGGCGGCCGCGGATCGCGGCCCGATCGCCGCCCGGTCGCAGTCAACCGTCACCTACCCACCCGGTGCATGTTCGTCAGGCCAGAACCGTCACCTGCCCACCACGTGACTGCGTGACAAGATGCGGGTGCTGCCTCGTGCGCGGCGTCGTCCTGGGTTGGCCCGCACGTACTGACTAATACCCACCCCACGAATGGATGACGGTTCGCCCAATCCGGCGCTACAGTCCATGAATCGGATGCGGGTGGATGACCGGCGCGGGACCGGCGCATGACCGGCGGGTGACCGGTCGGAGGAGGGAGGGCGCCTGTGGCGCAGCGCTACGACGCCGTGATCATCGGCGGGGGACATAACGGCCTCGTCAGCGCCGCCTATCTCGCCCGCGGCGGCCTGAGGACCGTTGTCCTGGAACGGCGCCATGTCCTGGGTGGTGCGGCGGTGACCGAGGAGGTCTTCCCCGGCTTTCGGTTTTCGGTGTTCTCGTACGTCGTGTCGCTGTTGCGGCCGGAGATCATCCGCGAGCTGCAACTGCCCCGGCACGGTCTCGACCTCCTGCCGCTGGATGGAACGTTCACGCCGCTGCACGACGACTACCTGTGGCGAGTCAACGACCACGGCCGGACGATCCGCGAGCTGCGCCGCTGGTCGGCCACGGACGCCGAGGCGTACGAGGAATACGGCCAGCTGATGGTCGAGATGGCCCGCTTCATCAAGCCCATCCTGGCGATCGTCCCGCCGGACCTGACGAGCCTGGACCCGCGACCGATGCTGCCTCTGGCGAGCCTGGCGCGGACCTTCCAGCGGCTGCCCGAACGCCAGCAGGCGGTGTTCATCCAGCTCATGACGATGAGCGCCGCCGACTTCCTCGACCAGTGGTTCGAGACCGATCCGCTCAAGGCGACGATGAGCGCGTCGGGCATCATCGGTACGTTCCAGGGCGTGCGGTCCCCCGGCACGGCCTATGTACTTCTCCACCACTACATGGGCGAGATCGACGGCGCCTTCCGCGCCTGGGGAATCCCCAAGGGCGGCACGGGCGGCGTGTCGAACGCGATCGCCGGCGCAGCCCGGGCGGCCGGCGCCGAGATCCGCACCGAATCCCCTGTGGCGCGCATCCTCGTCAAGCGCGGCAAGGCGATGGGGGTGGTCCTCGAGAGCGGCGAGGAGATCCGCGCGACGACGGTCATGTCGTCCGTCGACGCTCGCCGCACGTTCATCGACCTGCTCGAGCCGGGCACGCTGGATCCGGCCTTCGAGGAGCAGGTGCGGCGCTTCAAGTTCCGCGGATCGTCCGGCAAGGTCAACCTGGCCGTAGACCGCCTGCCCGATTTCACCTGCCTGCCGGGGGAGGGCGAGCACCTCCGCGGCGCGATCTCGTTCAGCCCCTCGCTCGAGGATATGGAGCGGGCATACGACGACGCCAAGTACGGCCATTTCAGCCGCAAGCCGTACATCGACATGATCATCCCCACCCTGGTCGACCCGTCGATGGCGCCGCCCGGCAAGCACGTCATCAGCTGCTTCGTGCAGTACGCGCCCTACAAGCTGGCCCCCGAGCTGGGCGGTTGGGACAAACAGCGCGAGGCATTCGGTGACGCGGTCGTCAATCGGATCGCCGAGTTCGCGCCGAACATTCGGGACGTCATCCTCCACCGCCAGGTATTGACGCCGCTCGATATCGAGCGG
>JALZAF010000182.1 GCA_030948505.1 Chloroflexota bacterium
AGCCAACCTGGGCCAGTTCGTCCTCCTCGTCGCGGTCAACGCGCTGGTGGGCGGCATGGTCGGACAGGAGCGCACCGTCCTGCCGCTGCTCGCGACCGATGTCTTCGGCGTCACGGGCGCCACCGCGATCCTGACCTTCCTGCTCGCCTTCGGCGTGACGAAGGCGGCCGCCAACCTGGTCGCCGGGGCCATGGCCGATCGCTTCGGGCGGAAGCCGGTCCTCGTCGCGGGCTGGATCATCGGTCTGCCCGTTCCGCTGATCCTGATCCTGGCGCCGACGTGGGGCTGGATCGTCGTCGCCAACCTGCTGCTCGGGGTGAACCAGGGGCTCACCTGGTCGACGACGGTGATCATGAAGATCGACCTCGTCGGGCCGGCCAGGCGGGGTCTCGCGATGGGGCTCAACGAGGCCGCCGGTTACGGCGCCGTCGCGCTGACCGCTCTCGCGACCGGTGCGATCGCCCAGCAGGCGGGTCTGCGTCCCGCGCCGTTCCTGCTTGGGCTCGCCTACGCGGGGCTGGGGCTCGCGGCCTCCGCACTCCTGGTGCGGGAGACGAGCGGCCACGTGGAGCACGAACAGGCCGCCCGGGCGCAGACGGATCAGCTTGGCTGGCGCAGCGTATTCCTGCGGACCACGTTCCGCGATCGGTCGCTGTCCGCGGCGTGCCAGGCGGGCCTGGTCAACAACCTCAACGACGGGATGGCGTGGGGCCTGCTCCCGCTCTACTACGCGGCGTCCGGGCTGTCTGTCGGCGAGATCGGTGTACTGGCGGCCGCGTATCCGGCCGTCTGGGCCGTTGGCCAGATCGGGACGGGCGCGCTCTCCGATCGGGTCGGCCGCAAGCCGCTGATCGTCGCCGGCATGCTTCTGCAAGCGGTTGCGATCGCGGTCCTCGCGGCCGGCTCGAAGTTCGGGCTGTGGCTCGCCGCGGCCGCCGTGCTCGGACTGGGCACGGCGTTGGTCTATCCGACCCTGCTCGCGGCGATTGCCGACGTTGCAGAGCCCGCCTCGCGCGGCTCGGCGGTCGGTGTCTACCGGCTGTGGCGGGATCTGGGGTTCGCGATCGGCGCCATCGTCGCCGGGATCATCGCGGATGCCGCGGGCATCGCGAGTGCGATCTGGGTCGTTGCCGTCATCACGGCCGGCTCCGGCCTCGTCGTCCTCATTCGAATGCGTGAGACATACGGGCGCCTTGGCCGCTCCGGCAGGTAGTCGCCGTCGTATCAAGGGCCAGGTGATCTGCCCTCAGCCCGGCTCCCGAACAGGCGGGCCGAAAACACCGCCGCCGCGACGACCGCGACGCTGACGACGACGATGACGACAGGCGCCGAGACGCGGTCGGCGAGCGGGCCCGCGACCAGGACCGGGACCAGGCTGGCGGCGCTGACGATCGAAGCCAGCACGCCGAAGATCCGGCCCCGAACGCGGGCCGGCATCTCCTCGAAGAGGGCCGTCTGCGCCGACACGGCCGTCGCGGCGTAGGCAGCCCCGGCGCCGAGCGCCAGGACCGCGACGATCGGGATGGGCGATGGCAGTTTGAGGGCGGCGGCCAACGGCACGGCCAAGGCGATCGCGGCCGCGAGGACCCCGAGGGCTCCCAGCGCACCCTCGGCCGCCCGCCGGCGCGACACGCCTCGACCAAGGGTGCGCAGGCCGAGCACTCCGGCGATGACCCCCAGCCCGAGCGGCAGGACGATGACGACGAGTTGATCCGGCGGCAACCCGAGCGACGCGGCCAGGTCGGGCCCCAGGACGCCCAGGACCCCGACCAGTGAGGCCGACGTAGCCAGGTGCAGCAGCGGCCGGCCGACGTCACGATTTTCGCGGATGGCGGCGAAGCCCTCGCGCAATTGAGCGGTCACGCGTTGCAGGGCTCGCCCTGCCTCGCCCGGAGCGGCGGGCAGCGGCGGCGAAGAAGGGAGGCCGATGCAGGCGACCGTGGCGGCGACGTAGAGCACGGTCACGACGGCGAGCACCTCCGACGGCCCGGCCAGCGCGACCATGAGCGGACCCAGGAACGCGAAGCCCACGACGAACGCCGCCTGGAGGGTGAGGTTGAAGATGCCCATCGCGGTCTCGAGCCGATCGCGGCTCACGACGCGCGGGATCATCGCCGCCTCCGCCGGGGTCAGGATGACCGTCGTGAGGCCCACCCCCAGGTTCAGCGCCAGCAGGATGCCGACATTCGCGCCCGCCACGGCCAGCCCAAGGGTCAGCAGTGCCCGCACGATATTCGGCCCGAGGAGCGCCCAGCGGACGTCGAGTCGATCGACGACGACGCCCGCGATGGCCGACAGGAAGATGGGCGGTACGAGGAAGGACATGGCCAGCGCGCTGACCGCGGTGCTGGAGCGAGTGGTGGCGAACACGAGCACCGTCAGCGCGTAGAGCGCCATGTTGCCGCCGACCTGGGTCGCTGCCTGGACGAACCACAGCCGCCCGAACACCGGGTCGCGCAGGAGCGAGACAGATCGCGTCGTGTCCACTGCCGCAAGTGAACACCGCGGAGGGTGCGTCGCGTCAGATGCTCGCGCGATTGACGCCGACGCTACGATCGCCGGAATGGCAGGCCGCGTTCCGCCCTCATCGGCCGACGAGCCCCATGAAGGCGCCGCGCGTCTGACCGGCGAGCAGCTCACCGAAATCAACCGCTTCCCCGACGACAACCCCAACCCGGTCATGCGGATCGACGCAGATGGGCACCTCATCTACGCGAACCCGGCGAGCGCCGGCGTCCTGAAGTCCATTGGCGCGAGGGTTGGCGAGCCGCTGCCCACGAGCGTGCGCGCCCGCCTCGAGGCGGTGGCGGAGACGCGCGGCTTCCTCGAGTTTGTGTGGGACAACCGGACATTCGCCGTCTGGCCTGTTCCGATCCCGGACTTGAACTTCACCAATCTCTATGGCACGGACGTCACTGCCGAACGCGCCATCGTCAAGTTCCCGGACCAGAACCCCAACCCCGTGTTCCGCATCACTCGCGACGGCTCTCTCGTCTACGCCAACCCGGCCAGCGCCGGCCTCGTCGCCGGCCTCGGCCTGGCGATCGGGGCCACTCTGGCAACTGAGCTTCTCGACAGGCTGCTCGAGCGGATGACCGCCGCTGACCGTTCCACGGTCGAAGTCGAGGCGGGTGGCCGCGCGTACTCGCTATTGCCCGTCGACGTCCCCGAATTCGGCTTCGTCACTGTGTACGGCACGGACGTGACTGCGGTGAAGGAGCGGGAGCGGCTGGCGCGAGAGAACGAGCGCCTGCTGCTGAACATTCTGCCCGAGCCGATCGCGGAGCGACTGCGAAACGGCGAGCCGCTCATCGCCGATCGTTTCGACGACGTGACACTGATGTTCGCCGACATCGTGGAGTTCACCCGCCTGTCGGCGAGGCTATCCGCTCACGAGCTGGTCGGCGCGCTGAATGACGTCTTCTCGGTATTCGATGGGCTCGTCGAGCGCTACGGGCTGGAGAAGGTGAAGACGATCGGTGATGCCTACATGGTCGTCGGCGGGCTGACCGAGCGATCCAATGACCACACGGTCCGGGTTGCCTCGATGGCCCTCGACCTGGCCGACGCGGTCAACCGGATCGACGCGGCTGTTCGGCTCGGTGTCAGCTTTCGGATCGGCATCCATTGCGGTCCAGTGATCGCCGGCGTGATCGGCACCAAGAAGTTCATCTACGACGTCTGGGGCGACACCGTGAACGTGGCGAGCCGCATGGAATCGCTCGGTGTTCCGGGACGTGTTCAGGTGACGCATCCGGTGATGAAGCGGCTGCGCGGGGCCTTCAGACTCGAGTCGCGAGGCCTCATCGACGTCAAGGGCATCGGCCCGACGGCGACGTACTTCCTGCTCGATCGAAACGACTCGCCGGAGTCAGGCTCTTCGGAGGCGAAGGTAGAGCCGAGCGGCGATGGAGCCCACCAGGAGCGCAACCAAAGCGAACGTCCCCGCGAGCGAGGTCGGTGATGCAGCGGAGGGTTCGACTGTGTCGCTGGCCGGTGGGGTGACGCCCGCGGCTAGGACCACGACACTGGCCCTCATGTAGGTGTGGATCGTGCAGTGGTAGGCGAACGTGCCGGTCGAATTGAACGTGTGGCTGAACGTCCGCCCAGCGTTGATGTTTGGCGAGGCCAGCTCCGATCCACTGTCAGAGGTGACGGTATGCGGCGCGTCTGAACCGTTCGTCCAGGTCACCGCCTGGCCGACATTAACGAACACCTTCGCTGGGCCGAACGAATACCGATTGTTGGATTCGGTGATCCTGACGCTCGCGTTCGCGCCCAGTACCGAGCCTGCGAGGACGAGCGCTGCAACGCCGGACAACGCCAGGGCGACGAGGCGTACGCGAACCATTTCGGCCTCCAGGAAGGGAGTTGTTGCCAGGTGGTACGCGCCACGGGCCGAACCGGTTTCGTGCGGCCGACCGCCGGTCAGTGGATCCGGATTGTCGCCACCAGGCCGGCGTGGTCCGACGGCCACAGCGGTGGCAGGGCTCGGAACGGCGCAGTTCCGACCAGATGCGCCTCCACCGCCCGGCTCGCTCCATGGGTCAGAACGAGGTCGATCCGCGAGTGGAGATGCGACGTCCCGTTCGTGAGCAACGGATCCTGGCAGCACGACAGGCCCGGGTCTCGCCGGTTGAGCCCCCACGCGTCGGTGAACCACGACCTGGTGAGGTCGGCGTAGACGGACGTTGTGCTGCCGTCAGCCGCGGAGTTGAAATCGCCCGCCGCGATGACCGCGCCACCGGCCTTGGCGGGTCCGGCTAGGAACTCCCGACCCTGGTCCTCCTGGACCGGTGCGAAGTCCTCGATTTCGAGATGGGTCGTGACAAAAGTGAACTTCTTTCCGTCGAGCTGGCCGTCGATCGAAGCCCAACCGCGATCGAACGAGATGGCGCCGGCGAGCGACGGGGAGATTTGCTGGGCGTCGTAGTGGCCGCTCTGCGGATTCGACACCTGCAGGCCGGCGCGATCGTTGTTGACGAGGATGACGTCGCGATCGGCGTACGAGAGCGTGCACGCCGCGATCCCCGCGAGGGGATCGCACAACAACAGGGGAACCGGCCCCACGCTCAGGTTGTTGGACACGGAGGCGACGGAATACGACAGCCCGCGGTCGTCGAGCTGCTGCAGCAGGATGGCGAGGAAGTCCAGGCTGGCCGGTGCGCCCGGCCCGCTCGCGGTCCAGTTGGCGACTTCCTGGAGGCCCACCACGTCGGCGTCGGCGGTCTCGATCTCGGCCGCGATTTCGGCCGCCCGGGTCGGGTAATCGGTGAACTGCACCTGGCCGTAGGTGGTGGCAACGGAGACCAGGAATTCGAGCGGGGTGGTGGCGTCGAGGACCTGGGCAATGTCCGCGCCCAGATAGAGGTTCTGGGTCATCACCGTGAGGTCGCGCTTGTCCTTGGCGGCGACCGTTCCGGTCAGGCCAAAGGCGAGCGCCACGGCAAGCGCGCCAATGACGGCAAAACGAGCTCTGGATCTGGCGTGACGGGCTGGTGCCAAGGCCGTCTTCCTCCCGAAAGTCCGGCCACTATGCGTCCGCGGTTTGGCCGCGACAAGCCCTTCAAAAGTCAGGTTTGCGAAGTGGGGTCTGGTTCGGTCCGGGTCAGTGGACCGTGAGCACGCCCGTCATGACCAGCCGGTGGTAGGTGCAAACAAAGTAGTACGTGCCTGCCTTGAGGGCGGGGATGTCGTACGTCGTTGTCCCGTGCGCCCCGTCGCCGCCCTTGAACAGCGCCTTGCCTTTCCCGTCCTCCACCCAGAGGTTGTGAATGGCGTCGTTCGGCACTTTCATGGCGATCTGGAAGGCCTGGTCCGTGGGTGCCGAAAGCGTCTTCGGCGACCATTTCAGCGTTCCGCCCTGGTCGTTGGCCGTGAAATCCGCCAGGACGTGGAGGACGAGACCCGAAGGCGAAGGAGCTGGCGATGGCGTCACCGAGGGCGGAGCTTGCGAGGGGGCCGAGCTCGACGGGGGGGTCGAGGTCGAGGCCGGAGCAGGGGCGCCGGCGGAGCACGCCGATATGAGGGCCAGGGCGATCACGGCGAGGAGCACGAGGAAGAGACGCATCGGGCGAGCCTCGTCGAACAGCGGCCTGGGCACCCCCTTGCTTAGCCGAACGAGCCATTTGTGGCCATACGACAGGCGTCGTATCCTCGGCCGGTGGGACGCGTCTCCGCCCGGGATTACGAGGGCATCCTCAAGGTGATGGCGCTCGCCGCGAGCGCGTCCTCGGCCGAGCCGTTAGCGGGGCCCGCCCTCGCGGCCATCCGACGCTTGATTCCCTGCGACACAGTTGCCTTCTTTGACGGGCCGCCATGGGATCGCTCTCGCCGCCGCGTCTGGGTGGACGGCGACCTCACCCCGTGGACCCCCGAGGAGAAGCTGGTCTCCGACCAATTTCGGTTCCAGCTTCCGCTGTGGCCTTCGCCGGCGACGGTCGGCCGGGCTCTGCGCGTCACGGATGTCATGTCACAGCGCGCGTATCGCCGTCTGGACTTGTACCAGCTGGCCGGCCGCAGGCATCGGATCGAGTACTCGCTCTCGTACTGGATGCGGTCGCCCGACGGCGTCATCCGAGGGCTCGCCTTCGATGCCGCGGATCGCGATTTCCGCGAGCGCGACAAGGACGTCCTGGAAATCCTGGGACGGCACCTCGGGAACGCGATCGGGCGCGGTGATCCGCGTCTGCCCCAGCCGTCCGCGACGCTCGGCATCACCGGCCGACAGGCGGAGATCCTCGCCCTGGTCGCCCGAGGCCGGACGAACCGACAGATCGCGTCGATGCTCTCGGTCTCGCCGAACACCATTCGCAAGCATCTCGAGAACGCGTTCGAGCGCATGAAGGTGCACACCCGCGCCGAGGCGATCGCTGTGATCTACCGAACCAACGAGCCCGCGCCGAGAGCCTGATCGCTGGCCCTATCGCACCATATAGCCGCCGTCGACGACGAGGTCCGTCCCCGTCGCGAACGCGGCCGCATCCGAGGCCAGGTACCACACCGCGTAGGCCACGTCCGCCGGCGTCCCCAGCCTGCCCATCGGGGTCATCCCCAGCCAGGTCTCGCGCCAGTCGGGGTGCGGCTTGAGTCCCAGCTCTGTCATGGCAGTACCGATATAGCCGGGTGAGACGCAGTTCACGCGGATGCCACGCGAGGCCCATTCGGAGGCCAGCGAGCGGGTCAGGTGGACGACCCCTGCCTTCGACGCGTTGTAGGCGGCCTGCGGCTGGGGGATGTTCACGATCGAGGCGGACATCGAGGCGATGTTGACGATCGCCCCGGAGCCACGAGCCAGCATGTGGCGGCCGACCGCGCGACAGCACCAATACGTGCCGTTGAGGTTCACGTCGATGATGCGGAGGAAGTCGTCGTCCGCGGTCTCCTCGGCGGCGGAGTGGCGGGCGATGCCGGCCGCATTCACGAGGATGTCGATCCGGCCGAGCTCCTTGATGGCCCGGGCGACGGCTGCATCCACCTGGTCCGATTTGCTGACGTCGGCCACGGCCGCGATCGACTTTCGGCCTTTGCCGCGGACCTCCGAGGCGGCCTCCTCCAGGCCCTCGGCCGACTGCCCGACGGCAGCCACGTGCGCGCCCCCGTCGGCGAGCGTGCGTGCGATCTCGCGTCCGATCCCACGACCGGCGCCGGTCACGAGCGCTACGCGGTCGGTCAGGTCGAAGGGGGAGGCCATGGCTTCGTTGCCCTCCTGGATTTCGGTGCCGTTGGTGGTATTCGGTGGGAGCGTACGATGCTCCGACGAGCGCCAACAGGGAGGGCAGGTCGATCATCACCTCCGCGACCAGGCTCACGATGTACTCGAACCTCGCGGACTGGTTCCACCTGCTCACGCCGCCGGCGGAGTACGACGATGAGGCCGCATCTGCGATGGCGCTCCTGCGCGAGCACACGGACGGGCCAATCGCGACGCTGCTCGAGTTGGGCTCCGGCGGCGGCAACATGGCGTCGCATCTCAAGGCCGGCCTGCGCCTCACGCTGACTGATCTCTCGCCGGAGATGCTCGAGCTGAGCCGCACGATCAACCCGGACTGCGAGCACATCCAGGGCGACATGCGGACGCTGCGGCTGGGACGGACGTTCGATGCCGTCCTCACCCACGACGCGATCTGCTACATGACCACCGAAGCCGACCTTCGGGCGGCCATGGTTACCGCCTTCGAGCACCTCCGACCGGGCGGCGCGGCGGCATTCCAACCCGACCATGTCCGCGAGACGTTCAAGCCCGAAACCGACCATGGCGGAGAGGACGGGCCGCTGCTTGCCGAGGGCCGTCCCGATCGCGCCATGCGCTACCTGGAGTGGACGACCGACCCCGATCCAACCGACACGACCTACCAGGTCGACTACGCATTCCTGCTCCACGAGGCCGATGGGGGCGTCGAAGTCCACCTCGATCGCCACATCAACGGGTTGTTCAGCCGCGACCTGTGGCTGGACCTCCTCGCCGACGTGGGTTTTGAGGCGTCGTCCACGGTCGACGACTGGGATCGCGTGGTGTTCGTGGGCAAGCGGCCGTGATCACCGCCGTCCACGCCCTCATCTACTCGACCGACGCCGACGCCGATCGTGCCTTCATCCGCGACGTCCTGGGCTTCGACAGCATCGATTCCGGCGGCGGCTGGCTGATCTTCGCCCTGCCGCCCGCCGAGCTCGGGATCCACCCCACGGACGGCGAGCCGCACCACGAGCTGTTCCTGATCTGCGACGACGTGGAGCGGACCGTCGCCGAGCTGGGCGCGAAGGGCGTCGAGTTCGAGGGCGGGATCGTCGATGCGCGTTTCGGCCGGCTGACCACGATCCGCCTGCCCAGCGGGGCAGGCCTGCCGATCTACCAGCCGAAACACCCGGTGATCGCCGGCAAGCGCTGATGTCCCGCCGCCGCGTGGGCTTGGTCGCCGGACGACCATTAGCGCGCGGCAAGGGGCTGATTTGGCCGTTTGGACGCCATCCGGTCGCCGGACGACCATTGGGCACATCTCTGCCTAAAATGATCGCCCGGCGATCGTTTTCGGCGCCAGCCACTCCCATATGGTCGCCGGGCGCCCTGCGGTTGGGACGAGCCGGGCGTCAAGGCGTTCCGGCCGCCGGGAACCGGCATTGCCGCCAGCGTGTAGATGGGATGTGAGGACCGATCTGGTTCGCCGCCTTCCTGTGCTCCTCCTGCCCTGCCTCCTGGCCGGCTGCGCCCTGTTCGGTATGGCGGAGGGCGGCGCGTCCACGACGTGCGCTGATTGGCGCGCGATGAGCGCGGAAGCCCAACGGAGGCTTGCCGATCGGCTGGTCGGAGGCTCGCCCGACGTGCTCGAACGCGTCAGGAGCGCCCAGCACGAAGCCGCCGCGACGTCCCGCGACGTCCTGGTCCGGGAGGTCGAGGGCAGCCTGACCAAGAACTGCGACGTGATGGCACCCGGGAACCCGCTCGTGCTCAGGATATTCAACCAGCTCTATCTGGGCCCTGACCCGGGTGGCCCCGCCAGCGACCCAGGGGTGCAGACGCCTGGCCTTCCAGCCGCGTCACCATCCTCCTAGCCGCTGAGCTCCTTCTCCAGCGGCGTGCGAAACCGGGGCGTAATTCGAACCCCACCGAGCCAGGCACCAACGCGCTCGGCGGCCGCGTCCACCGCTGTGTTTCCCTCCGCGCCGACGTCCTCGAGCAGGCGGACGACGACCTCGCCGTCGTTCCGCTGACCCCAACCGCCCACGACCCGACCGCCCCACCAGATGGTGGGCCCGGCGTTGCCGTTGGTGTCGAACAACGCCGCGCGATGGGCGCCCAGGAACCAGTCGCGAGCGGCCCACCCCATCACTGTGGAGTCAAGAGCAGGGAGGAGGGCGGCCCAGGGCTCGGGTTCTGGCACAGGCTCCAGGTCATCGGCGAGGACGAACCCGGTCGCCCCCGTGGCGCCGTCGAGCGCGACTTCGGCGGTCTCGATCGCGGCCAGCGCCCGTCGCGTCTCACCGAGGGTCCAGCCCGTCCACCACTGGATGTCCTTCACCGTGCCGGGCCCGAATGTCGCCAGCCAGGGGCGGACCAGCTCGACCTGCGCGGCTTCGGTCGGCCAGTCCGGCAGTCCACCGTCGAGCCAGCGCCCGACCGGCGCCCAGCGGTACTGGCTGCTGATCCACGAGCCGCGCGGCCGGGCGCGGATGATGCGGCCCTCCATGCTGAGCAGGAAGAGGACCCGCGTCGACATGCCCATCGTGCCCTGCCATTTCCGCCCCGCGCCGAACGCGATCTGCTCCCGCAGGCCCGGAACGTCCTTCGTCAGTTCCGTCGCGACCGCCTCACCACGCGCCTCGAGGGCTTGCATCGTCTCCGCCTCGACGTCCGCGAGCCAACGGGCCGCGCCTTTCGCGAAGCCTGCACCCTCGATCATGGCGATGAGCCGTTTGCGTTCGCGGACGGCAATCGCGCGGGTGCAGGCGGCCTGGATGACCGCCGCGAGGTCGACGGGCACGACGAACATCGTGCGGCGCATGCCCAGGATCTTCAGCAGCGATCGCTCGTCGTACAGCGCCGACTCCATGGTCGGCACGTCGAGGCGTGTCGTCCGCGCGAGCGCACCGAGATACACGGAGGCGGGATCCGTTGCGTGGAGACCGACCAGGTCGCGAGCAGCCTCGACCGGGTTCGTCGCGCGCGCCTTCGGCGTGAGGTGGTGGCGCGCCGCCAATCTCGCGCGGCGCTGGTCGGCGTCGATGGTCGGTAACGAACGGCTGGCCACCGCGTCAGCCTAATTGCCCCGCCGCCGCCGCGGCCGTGCCACCCAGGAGCCGCGGCCGTGCCGCCCAGGCGCCCAATTTGGCCGAATGTGGACAAGTCCCTTGCCGGGACGGGGATATCGGAGTAGACCGGAGAGTCCGCACGACAGCAGGAGGATGTTCCGGTGGGTAACGACAACAAGGCAGCGGTCGAAAAGATCAAGCAGGGACTCGAGGGCGGTGATCTCAAGTCGCTCGCCCAGGCGATGGACGCCGTAACGGCCGACGACTTCGTCACGGAGTGGCCGCAGTCCGGCGAGCGCATCAGCGGCAAGGCCGCCTTCAAGAAGATCAACGAGAACTACGCGAGCGCGACCGGGAAGAGTCCCACGATGAAGGTTCGGCGCATCAGCGGCGAAGGCGACTTGTACGTCGTGGAGGGCACGATCGACTACGGCGACGGGACACCGGTCAGCTACGTCGGGATCGCCGAATTCAAGAACGGCAAGGTCGTGAAGAACACCGAGTACTTTGCCAATCCGTTCGAGGCGCCGGCCTGGCGAGCCGACTACGTCGAGCGAATGCAGCCGGCGGGCGCTCGCTAACTGCTATCGGAGTCGGCGGGGGGCCCGCGTCCGCCTCGCGTCTCCGCCGCCCACGGCGGCCGAGCCCGCCGCCCACGGCGGCCGAGCCCGCCGCCCGGCGGTCAAACTACATGCGGCCGACGGCTGCCTGGGCCAGCGAGAGGAGCGCGGCCCTGGCGTTCGCCAGATTGTCCATGCGCGCGTTCGGCAGGATCACCAGGGATGCCACCGTCTGGCCCTTGATCAACACCAGCGGCCCTGCTGGGGTCACGAGGATCGCCCCGTCGGCGATGCCGCTCAGGACCTCTGCGATCTTCCCGGACTTGAACCCCTCGAACATGCCGCCTGGCGCGGGGCTCGCGACCGAGATGGCGTAGATGGGGGCTCCGGCGGCATTGGTGTAAGCACAGCCGCCGCCCGCCCCGGTCGCATCTGAGCCCATGGCCGCGGTCACGGTGGTTCCAATGGCTGCGGAGACCTCTTCGACCGTATTGAGGCACCACTTCGCACTGCCGACGCCGGCGGGCAGCGACGGGACCGCGAGGGAAGCCTCGGAAGTCGGCGCGGCGGAGGCGCTCGCTGGCGGATTGGTTGCGACCGTCGACGGAACGGCGGCGGAGGCGGGCGCGCTGGTTCCACTGCAGGCAGCGACGCCGACTGCGAGAACTCCGGTCAGGGCGACTGCGACGACGGTGCGCAAGGCAGCGAGACGGCTCGAGATCATCAGGTCCTCCGGTGGGCTGCGACTGGAGCCACGGAAGCATGCCCCGGGTTGCCATCCGTGTACAGCGCGTTCGGCTTCGTCACGGCTCCCTCTCAAAGTCGCGTTTGCTGCACGCGTGCTGGCGGCTCCGCTGACACAGCCCCTCACTCGACGCCCGGGCACCTCCTGATGCATACTCCCATGGAGTATCGGCCGGACAGGAGGAAGCGTGGACCACTCCGTCCATGAGTCGCACACCCAGGGCGAGCACGCCGGACACGATATGCATGCCGGGCAGGACGGGCACGACGCCCACGAAGGCCACGACATGGCTGCTGCCGGTCATGAAATGCACGCCGGTGATGACATGCACGCCGGTCATGACATGCATGCCGGTCACGACATGCATGCCGACGGCGGGGGAGGCCACGACGCCCACGCCGGTCATTCGGTCGCCATGTTCCGCGACAAGTTCTGGCTGAGCCTGCTGCTGACGATCCCGGTCATCATCTGGAGCCGCGACCCGCAGCTATGGCTCCACTACACGGCTCCCACGTTCCCCGGCTCCGACCTCATCCCGGCGATCCTCGGAACGATCGTCTTCGTGTACGGCGGCCTCGTCTTCATCCGATCCGCCCGTGGCGAGCTGGCCTCTCGCCTGCCCGGGATGATGACCCTCATCTCGCTCGCGATCATCGTCGCCTTCGTCACATCGTGGGCCGGCACGCTTCGTGTGTTCGAGGTCGAGATCTGGTGGGAGCTGGCGACGCTCATCGCGATCATGTTGCTCGGCCACTGGATCGAGATGCGGTCCATCGCCCAGGCCCAGGGAGCGTTGGCGGCGATCGCGGCGCTGCTGCCCGACACCGCCGAACGGGTGACGGCGACCGCCACCGAAATTGTCCCCATCCGCGCCCTCGCGGTCGGCGACGTCGTCCTCGTCCGCCCCGGCGCGCGCATCCCCGTGGATGGCAGCGTGATCGAGGGTTCGGCCGACGTCGACGAGTCGATCATCACCGGCGAATCACGACCCGTCGCGAAGCAGCCAGGCGACGCGGTGATCGCCGGGAGCGTCGCCGCCGGAGGCAGCCTGCGCGTTCGTGTCGGTGCACTCGGCGAGGACACGGCCCTGTCCGGGATCATGCGACTCGTGGCCGCCGCCCAGGCGTCGGGCTCGCGCGCCCAGGCGCTGGCCGATCGCGCCGCCGCGATCCTCTTCTACGTCGCTCTCGGTTCGGGCATCGTCACCCTCGTCGCGTGGTGGCTGCTGGGCGACCGGGAGGGCGCCCTCGTCCGAACGGCGACGGTGCTGGTGATCGCCTGTCCGCACGCGCTGGGCCTGGCCATTCCGCTGGTGATCGCGATCTCGACCTCACTCGGCGCCCGCAACGGGCTGCTCGTCAAGGACCGCCTGGCGTTGGAACGCGCACGAGAGCTCGACACCGTCATCTTCGACAAGACGGGGACCCTCACCAAGGGCACGCCGGTCCTGGCGTCGGTGACGCCCGATGAGCCGGGGGTGCTGCGACTGGCCGCCGCCGTCGAGGCCGACTCGGAGCACCCGTTGGCTCGGGCGATCGTCGAAGCCGCACAGCGACGGGGCCTGAAGATCCCGAATGCGTCGGCCTTCGAAGCCCTCGCCGGTCGGGGCGCCAGGGCCGTGGTCGATGGCCACGAGGTCGCGGTCGGTGGGCCGCGCCTGCTCGAGGAGTTGGGACTCAAGCCGGCTGCGAGCCCGGGCGAGGCCACCGAAAGCCGAACCGTCCTGTATGTCGTCGTCGACGGCCGAGTCGCGGGCACGCTCGCCCTGGAGGACGAGGTCCGCCCCGAGTCCGCCGAAGCGGTTGTGGAGTTGCATCGGCTCGGCGTCCGCGTGGCGATGATCACCGGTGACAGCCGGCCCGTGGCCGAGTCAGTCGCGCGACGCCTGGGGATCGACGACGTCGCCGCCGAGGTGCTGCCCGCCGACAAGGCAGCCGCGGTAGCACGGTTCCAGCAGGGTGGCCACAAAGTCGCGATGGTGGGGGATGGCGTCAACGACGCGCCGGCGCTGGCCCAGGCCGACGTGGGGATCGCCATCGGTGCGGGTACGGACGTGGCCGTCGAGTCGGCCGGAATCGTCCTCGTAAGGAACGATCCACGCGACGTCGTCGCGGCGATCGAGCTGTCCCGCGCGACCTATCGAAAGATGGTCCAGAACCTGATCTGGGCCACGGCCTACAACCTCATCGCCATTCCCGTAGCGGCCGGCGTCCTCGTGCCGTGGGGGATCGACCTGCCGATGGCCGTCGGTGCCGTCGCGATGAGCCTGTCGACGATCATCGTCGCCGCCAACGCCCAGCTCCTTCGCGGCGTTCGCTTGCGCCGCGATCGGGGCGGCCGCTCAGCACCTGCCACGGCAGCCGCGTAGCAGCGAAGCTACATGCAGCCGACCTGCGCGTCCGCCCTCGGCCAACGCTCAACGCCATGGCTCGTTTTGATCCAGACGAAGAGATCCGTATCGCCGATGAACAGCTCGCGGTCGCCACTTCGGAAGCCGGTCGAGCGGGCGTCGGCAGGCAAAACGGCGTTTCGCAGCAAGGGCCCCACGCGCTGACGGGCCAGGACGCCGAGCGGATCGCGGATGTACAGGCGTTTCCCAACGTAGAGCCACGTCGTCGATTGCCAGCCGCAATGGCCCGGCCCGGCGAGAATCGTCACCTGGTCGGTGATCCTCCCGGAGGCATCGAGCCAGGGCGCGTTGTCGGTGGTCCGCCCGTCTCCGGGATCGAACTCCGCGCCTGGACAGGCCCGGTAGGCAATGACGACCCAGTGGCCATGTCCGCCGTTCACGCTGTGGCCCGTCATGACGATGATGGCCTTGGTCCGACTCGCAGCCTTGTATTCGTATCGGACGAAGTTGGCCAGGCCGTCTTCCCACGGCACCTTCGGATTTTCCTCGAAGCCCGCAAGCGGTAGATCGATGTCGGTCAGGGTCTCGAGCCACACGTACACGGACGCCGTGCCGGATCCTCCGGCGGGTGCCATCTGGCCGATCTCTGCGCCGATCGGCTGGCCAGGGCTATCGCATTGCAGCTGGTCAGCGAGATTCGTCATCACGATTGGGACACCGGTCGGCGGCGGCGCAGCCTGGGTCGGTGTGGCTGTCTCGATAGCGATCGAAGCGCTCGGCGTGGGCGCCGGGGAGCACGCTGAGCACGCCATGACCAACAACCAGACCGTGGCCACTCGAGCCAGCGAGACGGAACCGCTCCGCACACATCTCAACGTGCTACCGTAGCCGTCCTGTTACCGAAACGAGGGAGGGTTGCATCATGGCCAAGGGCAAGGGTACGAAGGACGACCCGTGGGTGCTGAAGACGCCGCCCGGCACGTCCGAATACACGATGTACCGCGACGACGCCTCTGATCCGCCCTCGATCGTCTGCCAGGTGGGTGGCACGCAGCTGCGCTACAACGCGCGTGCGATCGACGACCTCCACGCGATGCTCAAGAAGCACGGCGACTGGATGCCGCTGGGCGGCGCAGACGAGCAGAAGCCGGCACCGGACGGGTCCGTCGAGGCGTGGGGTCGCGCGGCCAACAACCCGGTCGGCGGCTGGTACGGGCTCAAGAAGGGCCTTCGCGGTCGGTTCGGCGTGTACATGCCGCCGCTGCTCGAAGCGTTGGGGCTGGCCGAAGTCACCCACGACGCCAAGAACAACCGAATGCGGGCGAAATAAGCCGCCCGTGGCTTCTTCGTTGCCGGCGGGCGATCCCTTTGAAGCCCTCGGCGATCCGAATCGCCGGGCGATCGTCGAGCTGCTGGGGTCCGGTGGCCGCTCGGTCCAGCAGCTGGCCGACGCGCTGCCGATCAGCCGGCCGGCCGTGTCGCGCCATCTTCGGCTGTTGAAGCGGGCCGGCCTGGTCGTCGAGGAGGCACGCGGCACGCGCCGCATCTATCGCCTCCACGACGAGGGGGTCGAAGCCGTGCGGGCCTACCTGGAGCGGGTGTGGGGAGAAGCGGCGGCTCGGTTTCGGCTGGTCGCGGAAAACGCGCCTTAGCGGTAATGAGCGTCCCCCTGGCGTGCACGTCGCGTGAATAACGGCTACTCGCTGGCCTGGCGCCGCACTATGCATGCGACGTGGATACCCGCCAACGGCACTAGCGCGGAGCTCACGTGATCGAGCCGATTCGCCTCGAGTTCGAAGTCGACTGCCCGCCCGCAAGGGCCTTCGAGGTCTGGACCAGCCGGATCTCCGACTGGTGGCCAGCCGATCACACCGTTTCGGGCGAGGAGGATCTGAGTGTCGTCCTGGAGGCCCGGGCGGGTGGCCGGATCTTCGAGCGGACCAGCGCCGGGGTTGAGCACGACTGGGGTGAGGTGACGATCTGGGAGCCGCCTCGGCGGTTCGGCTACCTATGGCACCTTCGCCGCGATCGGGCGGACGCCACCGACGTGGAGATCCGCTTTGTCGATCGCGGCGACGGTACGACGCGAGTGGAGATCGAACACCGCGGCTGGGAGCGCCTGGGCACCGACGCCGAGACCTGGCGCGACCGCAACCACGGCGGCTGGGCGACGCTTCTGCCGCACTACGTGGCGGAGGCGGGCGGGCCCGTTGGCCGACCCGACAGCTAGCCGATGAGGTAAGCGACCGACACGGTCACGACCACTTCGTTCGTGCCGACCTGAACCGGCGTGGCCGTGTCCTTGGCCATGGCCATGCCAGCGGCGCCGTAGTACATGGGGTAGGGGACCGGCGCGACTGACTCGCTGATCGAGGCGACGCCCGTGATGTGAACGCCGGCGCCGGAGGCGAGCGTGTCGGCCTTGGACTTGGCCTGCGCGAGAGCCTGGGACCGAGCCTGCCCTTCGGCCTTCGCGGGGTCGTCGACGCGGAATGAGATTCCGTCGAGGGTGGTCGCGCCTGCGGCGAGCGCGTTGTCGACGGCATCACCGATCTTGTTCAGGTCGCGGACCGTGACCGAAAGGCTGTTGGACAGGGTGTAGCCGATCAGGCGCGGGTTGCCGCCGCTGTTCGGATAGGTGTAGTTGGGCTGGAGCGACAGGCCCGTGGTCTGGAGGTCCTTGTCGGCGATGCCGAGCTTCTTGAGGGCGGCGATGACGGCGGTCATGGAGGCGGCAGCGCTCTCTCGAGCGGCCTTGACGGTTGGCCTGGTGACCGTGACGCCGAGCCGAACGTCGGCGATGTCCGGGCTGACGACGACCCGGCCCGTCCCGCTGACGCTGATCGTGTGCTCGGGGGGAGAGGTCGGGTCGGCGGCGAGAATGGATCGGGGGCCAAGAGCCGGACCGGCCATCGCCGCGACCAGGATGCCGGCGGCAAGGCCCGCGGCCAGCCAGCGGACACGCGTGTCAGGGAGGGTCAGGGTGATCGTGGTAGGGGGCATCGGAGGCTCCGTCGGTTCGGGTGTCGGCGGCCCGGATGGGCGTCGTTGGCCCGGAGACGTCGCCTCGAGGGCCTCAGTTTCCTTACGACCGGCGACGTGCGCGAATGGCCCGATCGTCCCGTTGACAGCGGTCCACGCTGGTCTAGGTTCGAGGCATGTTCGACCGCCGCGTGGACCGACCCGTGCGGATGCTCCTGGCGACCGTCCTGGTGACAGCGCCGCTGCTGGCGATCGCCGCGCTCGTGTCCGGCGGCGAGCAGGTGGATATGTGCCTCGCCCCGATGCCTGGCTGCGGGGTTCATTCGGGCCCGATCCCGATCATCGGCACCAAAGCCGGTGTTACTGTCATCGTCGCGGGGCTGGCGGTTTGCTGGCTGGTGGCCGGGGTCCTGTTGCTGGGCGGGCTGTGGCGGCGGCGCCCCGAGATCGTCCTCCGCCTGGTCGGCGGCGCGTTCATGCTGGCTTCGGCTGCTGCCGTCGTCGGTTTCGGTTATGGCTGGCTGACGGGGGGCCTGCGTGACGGCGCGATGGACGCGGCCTGGTTCGCTCTCACCACGATGACCGTGCTATTCGTCATGGGCGTCGCGATCGCCGCCCTCCTGACGCCCCAGCGCCGGCGCCGCAACGACGTTGCGCGGCCGGAGCCGGGCCAGTGGGAGCGGCGCTCCTCGGGCTAAGCGGCGGGGCGGATCGGGGACACGGCGGGGTTTCACGGGTTGTGGCCGTCGCTACACTCTGCCGACCGAGGGGAATTCAATTATCGGAGCGACGTCCCGTCATGACCGCTTCGGGTACCGGATCAGCGCGCTTTGTGGCGTGGCTGGGCGCCCCGGACACGGCCGGGGGACCCGGCGGCGGACAGGGGCTCGGCGGCAAGGCCGCGTCGCTGGACCGGCTGGCCAGGCTGGGGTTCACCATCCCGCCCGCGTTCTACCTGACGACCGAAGCCTTCCAGGCCCACCTGGCGGCCATACCGGAGCAGGACGTCTTCGTCGCGGCCATCGAGCAGCTGCCGGACGAGGAGGCGCGCGCTGCGGTGGTCCGGCTGGTGGAAACGACAGTCATGCCAGCGGCGGTTTCGGATGCACTTGCCGAGGCCGTCGGGCGACTGCAACACAGCACGCGTTCGGGGCCGGACGGCGGGTCCACGTTCGCCGTCCGCTCATCCGGCATCGGGGAAGACGGGGCGGTCGATTCTTTTGCCGGGTTGCACGAAACCGAGCTGGGCCTGCGCGACGCGGAAATCGAGCCCGCGGTGAGGCGCTGCTGGGCATCCCTGTGGAGTGCCCCGGCGGTGGGGTATCGGCTCCGCCGCGGCCGTCCCCTGAGCGGCGGCGCGATGGCTGTCGTGGTCCAGATCCTCGTCCCCGCCGATGCCGCAGCCGTCGTGTTCACCCGCCACCCGGTCACGAACCGCGACGACCAGCTGCTCGTCAACGCCATTCGCGGCCTCGGTGAGCCAATGGTCTCCGGCACGGCCACGCCGGACACGATCGTCCTCGACAAGGCGAGCCGTGCCGTCACAGAGTTCACGGCCGGCGACCCCGGCGAACGGCTGGTCCCGCGAAATGGAGGGGTTGCGCGAGTGGTCGATGGCGCTACCGGCCCGGCGCTATCGGAGACGGCACTGCACGAGCTCATCGACCTGTCGCTGGCCGTCGAGCGGGCATTCGGGGCGCCCGTCGACATCGAGGCAGCGCTCGCCGGCGATTGCTGGTATCTCCTCCAGGCTCGCCCAATCACGACCCCCTGAGGTGCGCATATGACCGCGTCAACGGCCACCTACGCCTTCGCGCCGGGCACGGCCGAGTTTCCGATCGAGTGGCAGGACGAGTCGGATCCCGAGCTCGACTGGGAGCGCGACGACATGCACATGCCGTTCGCCCTGGCGCCGCTGGCCATCGACTACATCCAGTGCGTCGGTGCCGGCTTCGCCGCTGGCTACGAATACCTCGACATCCCCGTGGAAACCCGCTGCCGGGTCTGGAACGGCTATGTCTACTTCGCCCGCTGGCCGGTCGTATCGGATGCGGTTCGTGCGGAACAACGCGACCAGTACACGCGCGGGTCGCAGGAGCACGAGAAGATCGTGGCCGCCTACTGGCGCGACGAGGCACTCCCGGAGCTGGCCGAGCTCTACGACTGGATCGCGTCCCGACCGGTCGAGCGTGCCACGCTCGTGGACCTGGCCGAGATGTGGGAGCTCGCCTGGCAGCGGACGAATCGAGCCTGGTGGATCCACTTCTTCGCGATCCTTGGGCCGTACCAGGTACTCGAGGATCTGGCCGACTTCTTCGAGGCCAAGGTCGACAACGCGACGGCGGGCGACGCCCTCAAGCTCGTCCAGGGCGGCATCGACGAGCTGCAGGACGTGGAACGAGGCATCGAACGCCTGACGGCGATGGCGGCGGCCGAACCCGCTCTCGCCGAGCGCCTCAATGCGGACGCGCCGCCTTCGATCGACGAGCTCGCGGCAACGCCCGGCGGCGCCGAGTTCGTGGCTGAGCTGCGCCGATTCCTCGACCAGCACGGTCATCTCGGGCAGGGCTTCGATGACCTCAGCCTGGCTTCGTGGGCGGAGGAGCCGAGCCCCCTCCTGGCCGACTTCGCCAAGCGGCTGCGGCATCCTGCACCGCCGTCCGACGAACGGCGGGCGCGCCTGGCGGCCGAATCGGAGGCACTGACCGCCCGTGTCCGCGAGCAGCTGGCGGACCGTCCCGATGACCTGGCCAGCTTCGAGGAGCTGGCTGCGCTTGCGCGCGAGATCGGGCCGCTGACCGAAGGCCACAACTACTGGATCGATCGCAAGGCCCAGGCTCGAATACGCGTCTTCGCGCTGCGTGTTGGTCGTCGGCTGGCGGCGGAGGGCGCCTTCGACGATCCGAATGACATCTTCTACTTCAGTCGCGCCGAGGTGCCGGAGCTGCTGCGCGCGCCGGTCGACTGGCGCGCCATCGTGGCCGAGCGTCGGGCGGAACATGCCCGGCAGCGCACGATCACGCCGCCATTCAACGTGGGCACGCCGCACAGGTTCGAAACGGCCAGTCCCGATCGCTTCGACGGGAACCGCTTCGAGTCGACCGAAGAAGGCGTGTTGAAGGGGACCGGCGCATCGGCGGGTGTGGCGCGCGGGCCGGCGCGTGTGGTCCTGGGGCCGGCTGATTTCGGGCGCGTGCAGCCCGGCGACATCATCGTCGCTCCGTCGTCGAATCCGTCGTGGGTCCCGCTGTTCACGATCGCCGGCGGCCTGGTCACCGATACCGGCGGCGTGCTGTGCCATGCGGCCGTCGTGGCCCGCGAGTTCGCGTTGCCGGCGGTCGTTGGACTGGGCGATGCGACAAAGCGCATCGCGGACGGACGGCTGCTCGAGATCGACGGCGTACGGGGTCTCGTGCGCCAGCTGTGAGGTCCGCCCCCGCTGAGACGTCGGGCTCGCTGCTCAGCGGGGCGATGCTGGGCATTGCCTGCGGGGCGATTCTCGTGCCGCTCAACTCGACGATGCTGGCCGTGGCGCTGCCGAGCGTCATGGGCGAGTTCTCCGTCGGGCCAGCCGAGGTGGCGTCGCTGGTGACGCTCTATCTGGGGGCGGTGGCTGTGGCTCTGCCGGCCAGTGGCAGCCTGGGCGATCGGTTCGGGCATCGCCGAACGTTCCTGATCGGGGTGGTGGGATTCGGGCTCGCATCGCTGATCGCGGCCACGGCCGGGTCGTTCGCCATCCTGGCCCTGTCGCGGGTGCTCCAGGCGGTCAGCGGCGCGCTGCTGTCGACCAGCTCCGCGGTGCTCATCCGGGCGACGGCCCCGCCGGACCGACGGGGAGCGGCCTTCGGCCTGTTCGACATGCTCGTCTCGACGAGCGCGGCAATCGGGCCATTCATCGGCGGGCTGCTTGTTGGTGGGCTCGGCTGGCGCACGCTCTTCTTCGTGTCGGTGCCGGTCGCGGTCGTGGCCGCCATCGCGGTCGGCGCGATGTCCGCAACGGCGCGCGCGGACCATCTAGGCCACGTCCCTCGCCCCATCGACCTGCCCGGCCTGGCACTGCTTGCGGTGCTGCTGGTCGCATTGCTCGCCGCGGTCAACGGCCTCGAGGGCGGCGGGCCCGGCCGATGGGCTGCCCTGGCGTTGCCGCCGCTGGTCCTGGCGTTCGCATGGTGGGAGCTGCGGAGCGATCACCCGGCCGTCGATCCTCGCTTGTTCGCGTCGCGGCCCTTCGCCGCAGCCGTGATCGGCGTGATGGGCGCCACGGTCGTGCTACACGCAACGTTCGTGCTCGTCCCGCTGCTCGTTCAAAGGCTCCAGGGCGGCGCACCCACGACCAGCGGCCTGGTCCTGCTGGGCATCTCCGCGCTGGGCGCCGTCGCGGCTCCGTTCGGTGGCCGCCTGTCCGACCGTGTCGGCCGTCGCCTTCCCGCGGTGGTGGGCATGGCCGTCTGTGCCGTCGGGCTGGCGGCCCTGTGGCGGGTGGCGCCGGAAGCTTCAGCGGTCCTGCTCGGGCTGCTCCTCGCGGTCGTGGGGTTCGGCATGGGGCTGTCCGGCTCGCCACGCCAGGCGGCGGCCTTCGAGACGGTGGCGCCGGACCGCGTCGGCATGGCGGCGGGCACGTACTTCACGGGCCGCTACCTGGGCGGTGTCTTCGGCGCCAGTCTTGCCGGCTCGGTGCTTGGCGGGGCGGTCACCGCGGCTGGCGTGTCGCTTGGATTCGGGTTGATCGCCATAGTTACGATCGTGGTTGTCATCGCCTCGCTCGGATTGCCCGGTGCGCCGCGCGACACCCGGGTGGCCGCATCGTGAGCCGGCGCGAACGCTGGCTCGTCGCGGCCGCGATCGCCGCCGGCCTGATCATCGCGTTCATCGACTCGCGCCCGACCTGGGACGACACGGCGGTCTCGGTCGGGGCGTTGTTCACGGTGTCGGCCGCGATTGCCGCCGTTGCCGGCCGGAGGCCGTGGCTATGGGGATTGCTGGTTGGCATGTGGATCCCCATTTTCGAGATCAGGCCGGGGCTTCCGGCTGCCCCGCTTGTTGCTGTCGTTTTCGCGTTCGTTGGCTCGTTCCTGGGTTGGGTGGTTGGCCAGTTTCTGCGCGGTCCCGCGGCGACGGTTGGCCCGCCCGGCGGTGGGCCCGATTAGGCCGGAAAGGGTGCGGACGGTGGACAGGAGTAGACTTGGCGGTCCACCGACCCGCCCTCGAGCAGGCAACCGGCCCCCTCGGACGGGCCCGCGTATCGAGGAGGATGCGATGAACGCGTTCCTGATCGAGCTCGAGAACAACCCCGGCACACTCGCCCTTGTCACGGAGGCGATCGCCAAGAAGGGTGTCAACCTGACGTCCGCAGTTGGCACGAACTGCGGTTCGAGCGGCAAGCTGGCCATCACCACCGACAACGACGCGGCCACTCGGACCGCGCTGGGTGAGGTCAAGGCGAAGTTCAGCGAAAGCGAGATCGTCGAGACCTCGCTGCCGAACCAGGTGGGGTCGCTGGCCAAGGCCGCCCGCCGTCTCGCCGACGCCGGCGTGAATGTCGAGGGCATCACCGCGCTCGGCATGAAGGGCAACGACATCAGCGTCGGTTTCATCACCGACAACCCGGCCAAGGCCCGGACTGCGCTGCAGGCGGCAACCGCCGCGCGGTAACGCAGTTGTCCCCGCGCTGAGCTGGCCCCGGTGGCATAGCCACCGGGGCCTCTCGCTGCCCCTGCGGACGCGTAAGGCGCTGACCAGGGGGTTGTCCAGCGGGCAATCGCACCCATCGATGCTGCGAGCGGGAGCGCGTTGACAAGGCTGCGCACTCCGGCCTCTGCGTTGGGCTTATCGCCGCTCGAACGCCGTGGCATCGCCCCCATCGATGGCGGCGGCCACAAGGGGATCTTGTGGACGGATCTCGTGCCTACAGCATCGATCAGTGCGATATCGGGCGCGGCTGGGGGCCGGGACGTGCGCCCGACTCCGGGGCTCGGGACGTGCGCCCGACTCCGGGGCTCGGACCGTGCGCGTCCAACGTGACCAGGAACGCCCCGGACGCGCGTACCCTTCGGGAATGCCGCGCTACGTGCCAGAGGACTCGATGAAGTCGCCCCGTTTCACGGGGCCGTCGACGTTCGCCCGACTGCCGTTTGTCCGAACCGTCGAGGACGTCGACGTAGCCATTGTCGGGGTACCGTTCGACACGGGAGTGACCTATCGCGTCGGCGGCCGGTTCGGGCCAAATGCAGTTCGCGCGGCGAGCGTCATGCTGCGGCCCTACAACGCGAACCTCGACGTCAAGCCGTTCGACATCCTGTCCTGTGTCGACTTCGGCGACGTGTCGATCGTGCCCGGCTACACCGAGCGTAGCTACGAGGCCATCGAGCAGGCCGTCGCGCCGATCGTGGAGGCCGGGGTCGTGCCGCTGCTCATCGGCGGTGACCACGCCTGCACGCTGCCGCACCTGCGCGCGACGCGGTCGCGAGGGCCGGTCGCGGTCATCGACTTCGACTCGCACACCGACGCCTGGGACAGCTACTTCGGCGAGAAATACAACCACGGAACGTGGATGCGGCGGGCGATCGAGGAAGGCCTTGTCGACACCGCGCACTCCATCGAGATCGGCCTGCGCGGACCGATCTACGACCGTGAGGACTGGACCGGGCTCCGGACCGAGCTGGGCCTCGAGTACCTGACCACGGAGGACGTGCTCGCTCGCGGGCCGGCCAGGACCGCGGCGGCGATTCTCGATCGGGTGGGGGATCGGCCGGCGTTCGTGAGCTTCGACATCGACGTCGTCGACCCGGCTTTCGCGCCCGGCACCGGTACGCCCGAGCCGGGCGGTCTTTCTGCCCACGACGCCCTCGCGATCGTGCGAGCCCTGCGCGGTGTGCGCCTGGTGGGTGCGGACGTGGTCGAGGTCATCCCCGCCTACGATCCCGCCGGCCAGACTGCGTTTCTGGCCGCCAACCTGGCCTACGAGCTGCTGTCGCTCATCGCGCTCGAGCGCCGTCCGGCCTGAGGCGTGGCTGACGCCCCGCCGAGGGCGGCTTCGGTTGCTCGCCCGGCCGTCGTCTATCTGATCCTGTTCGGGTCGATCGGCTCGTTCTTCCCGTACATCGCCGTCTACTACCAGTCGATCGGACTGTCGGTCGAGTCGATCGGGCTGCTGACCGCGCTCCAGGCGGCAGTCGCGCTCGCCGCGGCCCCGGTGTGGGGCGCGTTCGTCGACCAGCTCGGGTCGGTCCGCGGCGCTCTCGCCCTGGCCGGCCTCGCCACGGCGGCGTCTGCCGCCCTCCTCGGCGTCGTTCGGGATCCGGCGCTGATCGCCGTCGCGGTGGTCGGCACCGCCGCGTCCGGCTCGGGGATCATCCCGATGCTCGACAGCCGGACGGTCGACCTGCTCGGCCCCGATCGCGACCGCTTCGGACGGGCGCGCGCGTGGGGTTCGGTCGGCTTCATTGTCGTGTCGCTGGCGGTCGGCGGCCTGATCGACCGCCTTGGTCCGGCGAGTCTGTTCCTCGTCGAGGTTCCTGGGTTCGCCCTGGTGGGCCTGGCGGGCTGGGCGCTACTCGGCGGCGCCACCCGCGGCGGGCGGCGGCTCATCCGCGTCACGTCCGCCGAGGTCCTGGGCCTGCTGCGTCAGGGTCGCATGGCGCTCTTCCTCGCGGGCTCGATCCTGCTCTGGACGGCGGTCGCGGCGGTCACGACGTTTTTCTCGATCCACCTGCTGTCGCTCGGAGCGCCGGCCGAGGTGGTCGGCCTGGCCTGGGCACTTGGTGCGCTGGTCGAGGTGCCGCTGATGTTCTCGTTCGACCGCACCGTCCGTCGGGTGCGGCCGGAGTGGCTGGTCGTCGTCGGCGTGGTCGCCTTCGCCGTCCGCACGGCAGGCTTCGCGCTGAGCCCGAGCGTCACGTTCGTCCTGTTGATGATGCCGCTGGGCGGGGTCGGGTTCGCCTTCTTTTACGTCGGCACGGTGACCTACGTGGCGCGATCCGCGCCGCCGCGGCTGCAGGCCACCGCCCAGGGGATCTACTCCGGCACGGCATTCAGCGTGGGGACCATTCTCGGCTCGACGATCGGCGGGCAGCTGGGCGCGGCACTGGGCCTGCGGGCGCTGTTCGGCGTGTGCGCGGTCGGGGCCGCCCTTGCGGCGGTGGTCATCGGCGCGGCGGTAATGCGTCCGGCGAGACATGTGGCGCAGGGGCCCCTTGTCGGCGGTTGATCGGGTGCTGCAAGACATCTGCAAGCACGGCGGCCGAACCTGCAGCGCGTCCATTGCACGCCGGCGACGCCCGACTCGCTAACCTGACGGCGCGCGGACGTTTCCCGCTATACGTGGGTGAAGACCGCAGCAGGACAGCCGGTCGAGTGTCGTCACCCCAACGACGCACGACCGGCTGTCGGCTTTCCGGGCCGGCCGACACGGACCTGTCACGAGCAGCGGCTACGGTGCTGGTATGTGCCCCGTCGGACCTAGGATGACGGCGTGACGAGTGCCGGCCCCATCCTCGTCGTCGACGACGACGCCAAGATCGTTCGGCTGGTCCGGATGTACCTCGAGCGGGAGGGGTACCGGGTCATCGAGGCGACCGACGGCCCCCGCGCTCTGGCCGCCATCGCCGACGAGATGCCGGCCCTCGTCATCCTCGACCTGATGCTGCCGGAGATCGACGGCATGGCCGTCATCCGCGCCGTCCGGCGGACGGACCGCACGCCGATCATCGTGCTGTCCGCGCGTGGCACGACCGGCGACCGGATCGCCGGCCTGTCGGCCGGGGCGGACGACTACCTGCCCAAACCCTTCTCGCCGGCAGAGCTGGTCCTGCGCGTGAAGCGGGTCCTCGACCGCAGCGCGGAGCCCGCGTTGGGCGCGCCTGGCCCGGCGCGCGCGCCGCTCCGCCACGGTGACCTGGTGCTCGATCCTGAACGACACGAGACGACGATCGGCGGCCGCCCGGTGCCCCTGACGGTGGCCGAGTTCCGCCTCCTCACGGCCCTCCTCAAGGCCGACGGGCGCGTCCTGTCGCGCGACCAGCTGCTCGACGCCGTCTATGGCCAGGACGAGGCGGACGTGCTGGATCGGACCATCGACGTCCACATCGGGCGACTGCGAGACAAGCTGGGCGACGATGCTGATCGGCCGCGCTACATCGCCACGGTCCGCGGGATCGGCTATCGGGCAGCTCCGGCCGCGGAATCGACGGGTCCGTCGTGACGGGGCGCCTGGGCGGGATCGGCCTGCGGATCGCCGCCGCGGCCATCGTCGTGTCGGCTGTGGCCATGGCGATCATGGCGATCGGCGTGATCGTCGTCGGGGGCATGAGCTTCGCCGAGCTGATGGCGGTTCGGGGCGAGCCGACCGCCGCAGCCCAGTCGATGTTCGAGGGCTCGGTCGTCAAGGTCGTGCTCGTCAGTGCCGGGGTGGCGGTGATTGCGGCAGTGAGCCTCGCGGCGTTCCTGGGGCCGCGCCTGGCCCGCCCGATGCGGGAGATGGAAGCGGCGGCCCGCCGGGTCGCCCACGGGGAGTTCGGGGCGCGCATTCCGCCCGGCGGCCCGCAGGAGATCGTCAGCCTGGCGGACTCGTTCAACCAGATGGCGGCGTCGCTCGAGGAGCAGGAACGGATGCGGCGCGAGTTCATCGCCAATGCCGCCCACGAGCTGCGGACGCCGCTGACCAACCTCAAGGGCTATCTCGAGGCGTTGCGCGACGGCGTGATCGCGCCCGATCAGACGACGTTCGAGTCGCTGCTCGAGGAGGTCGACCGCCTCGTCCGGCTGTCACGGTCGCTGGACACGCTGGCCGAAGGTGACGTCGCGGGGCCGGCCGTGGCCGTCCAGCTCGACGTTGGGCGGGCCATCCGGGCGGCGGTCGAGCTTGCCCAGCCCGCCATGCGGGCCGGCGGCCTGGTGCTCGAGCTCGACGTTCCCGACGCGCTGCCGGCGAGGGCCGACGCCGACCGGGTCGCCCAGATCCTGGGCAACCTGCTCCAGAACGCGATCCGCTATACGCCGGCGGGCGGCTCCATCGACGTCCGCGGCCGCCGCGAGGGTGGGGAAGTCCTGGTATCCGTCTCGAACAGCGGCGAGGGCATCCCGGCGGCCGACCTGCCGCACGTGTTCGAGCGGTTCTACCGCGTCGACAAATCGCGCGACGTCCTGCGCGGCGGCGCGGGAATCGGACTGGCGATCGTGCGGCAGCTGGTCGAAGCGGGCGGCGGCAGGGTGGGCGCGGAGTCGCGCGACGGACTGACCCGGTTCTGGTTCAGCCTGCCGAGCTAACCCCGACGGGTGTGGGCGCGCCGAGCACCCGGCACGGCCTGCCCCGAATACTCCTCATGGGTATTGACAAGGGGTTGTCAAGCCCCCTCTGATGGGGTAAGATTCAGGCCTAAAAGGCGTGTCAAGACTTGACACGCCTGCAGTCATGTTCGGCTCCTTTTGGCGGGGGAGTGCGGAGCGGTCCGGAGTGGCCGGGCAGAAACCGGGCACTGCGCGGCAGGCGGGAGCCGGCGGAGGTTGAATTTGGCGGTCGGCGTTGCAGCCGAAGTGAAGAGTCGGTTGAACGTCGTCGACGTGGTCGGCGAAACGGTCAGCCTGAAGAAGGCGGGGACCACCTACAAGGGCCTCTGTCCCTTCCACGGCGAGAAGACGCCGTCGTTCGTCGTTACCCCGGCCAGGGATACCTGGCACTGCTTCGGCTGCGGGCTGGGCGGCGACGTCTTCAGCTTCGTCATGCAGCGCGACAGCCTGCCGTTCCCCGAGGCGCTGAAGCTGCTGGCCGGTCGGGCCGGAGTGGAGCTCGACGAGCGGACCCGCCGCGACGACGTCCGAAAGGCCCGCCTGCGCGAGGTCATGGAGGCGGCGATCGCCTTCTACCACGCCGTGCTGACTGGGTCGAAGGTTGGCAAGCCGGCCCTGGACTACCTGCATGGGCGCGGGTTCAACGACCACACCATCGAGATGTTCCAGCTGGGCTGGGCCCCGGCGGGCTGGGACACGATGAGCCGAGCGCTCCAGGAGCGGCGCCAGATCCGGCCGGAGGAGCTGGCGGAGGTTGGCCTCACGTCGCCACGCCAAAGCGGCCGCGGCGCATATGACAAGTTCCGCGAGCGGGTGATCTTCCCGATCCGGGATCAGAACGGCGGGCCGGTCGGGCTGGGCGGCCGCATCCTGGTGGCCGAAGGGGACGAAAGCCGCGACCGCGGTCCGAAGTACCTCAACTCCCCGGCCACCGCGCTGTTCGACAAGAGCCGAACGCTCTATCTGATTGACCGGGCCAAGGGTGCCATTCGCAAAACGGGCCAGGCGGTGATCGTGGAGGGCTACACCGACGCGTTGATGGCCCACCAGGCCGGCTTCAACAACGTCGTTGCATCACTGGGCACGGCCCTGACCCCCGGCCAGGTTGCGCTCCTGACTCGCTATGCGAAGCGGATCGCCCTGGCCTACGACGTGGACCCGGCCGGCGAGAAGGCGGGCACGTTCGGTGTCCAGGCTCTCGAGGGCCTGATCGGCCAGCTGGCGGCCGACGACAGCGGTGTCGAGCTCGACGAGGTCCGGGTCGTCCGGCTGCCGGATGGCAAGGACCCCGACGAGGTCGTGCGCGCCGAACCGGATCGCTGGCGCGAGGAGGTCCGGACGGCCGAGCCGATCGTCGACTACCTGATCGACTTCCATGCTCGCCAGTTCGACCTCAAGACGCCGAGCGGCAAATCGCGCTTTGTCGCCGCCGTCATGCCGACGGTACGCGCGGTCCCGAACCCCGTCATGCGCGACGCCTACCTGGGTCGCGTTCGCCAGGTCAGCGGGGTGGAGGAGCGGGTCCTGCTGGAGGTTCTCCATCAGCCCGTCCGGACGCCCTCCCGGTCGGAGGCCCGTGTGGACGCCGGCCGGATCACGGCCGATTCGGTGACCTCGTCGCCGGACGCGCTGCCGGTCGCGGACATCCTCCGTGCGATCGCCAAGGGCGAGCGCGACCTGCTGCGGCTGATGCTGCTGCTGCCCGACGAGCAGCTCCGGGTCGTGGAGCGGCTGCAGCCGGGCCAGCTGCCATCGACGGTCGCGCGGGAGCTCTTCCGGGCGATCGCCCGGCAGCGTGAGCCGAACGACCAGGGCATCCACCCGCCGTTCGACTCGGCGGTCCTGATCGCCGGTCTCGACGACGAAACAGCCGCCCTCGCCCGGGCGTTGTATGCACTGGACGGGCCGAGCTCGCGCGACCTGCAGCAGTCCGACGTGGACTACGAGATCGAGCGGCTCCTGCTGGACCTCGAGGAGGACCAGCTCAGCCAGCGAACCGAATTCACCCAGGAGGCGCTGGGCGAGGCAGAGCGCGATGCCGACCGGCCCGCGATCGACCGCCTGCTTATCGAGCTGCGCCAGCTCAACGAAATGCGCCGGTCACTCGATCGACGGCGCGACCAGACCCGCTACTTCGCGCGGCAGCTGGCACGAACCTGATGAACCACCGAACCAGCAACCGAACCCACACGCGCATCACCCTCGCGCAGGAGGAACACCATGCCTGACCCGCTCGACAAGCAACTCGTCGAGGCCGTGCTCACTCGCCCCCGAAGGGGCCGGGCCGACGTCGAGGAGGCCAAACTCGCCAATCTCCGGCCCGCGAGGGCCGGGGCCACCGCGCCCGCACCCGCCGCCGAAGACGCCGAAGACGACGATATCGAGCTGGGTCCCGAGGCCCCCGAAGGGGCGGCCGACCTGGGCGTGGAAGTCGTCGACGCCGACGGCGAGCCGGTCGAATCGAAGCTGCCCGTCGACGCCCCCGCCAAGCTCGATGCCGCCGAGCTAGAAGAGCCCTCCGCGGAAGAGCTGGAGGCGCTTTCGGCCGACATGATCGGGATCGACGATCCGGTCCGGATGTACCTCAAGGAGATCGGCAAGGTCGCCCTGCTGACCGCCGAGGAAGAGGTCGTCCTGGCCAAGGCCATCGAGCTCGGGGAGCAGCTCGTCGACGAGCCCCACAAGGGCATCGTTTCGCTCCACGAGTGGACCCTCCACAACACGGAGTCCAAGACCCGGACGGCGAAGCCGCAGCACCGGCTGCCGCTCGGTCCCGAGGCGCACACGATGGTGCGCGAGGCGATCTCCGACAAGTCGTCCAAGGACCTGCTCGTGGCCACGCCCGACTTCCATCTCATCAGAGCCGGCCGTGACGCCCAGTCCGAAGGCACCAAGCACCTCCTCAAGGAGGCGCGCAAATTGCTCGAGGCGTACAACAGCAAACCCGCGCCGGAGCCCTTCCTCGCGCTGCTCGACTGGGCCTATCTCGCCGTCCACAACGGCGACCTCGACTCGCGCGACAACGTGGGGCTGCGGGCGATCTATGACTGGTCCCGCGACCAGGTCGCCTTCGTGGCCATGGAGCGCTGGGTGGCGAACGGCCGCGATGCCGATCTCCTCAAGCGGATGGGCTACGACCCGGAAGTGCCCAAGAACACCAAGCTCGCCCATCGCAAGGGCGAGCTGGTGCGGATCGGGCGCGATGCGCGCGAGCAGTTGACCAGCGCCAACCTGCGGCTGGTCGTGTCGATCGCCAAGAAATACATCGGCCGGGGGATGTCGTTCCTGGACCTGATCCAGGAGGGCAATATCGGCCTCATCCGGGCGGTCGAGAAGTTCGACTACGAGAAGGGTTACAAGTTCTCCACCTACGCGACGTGGTGGATCCGGCAGGCCATCACGCGCGCGATCGCCGACCAGGCACGGACGATCCGCATCCCCGTCCACATGGTGGAGACGATCAACCGGCTGATCCGGGTCTCGCGTGGGCTCCTGCAGGAGCTGGGCCGCGAACCGACGGTCGAGGAAATCGCGGAGGCGATGTCCAAGGGCCAGGAGGTCCAGGTCACGCCGGAGAAGGTGCGCGAGATCATCAAGGTCTCGCAGGAGCCCGTCTCGCTCGAGACGCCGATCGGCGAGGAGGAAGACTCCCACCTGGGCGACTTCATCGAGGACCGCGGGGCGCTTGCCCCGGCGGAGGCCGCCTCACACCAACTGCTCAAGGAGCAGGTGGAAGCGGTCCTGGACTCGCTCACCGGTCGCGAGCGGCGGGTGCTGCAGCTCCGCTTCGGCCTCGAGGACGGGCGTGCCCGGACCCTCGAGGAAGTGGGCAAGGAGTTCAACGTCACGCGCGAGCGGATCCGCCAGATCGAGGCCAAGGCGCTGCGTAAGTTGCGTCACCCGTCCCGCTCGAGGAAGCTCAAGGACTACCTCGAGTAGGCCCCTCGCCCACCCAATCCCTCCGATTTACTGCACCACAGGGCACATAGTCCAGGCTTGTTGCATCGGGAGGCACAAGCGTGCCTTCCGGGACCTCGCCCGCCCGCGAGTCCCGCTGGGATCCTCGCATTCGGCGGAATTCGGCGGAATCGTGTCGTCAGGTGCAAAGGTTCGGGTCCCACGCGGTCCCGGAGCCCTCGATGAACCCCGTTTGTGCCGCCAGATGCAAGCCCGATTGCCGGCGAACCACGCGAGAGCTTAGAGCCGCACAAGGGCGTCACCGCCCGGACTGACGCCGGCGGCCAACAGCTCGAGGGCCCGCATTCCTCGCACGGGGAACCGGTCCAATAACCCTGGGGCGCTCCGCATTAGGTCGCGATTGTGGGCGGAGTCCCGAAGCAGCAGGATGATGAAGTCCATACCCCCGTCGCGTTGCTTCAGCGCGAGCCGCCGCTCGAGGGCTTGCAGATCCCGCGGCCGCGTCTCGCATTCGACTCCGGCTCGCCAGCCGTGCCCACCGATCACGGCATCCCACGCACGCAGATCGCCCTGAATCGGGAGCGGCACCTCCGTGCGCCAGGCAAGCGATCGATGGAGGCGCCCGCGTAACGAGGCAAGCAGGCGGGCGTGGGCCGCGTCGCGGATTGGCTCGCCGGCCGGGTAGGCGCGGACCGTAATCTCGAGGCCGACTGCGGCGAGCAGTCGGGCGACGGTGGGGATCGCGAGATTTCGTATCACGCCGCGTTCTATCCGACTGATCTGGGACGGTGATAGATCGGCCACGCGGCCAAGCTCTGCGAGACTGATGGCCCGATCGACCCGGGCTTCGTGGAGCTCGCGACCCAGCTCAGCCACAATCGCGCGGGCACGAGTCGCTCCGCGGTCGACCGACCGAACCCGTGCGGCCATAGGCGCGATGGTGACGCGGTGCTCTGCACTGGGGGTTTGAGCGCAGTGAGCGCCCTCTTATCAGGTTCGGTCCGTCAGGCCGTCAGGCCGGCCGCTCCCCGGGCTCCGATCCAGTCGCCACCGCGTGACCGGCGCGAGTCCAGTCGGAGTACGACCCGGGGTAGAGGATCGGGTCGGGCAGGCCGGCAATCCGCATCGCCAGCGCGTTGTGGCAGGCGGTGATGCCGCTACCACAGGACGTCACGACCTCGGGAACGGCCTTGCCCTCACGCCCCGGGCCCTCGGCCTCGGCGCCCAAGGCCTTGAATCGCGCCCGCAGTTGCTTCGCCGAAAGGTGCCTCCCGTCGGGCGCGAGGTTCTCCGTTGATGGCGCGCTGACGGCCGTCGGGATGTGACCCGCGACGGTGTCGATCGGCTCCGACTCGCCCCGGTAGCGCGGCCCGGCGCGCGCATCGAGCAGGAGCACCTCGCCGAGCCGTGGCTTCAGCGTGTCGCGGTCGATGACCCGCCGCCAGAAGGTCCGGGCGGGCACGAACCGCGCCTCGGGTAGCGGCTTGATCTCGGTGGTCGTCGGCAGGCCTGCCGCCAGCCACGCCGGGTAGCCCCCGTCAAGAACGGCCACGCGCGAGTGTCCGAGATCCTCGAGCATCCACCACAAGCGCGAAGCCACCCAGCCACCGACGTCGTCGTACACCACGACGTCGTTCGCGCTCCCGATGCCCACCTCGCCCATGCGGCGTGCGAAGGCCGCCGCCTCAGGCATGGGATGCCGGCCAGGGCCGGTTGGGGCCGTAAGGTCCGAGTCGATGTCGACAAAGACCGCGCCGGGGATGTGGCCGGCCTCGTACGCTCGCCGGCCGTCGCCGGGCCGTCCCAGGTACCAGCGGGAATCGACGATCCGGAGACTCGGGTCGCCCAATCGCTGCGCGAGGGTCTCGGGCGAGATGAGCGGGGAGGGGACCGGCGGCATGGCTCGCAGTATCGCGGACGGGCGGCTAGGATCGGCCAATGGCGGCAAAGAGATCCCGGGCGGCGCGCCCAGCATCGGCGCCGGTGGCGGGCGATCGGATCAGCGTGGATTGGCTGCGCGATCACCTGGAAGATTCGGCTGTTCGCCTCGTCCACGTTTCGCGGGACCGGCGGACTTGGCCGCGTGGCCATATTCCCGGTGCCACCTTCGCCAACCCCGGCGAGCTGACCTCGGTGGACGGCCACGAGCCAGACCCGGACCGGATCATTGCCGCGCTGCGCCGCTGGCGGGTTGCTGACGGTGACCGGATCGTCCTGTACGACGACCGCGGCGCGGATCGCTGGGCCGAAAGCCTGATGTGGCTGCTTCGGGCGGCCGGCTTTCCAGCCGACCGGATCCACGTCATGGAGGGCGGACTCAACGCCTGGAAGAAGGCCCAGGGGCCCACGACCGCCGAAGAACGCGAGCCCGACCTGGCCGACGCGCTGCGCCAACCCCAGGCGCTGGGTCGAGCGGACAAGGCCGCGCTGGAACGGTATCGCGAGGCACTCGAGGCGGACTCGCCGACGGCGTGAGGAGGACGGCGAACACCCTCTGATATCCTGTCGCCCGCGGCCCACGGCCGCCCCCCGGCCGCCTTCGGCGGTCCCTCGCTCCGGCGTAGCTCAGTGGTAGAGCGGGCGGCTGTTAACCGCTTGGTCGTAGGTTCGAGTCCTACCGCCGGAGCCACTCCCTCGACTCGTGCTCGGTCGCCAGGTTGGTTGGCGCGGTCATCGCGGCAGCAGGGTACCGAGGAAGAGGAGAACCGCAGTCAGCACCACGACTGCGAGGAAGGTCAGGGCGCCCGCCAGGAGCCACTGGCGCCATCCGGCCGCGCCCGCGAGACGACCCGTCACCCAGCTACCCGCGACGAACCCGATCAATCCAGATGCGTTGCCGACGCGGACAGACAGGGTGATGGCGACGCTTGCGGTAAGCCAGGCGACCACGCCGACGACCGACGCCCCTAGCCATCGCCGTGCACTGATCCGCGGCCCTCGGGTTGGCGGTGCAGGTGCCGAGGGTACGTGCCACTGGGAGGTTGGCGGCGCAGGGGTGGCCGGGCTCGAAGGCTGGTTCGCCGATTGAACGTCCTCGTCGCCCACGCCACCCTCCCTCAGACCAATAGCTTGCTCCGGCTCACCCGAGCCGGTGGCACAGTCCCGGATAGTCGGTCACGAGTCCGTCGCGATCGAAGGTCAGGTCAGCAGTAAAGGCGCTGTCCAGGCTGTCGTAGCGCACCAATCCAGTCGTGCGAACGTCCGGCCCGGCCGTATACCGCTGGCGTGACGGCCGGACGCCCAGATCCGGCAGCGATACCCAGGCCATCAGGAAATCGCGACTCGCGGGGCGATCCAGGAAGCCCTCTCGAAGAACCGGCATCGAGTTGGTCAAAGGTGACCAGGCGAGATCGCAGTGGAGAGCGCCGCGGACCAGCGTCATGTCCCCACCGGGCGGCGGAAGGTCCGACTCGCCGTCAACGGTGGTTTCGGCCGTCCACTCGCCGGTCGCGTCGCGGCGCAGGTCGAGCGTTCGGCTCCAGCCCTGGCCGTGGGTCGCGACCTTCAACCCGCTGGTCACGAATCGGTCGCCGGTCTCCAGCGTGTAATCACAGCGGTAAGGCAACGGGTCGGCCGCGATCGCAACGCCGGACGCGGACAGCGAATTCGCGGACAGCGTGACGTCGGCGAACTCGATGCCGACGATGCCGTCTTTCAGCCAGGCGACCGACCTCTGGGTGTCGACCATCGGCGCGATCTATGGCGGCGAGCTGTCCCTACTTCGGATCCCCGTCGAGTGGGTCGCCCGCCTCGGATGCCTCTGCCGCCGGTGGGTCCTTGCCTTCGACCGCGTCACGGAAGCCCCGAACGGCGCGCCCGAGGGCGGCACCCGTCTCGGGCAGCTTGCCCGGACCAAGCACGAGCAGGGCGATCACGAGGATCAGGATGAGATGTGCCGGCGAGATGGCGCCCATGAGAACACTCCCAGTTATGACGAGGCGCAGGCGAGGATATCGACACGCATCCTACCGCCGCGCCACTGCGGAGGGCCTCGGCGTGCGACCATCAGCGCGATGCGAACCAACCTCAGCCTGGACGACCTGGGCGACCTGCTGGTGCTGCCCATCGTCGCCGTCCTGGCGACCTACCGGCGCGACGGCAGCGTGATGCTATCGCCGGTCTGGCACGAGTGGCGTGAGGGCGGTTTCAACGTCTGGACCGGCGGCGTCTCCGAGGGCAAGGTCAAGCACCTCGAGCGCGACCCCCGGGCCAGCCTCGTTATCGCCGAACAGACGATCCCCTACCGCGGGATCGACGTCTCCGGCCGGGCGACCCTCTCGACGGACGGTTTTCACGACGTGGTCCGCCGAACCGCCACCCGCTACATGGGCCCAGACGAGGCGGACGCGTTCGCCGCGAGCTACGAGGAGCCGCGCGTCGTGATCCGCCTCGTACCCGACAAGATCCGGGCCCGGGACCTCAAGGACGACGCCTAGCCGAGCTCGTAGTTGAGGCTGAACGTCCCGTCGGGCCCGTGCGGGGCGACGGACGTCCCCTTGCCACGCAGCCCGCGCAACCCCTTCGTGCCAGAGTCCGGGACGACCGTCCATTTCGTGCGCGCCTTCGTGCCGTCGAACGTCCCGCTCGTCTCCAGCACGAAGCTGCCCGCCCGTTTGCCGATCCGCCCGACCACCCGCATGAGGCCGCTGTAGGCGGCTGTCCCGTCGGTCCGATAGCACATCAGCGAGACCCACGAGGCCTTGCCCGCGATGCCGCCGCTGAGGTCCTGCTCGATGGTCGCCCGGGTGAGCTTGGCCTTGCCGTCGAGCTTCTGGTAGGTCTCCTCGTTCCAGCCGGTGTTGTGGAAGGTTCCCGTCGCCTTGGTGGCCATGCTGATCTCCTGTTTCGGTAGCGCCTCAGACCAATCTTCGCCCTAAGGACCATTGACCAGCGATTGACGGGGCGCCGGAGCGCCACAATCGCGCGTCAGTCCACGCGTCAAAGCGGTACGAGTATTGACACGTCTCAGTCGCGCACCCAGCATGAGCGCCCGACGCGGGCCCAATCCGCGCGTCCGTCCGAAGAGCGGGAGGCTCTCCCACGGGCACCTGCAGGGTCTGCGACGAGCCGGCCACCCACACCATCGGCCAGTACTCCTTCTGCGACCTCCACTATCAGCGCGCCACCCGCAAGCGACAGGGCAAGTGGCACGCGGACGTTGCCTCGATCCTGCTGCTGGCCGCCTTCGTGGTGCTGGCCTACGCCATCGACGCCGTCCTGAAGCCTCACCTCGAAGGCACTGGGCTGGTGCTGCTCGGCATCGTCCTGGCTCTCATTCCGGCGGCCATCTGGCTGGGCTTCTTCTATCGCCGGGATCGGCTCGAGCCGGAGCCGCGGACGATGGTCCTGGGCGTTTTCCTGCTCGGAGCCTTCGTCGCGAGCGCGGTCGCCATTCCTCTCGTCGACCAGGTTTTCGATGTCGGGTCATGGCTGCGCGGCTCGCCGCTCGTGCAGCTCCTCGGCGCCATCCTCCTCGTGGGCTTCACCCAGGAGGGCCTCAAGTACCTGAGCCTGCGCCTCTCTGTCTACAACTCGCGCGAGTTCGACGAGCGCACGGACGGCGTGATCTACGCCACGGCGGTCGGGCTGGGCTTCGCGACCGCGCTCAACGTCGCCTTCGTCGTGGGCTCGGGTGGAGTGGACCTGGGAAACGGAACTGTCCGAATCGTCGTGACCGCCCTGGCTCATGCGGGCTTCGCAGGGGTCATGGGCTATTTCCTCGGCCGCCAGAAGCTCGAGGACCGTCCGATCTGGTGGATGCCGCTGGGGGTTTCGCTTGCCGCCGTGCTCAACGGCCTGTTCTTCTTCCTCCGCACCAACACCGGCGGCAGCGGCCTGGGTGGGCCGCTCGACGCCATTGCTCCCTGGATCGGCCTGGCCCTGGCTGCGGTGCTGGCAATCGTCGTGACCGCCGTACTGTCGCGCCTGATGGCCGGCGAGCTCGCCGCGGCCGAAGCGTCCAACGCGGCGACCACGTGAGCCACCCATGACAACAGGAACGATGACCTTTCGGCGCACCCGGGACAGCCGTGAGGCGGGCTCGTTCGCGGCAGTCGTCGTCGTCACGGCGATCGCGCTGGTCCTGGGCCTGCTCCTGCGGACGTCCGTGCAGCAGGACACCAAGCGCGTCGACCAAGGCGGCGTCTCCGTCGACGTGCCGACGTCCTGGATCGTGCTGCCCGGCATTGGCGACACGCTGCTTGCCGCCTACGATCCGCGCGACCCGAACCTGCGATATGGCGTGGCTGCGCTCACCAGCCCTGCCGGCACGGCTCTGGGCGACGCCGCGACCCGCCGGCTGCGCGATCGCCGTCAGCTCCTTGACAGCTTCGCCCCCATCGACGAGGGCCCGGCGTCGCTTGGGACCATCGCGACGTACCGTGTCCGCTACGCATTCGTCGACAAGAGCAGTGGTGGCGTGCCGGTCGTCATCGAGACGAACGAGCAGTACTTCACCGCCGGCCGTCGCATCCTGGTGGCGGTGCTCGAGGCGCCGCGGGACAAGATCGCCGCCGCCCTGCCGGCATTCGAGCGGTTTGCGCGCGGCCTGGCGGAGCGGACCACAACTGGCTCCGCCCCGGCCACCGTGGCCAGAGTGGCCACCGAAACCCGGGCGATCAGTCTGGCCGGTGGAGCGAACACGCTCACGGCATCGATCGGCGGAGTGGCGCCGGTCCAGGCCGCCGGGGCGACGGGCCCAGCGGCGCTCATCTCGTCGACGACACAGATCATGCTGACAACGACTGTCGCAGGCGCGGAATCCGTTTACGGCTGGGGCTCAGGCACGATCATCTCGGCTGACGGCCTGATCCTGACCAATGCCCACGTGGCCAAGCCGAACGCGCCGGGTCGCGGCCTGTACGAGGGCGATCCCGTCCCGGCAGTCGAACCAGAGTCGCTGGTCATAGCCATGGTGACCGCGGAGGACAAGCCGCCGGTGCCAACGTATCGGGCGACGGTGGTCCTGGCGGACGGCTACCTCGACGCGGCGGTGATCAAGATCGACCGCAACTACGACGGCTCGGCGATCCTCCCGGGCACCCTCAACCTGCCGTTCTTGCAGCTCGGCGACTCGGACGTGCTTCGCGTCGGCGACCACATGACCATTGTCGGCTTCCCGGGTATCGGTGGCGACACCGTCAGTCTGAGCGCAGGCGAGGTTTCCGGCTTCCTTGGCGACGATCGCATCGGCCAGCGGGCCTGGGTCAAGACGGACGCCGTCGTCAGCCACGGCAACTCCGGAGGTCTCGCGGCCAACGACGCCGGCCAACTGGTGGGCATCCCCAGCCGGGGCCCCGACGACGTGGGTGGCTACTCCTTCATCCGGCCGATCAATCTCGTCAAGCCGCTGATCGATGCCGCCAAGGCCGGGAACCCCGCTCCGCCTACCAAGTACTACGTCGATGGGACGGGCCGCGAGAGCCTCCAGCTCGACAGCTGGACGACTGACCCGAGCCAATGCCCGGTGACGACGAAGATGTCGACCTACGCGACCGGGGCCCGCCAGATCGTGGCGGTCTTCAAGGAGGCCGGGCTGGCGACCGGCGAGGACATCCTGAGCCAATGGCGGATGAACGGCGACATCATCTATCGCGCCATCACGCAGAGCAAAGCTGGCGAGGCGGGCGGCTGCCTTGCCACCGGCGTGGGATCAGACCGCGGGCTGCCCGACGGCGACTACGTGGTCGAGATGTTCGTGGGACCCACCCTCCGCCAGGCCAGCCGCGCGGAAACCGTGGTGGGTGCGGCGACCGCGACGACTTCGGCCAGCGTGGCCGGCCGGGTTGTCGATGCTGACAGTCGCAAGCCGATCGCCGGTGCGGTGATCTTCTTCCTCAAGCCCGGAACCGATCCCGCCACCTGGCTCGGCAAGCCGGACGCCGCTCAGCTGGTGTCGACGAGCGATAGCGCGGCGGATGGCCAGTTCGAGGTCCTGGGCCTCACGGCCGGGAGGACCTATTCCGTGGTGGTCATTGCGGACGGCTACGCGCCGATTGGCGGACCGATCGGACCGGTCAAGGACGGTCGCGGCGTCCTGACCGACGATCTCGCGCTGGTGAAGCTCAGCCCGTAGCGGCGCTGGGGGACGGCGACGTCTTGGGGCCCTTTGGGCTGTTGGGCCCATCGCCGAACCACCTGCCCGCCCGCGGTGCGGCCTGGACGACCGTGGCATCCAGCGACCCGTCGGCTCGCTGGTGTCCCTGCGCGCCAATGACCGCGCCGACCGCAATGTCGGCCAGGCTCGGAGACGTGTCGCCGGGGATCCGATAGGTCGTTCCGCTGCCGACGTGGATCGTGGCGGTCCCGCCGCCGAGGCGCTGAACGGTGATCGTGTCGGCGGTCTTGGCGGTCACCTTGCCGATCACCCGTGGCAACTCGATCCGTACGGTCAGCGCGGTCAGCGCCGAATCGCCGGTCTGGGTTCCGGCCACGGCCACGTTGGCCCCCACCTTCAGGTCCGACTTCGAGCCGGCGGCCCCACCGACGAGGTAGCTCGTCGTTCCGGTCACGGTGATCGTCCATGTCGCGTTCTTGCGGCTGGTCAGGGTGAAGCCGTCGGCCGTGACCCCGGTCACCGTCCCGACGACCTGCGGGACGACGACCTGGATGGCGGTGATCGTGTAGGAGCCGTCGGTATTGCGGGTCTCCGCGAAGCGGATTGCGTCACCCACCTTGAGATCGCCGATCGCGATCGTCAGGCCGCCCTTGGTGATCCTGGTGCTGCCGGCGACCGCGATCGTCCGGGTCCAGCCGTCGTCCGTTTTCAGGCCGACGTTGGCGCCGTCACTTGTCCGGTCGATGGAGGCGATGGAGATCTGGCCGAAACCGGGGCCGCCGCGCCGGGCGCCCTTCAGGTCCAGCCCGCCGCCCGGTCCGCCGAATACGCTGGGGCCGAAACCGCCGAAACCAAAGCCGAAACCGCGGTCCGCCTTGCCCGGGAGGGGCGGCGTGGTCCCGGAGTTGCTGCCGCCGGTGGGCGTGGGCGAGGCCGCCAGTGCCAGGGCCGCGCTGACGAGCAGCACGAGGCCGGCCGACAGGACGACGCCGACCCGCAGGAATCCGGGTCGGTTCAGGGTGGCGGAGAAGGAGGCCCCACCGGGTTCGACGTGCTGGGTCGGTTCGGCAGCCGCGGTCGTTTCGGTCGGCTCGAACGGTTCGGTCATCGGGCCTCTCCCGTGCTTGGGTCGCGAGGTCATCGTGGGGCCGCGGGCCCTGCGGCCTGACGTTGGACCCTGATTCTTAGGCTGTCCTGAGAATTCGCGCCAGCCGGACCTTCGGACGCCGGTGACAACGGCCAACGCGTATCAGCGACTGGCGGGCTGCTCTGCCTGCAGGTAGTGGACCGTCGGCACCGCCCGCAGGCGCTGGGCCGCCTCCTCCTGGCTGAAGTCGCGCTGCGTCTCCGCCAGAAGCTCATAGCCGGCGATGAACTTTCGAACGGTCGCCGAGCGCAGGAGCGGCGGGAAGAGGTGGCCGTGCAGCTGCCAGTGACCGTGGGGATTGCCGTCGAAGGGCGCCTGGTGCCAGCCCATCGAGTAGGGGAACGGGTGCTGGAAGAGGTTGTCGCAGCGGACAAGGAGCTCGATGAGGGCGGCGGAGAGGGAGTCGCGCCGTGATCCGTCGAGGTCCGATAGCCGCTCTACCGGATGCCTGGGGATGATCAGGGTCTCGAACGGCCAGACCGCCCAGAACGGGACCACGACGAGCCAGTCTTCGTCCTCGATCACGACCCTCGGCCCGGCCGCCTCCTGGTCGGCGTAATCGAGCAGCAGCCGGTGGCCCGTCGCGGCCCAGTGGCGCTGCTGGCTGGCATCCTCCCGGGCGGCCTGAACGGGCAGCGCGCTACCCGCCCAGATCTGGCCGTGCGGATGCGGGTTCGAGGCGCCCATCGTCTCGCCCCGGTTCTCGAACACCTGAACCCAGCGGTAGCGCTCGCCCAGCTCGACCGACTGGTCGGCCCAGACCTCGACAATGCCGCGCACCTCCCCCCGGGACATGCGGGCGATCGTCAGGTCGTGCCGGGGCGAGAAGCACAGCACGCGGCAGGTGCCGCGTTCGCCCTCGGCGCGGAAGAGGCCGCGCTCGAACGTCTCGGTCGAGGTGTCCGGCCGAAGGGCGGCATAGTCGTTGGTGAAGACGAAGGTGCCACCGTAGGCCGGGTTTGCCTGGCCGTTGGCCCGTTTGTTGCCCGGGCACAGGTAGCAGCCCGGATCGAAGCGCGGCAGGTCCTCAGCGGGTGCCGGCTCCTGGCGGCCGCGCCACGGCCGGTTGGTCCGGTCCGGCGATACGAGGACCCACTCGTCGAGCAGGGGGTTGTAGCGTCGGTGCGGTTGTCGGGCCAGGTCTGCCGGCAGGCCGTCGCTGGTCACCGAAGCGGCGCAATCACCGGCGGCTGCCGGCCATGGTTCGGGCCAGGACCCCCTCGCCGACTGCGTGGCGCGGGCCCGACGAAGCGGCGGCCGGCCGGCTCAGGTCGCGGAGGGGGCGCGGCTCGACGACGACGAGCTCGCGGACGCGGGCCCCCAGCACCTCGCGCGCGTCACGGGGGATTCCGCTGTCCGTGATCACGGTGTCGGCCTGGTCGAGCCGGGCGAACGAGCTGATGCCGATCATGCCCCACTTGGTATGGTCGGCCACGATGACCAGGCGACGCCCGGCTTCGAGCAGGGCGCGATCCGTCTCCGCTTCCAGGACATTGGGCGTCGTGAAGCCAGACTGCGGCTCCATGCCGTGGACGCCCATGAACACCAGGTCGAGGTGGATCGTGCGAAGTGTCGCCAGGGCGAAGGGTCCAACCAGGGCATCGGACGGCGTCCGAACTCCGCCGGTCAGGATGATCGTCTGGTCTGCCCGGCCGTACTCATGGAGCACCTGTGCAACAGGCACCGAGTTGGTGACGACCGTGAGGCGAGGAACGTCGATCAGGTGGCGGGCCAGCTCGTGGGTGGTGGTGCCGGCGGACATCCCGATCGCCGTCCCCGGCTCGACCAGCGCCGCGGCCGCGGTTCCGATCGCCTCCTTCTCGGCCAGCTGGAGCTTGGACTTGGCGCGGAAGCCGGGCTCGAAAAGAGAGCTGCCGGCGACGGCGGTCGCGCCGCCATGGACTTTCTCGATGAGGCCGCGCTCGTGGAGCAGTTCGAGGTCGCGGCGGACCGTCATGTCGGACACGCCGAGCGCACGGGCCAGATCGCTCACCCGGACCGCACCGTCGGAGCGGACGCGCTCGAGGATGTGGCCCTGCCGCTGGCGCGCCAGCATATCTGGCCGGGCCACAGAACCGGATCGCGTGCGGGCCTCGCTCACGCCCTGCAGATTGCCGCACAAACTCGCACAAGTCAACGCACGATCGAGCGGCGGAACAAAAGCAAAACATCCCCGAAACCGCCTTGACATGCGCAGACCACCCGCGCCACAATCCGTTCGGTCCTGTCGGTTTGTGTTCATCCCCGCCGAGCGGCCGGGGCTGACTAGAGGAGGACAACATGGCCCAACCTGTCACCCCGCGTCCCCCGTCGCCGACCAGCTTCGCCTCTCGCACGGTCACCCGTCGCCAGGTGCTGGCGGGGATGGCGGGCGTGGCCGGCCTGGCAGCGGTGCCGTCACTCCTGGCTGCATGCAGCACGAGCCCGGGAGGCTCCGCGGGGACCACGCTCGGCTCGAACTACTCGGACGCAGTTCCCAAGAAGGCCCTCGAGGAGGCCGTCGCCAAATTCAAGACCCAGAGCGGGATCGACGTCAAGATCAACACCACGGAGCATGGCGCGTTCCAGAACGCGATCAGCTCCTATCTCCAGGGCACGCCGGACGACGTGTTCACCTGGTTCTCCGGCTACCGGATGCGGTTCTTCGCCGCCCAGCACCTGTCGACCGACATCAGCGACGTGTGGGCCAAGATCACCTCGAAGTACGGCGACGCGTTCAAGGTTGGCTCGACCGGCGACGACGGCAAGCAGTACTTCATCCCGATCTACCTGTATCCGTGGGCCGTCTTCTATCGCAAGAGCCTCTTCGCCGACAAGGGCTACACGATCCCCAAGACGTTCGACGAGATGAAGACTCTGGCAGCCAAGATCCAGAAGGACGGGTTGATCCCGTTCGCCTTCGGCGACGTCGACGGCTGGCCGGCGATGGGCACGTTCGACATCCTCAACCTGCGGCTCAATGGCTACCAGTTCCACGTCGACCTGATGGCCGGCAAGCAGCAGTGGACAGACCCCAAGGTCACCGCGGTGTTCGACACCTGGAAGGGGATCCTGCCCTTCCATCAGGAGGGAGCGGCCGGCCGCAAATGGCAGGACGCCTCGGCGGCCCTCGTTCAAAAGAAGGCCGCCATGTATTTCCACGGGATGTTCCTGTCGCAGCAGTTCCAGACGGCCGGCCAGGCCGACCTGGATGACCTCGACTTCTTCCCGTACCCATCGCTGGGCACGCAGTACGACGCGGAGAAGGCGCTCGACGCCCCGATCGACGGCTTCATGCTCAGCAAGGCACCCAAGAACCTCGACGGCGCGAAGGCCTTCCTCGAATACCTCGCCCAGCCGGCCACACAGGTCGCCTGGGTGACAGCCGACAAGAGCAACATCGCGGCCTCCAAGGACGCCGACACGAGCGGTTACACGGCCCTCCAGAAGAAGGCCGCCTCGGTCATCGGAGAGGCGCAGCGGATCACCCAGTTCCTCGACCGGGACACGAACCCGAACTTCGCCGGGCCGAACGGCATGCAGGCCTTCCTGCTTCAGTTCCTGAAGAACCCCAACGGCGACATCGCCGCGCTGCAGAAGACCATCGCGGCCTTCTGGAAGACCCTCTAGCCGCAGAGGCCAGCGAGGCCCGATCTTCGTGGCCAACCCAACCACGCAGCAAGTCGCCCCCGCCGTCTCCGGCCAGCAGGTCGGGGCGGCGGGGGTCGCTTTGTCCGCGGCCCCCCGCCAGCGGCGCTACAGCCTGCTGACGGGACGGGACAAGGTCATCCTCGCCCTGATGGTCGGGATCCCGCTGTTCTTCGACATCGCCCTCATCTGGGGCCCCACGATCGCCTCCGTCCTGCTGTCGTTCACCAACTGGAACGGCATCGGCGGCATCTCATCCGAGAACTTCGTCGGCACTCTCAACTATGAGTCGCTGTTCACGGCCTACCCGTTCTTCTGGCCGGCCCTGACCCACAACATCCTGTGGCTGGCGTTCCTGATGTTCATCGCAACGCCGCTGGGGATGTTCCTGGCCGTTCTGCTCGACCGTGAGCTGCGCGCGTCGCGCTTCTACCAGACCGTGTTTTACCTGCCGGTGGTCCTGTCACTGGCCGTCATCGGAATCATCTGGTCGCTCCAGTACGCACCGGAGCAGGGCTTCATAAACAACGCCCTGGGCCGCACGGCCAATAACAACCTGATCGACTGGCTGGGCGATCCGAGTCTCAACATCTGGGCGGCCATGGTGGCCGCGAGCTGGCGCCACGTCGGCTACATCATGGTTCTGTACCTGGCCGGCCTGAAGAGCGTCGATCCCACGCTGCGCGAGGCGGCCAAGGTGGACGGAGCGAGCGAACGGCAGACATTCCTGCGCGTCATCTTCCCGGTGATGCAGCCGATCAACGTGGTCATCATCGTGGTCACCACGATCGAAGCGCTGCGCGCCTTCGATATCGCCTACATCATCAACGGCGGCAAGAACGGGCTCGAGCTCCTATCGACGCTGATCACCAACAACAGCATCAGTGAGTCGAACCGGGTCGGGTTCGGATCCGCGATCGCGGTGATCCTGTTGCTCATCTCATTGGGGCCCATCGTCGTCTTCCTGACCCGGATGATGCGCGAGGACCAGCGATGACCGCGGCCTCCCGACCTGTCGTCTACGTGCCGAAGGCCAGGGGGCGGCTGAGGCCCGCCCGCATCGTGTTGTACGCGTTCCTGACGTTCATGGCGCTCACCTGGCTGTTCCCCTTGATCTGGGCGGTGATCGCGTCGCTGCGCACCTACAAGGACACCCTGGACCACGGCTACATCTCGCTGCCCAGCGGCCTGAACCTGGACAACTATGCGCGGGCGTGGACGCAGGGCGAGTTCCCCAAGTTCTATCTGAACTCGCTGATCGTCGCCGTCCCGTCCGTGATCCTCACCCTGTTCCTCGCGTCGATGGTGGCGTTCGCCGTGACGCGCTTCAGCTGGAAGTTCAACCTGCTGTGCCTGATGCTGTTCACGGCCGGCAACCTGCTGCCGCCGCAGGTCATCATCGTGCCGCTCTATCGGCTGTACAACCTGCTGCCGTTGCCGGCTCCGCTCAGCGACAACGGGGTGGTCTACGACCAGTATTTCGGCATCATCCTGATCCACGTCGCCTTCCAGACCGGTTTCTGCGTGTTCGTGCTGAGCAACTACATGAAGACGCTGTCGAAGGAGCTGACCGAGGCAGCCCTGGTCGACGGCGCCCCGGTGCGGACGATCTACTGGAGCATCATCCTGCCGCTCTGCCGGCCCGCCCTGGCCGCCCTCGCGACACTCGAATTCACGTTCATCTACAACGATTTCTTCTGGGCGCTGCTGCTGATGAAGAGCGGCGACAAGCGTCCGATCACCTCTGCCCTGGGCAACCTGCAGGGCGCGTTCTTCACGGACACGAATCTGCTCGCGGCGGGCGCGATGCTGGCCGCAATTCCATCGATCCTCGTCTACATCGCGCTGCAGCGGCAGTTCATCCGCGGCCTCGCCCTGGGAGCGAGCAAGGGCTGATCGCGGCCCTCTCAGCTCGCGGCGCCGATGATATGTCGGCGCCTGTACTGATACGGAATTGTCACGGCGCGACACACCCCCACCACTGGAACCGGCTGAGGCGCCGCGCATACTGCCCCCGGTCGCCGTCCGCAGGAGGCGGCGTAGGTTCAACCTCGCTGAAGTGCGGAGCTTCGGGCGGCCGTTCGGGCGACTTGAGGGCGCTCGGGCTGTAGTGACAAAGGGAACCGTCCCGGCAGCGTGGTGAAACGGACCCGGGGTCCGTCGCACCGCGATCCGAGGCGGAGGAGGTTCCGAATGCGACGCTCGATTCCGGCCATCCTGGTGGTGGTCGCCCTGGTCTTTGCGGCCTGCAGCAGCGGGGGAGGCGCAAGCGCCAGCCCAGCAGGCGGGGGCGCGTCGCCGGGCGCTTCGACGCCTGCCGCTACCAGCGCTGGTGGCAGCAGCTTCGATCCCGCCTCCATCAGCGGCACCGTCAACTTCACCGGCTGGCAGGCGTCGCCGGAAGAAGGCGCCGCCCTCAACAAGGCGCTCGACGGCTTCAAGGCCAAGTTCCCGAACGTCAAGGTCAACTTCCAAACCATCTCCGGCGACTACGCGTCGGCCATGGCCGCCAAGTTCAGCGCGCACCAGCCGCCGGACGTCTTCTACGTCAACGCTGAAGTGGCCCCAGACTGGATCAACCAGGGGCTGCTCGCACCGCTCGACGACTGGAGCTCGCAGCGCGGCTTCGACACGAGCCAGTTCTACCCGGGCTATCTCAATGCCTTCAAGGGCACCGACGGCAAGATCTACGGCTTCCCGAAGGACGGCAACACGATCGCCATGGCCTACAACAGCGACCTGCTGACGGCCGCTGGGATCACGACTCCGCCGGCGACGTGGGATGACCTCCTCGCGGCGGCGCCGAAGCTCTCGGCTGGCGGCAAGAAGGCGTTCTGCCTGTCGAGCACGCTCGACCGGGCGCTGGCCTTCATCTACCAGGGTGGCGGTGGCCTGCTGTCCGACGACAAGAAGGCCTCGGCGATCGACAGCGACGCCTCGAAGGCCGCGATCAAGTGGTACCTCGACCTGTTCAAGAATGGCTGGGGTGCCCGCCCGGTTGACCTGGGCGATGACTGGTGCGGCAAGGCCCTCGGCGAGGGCAAGGTCGCGATGGTCTTCGAGGGCGGTTGGCTCGATCCCTTCATGAAGAGCCAGTACCCCAAGATCAAGTACGCCTGGGCGGGGATGCCGAAGGGTCAGCAGCAGGCGACCCTGGGCTTCACGGTCAGCTATTCGATCGGCACCGACTCCGCCAACAAGGACGCGGCATGGGTCCTGCTGACCTACCTGACCGGCCCTGACGGCATGAAGATCTGGACCGAGGGCGGCGTGGCGAATCCGTCCCGCAAGGATGTCACCCCAGCCGCCGGCAAGGAGATCCTGGTCAAGGGCTCGGATTATGCCAAGCCGTGGAGCTTCATCCCGGGCTTCAGCAAGATCAACGAGGCGTTCAACAACGCGATGACCGCGGCGATCGAGAAGAAGTCCGACGATCCGACGGACGTATCGGCCAAGACCAAGGCGGCCATCGACTCGGCCCTCAACCAGTAGACGGAGGTCGT
>JALZAF010000283.1 GCA_030948505.1 Chloroflexota bacterium
TAGAGGGGTGGCGTCGATGACCGGTTCAGCCTTTACCCGCACCGGGGGCCTTGGCGCCCTCCTTGGCGGCACAACGTGGGTGGCCTCGTTCGGGGCCGCCCAGGCGATCTCGCCGGACCTCAAGAGCATCATCGTTGGCCCCGTGCTGCTGATGCTGCTGGGCATCGCCGCGCTCCAGGCACGCCACGCGACAGGATCCGGGAAGCTCGGCAAGGCGGGCTTCGGGCTCACCCTGATCGGCCTGGTTCTGCTGGCCTATGGCAGCGTCGGACGAGCCGTCTTGACCGGCGAGCTCGCGGGCATGGCCTACGGCCCGCTCGTGTTCGCCGGCCTGGCCCCTGGCGCGCTCGTCCTGGGCGCCGGCGCGATCTTTACCGCTGTGTCCGTCATCGGAGCCAACGTGCTCCCCCGCCTGAGCCCGATCCCGCTCCTCATCGGGGCGGTCGGGGTCGCAGCGGCGGGAGGCGTCGCGCTGGCGCACCAGCTGCTGGACGGCTCCTCGACGGAAATCTTCCCGCTCCAGCCCTTCCCGCTGGCCGTGCTGTGGGCCGTGTTCGGCATCGGCTGGCTGTGGCTGGGCTATCTCCTGTGGACCGAGCGGACGCCGGGTGCCGAGCGTGTGCACGCCGCCCTCATCGCTTCGGAGCGCGCCCAGTTCTAACCGCCTGAACCGGGTCGTGGCCCGGCGGCCCGCCGGCACACCCGGCTGCGCCAGACTGCCGCGCTCTTCATACTCCGGCCATGACGAAAGCGGTGGCCGCGCCCGGCGATGTTGACGAGGCGCCTGGCGTTCTTGACGAGGCGCGCGGGGTTCTTGACGAGGCGCGCGGCATCCTGCCCTGGATCGCCGACGTCCGGCGGCGCCTCCACGCCAAACCGGAGCTGGGACTCAAGCTGCCGAAGACGCAGGCGACGATCGCCGCGGAGCTCGAAGGCCTGGGCCTCACACCACGGTTGGGCAGCACCATCACTTCCGTGACCGCGTCGATCGAAGCCACCGGACCCGGGCCGGGGATCCTGCTGCGAGCCGACATGGACGCCCTGCCATTACAGGAGGACACGGGGCTCGACTTCGCCTCGACCCTCCCGGGCGTCATGCACGCCTGCGGGCACGACACCCACGTGGCGATGCTCCTTGGTGCGGCGCGATTGCTCGTCGAGCGCCGGCCAGAGCTCAGCAGGCCGGTCCTGCTGATGTTCCAGCCCGGCGAGGAGGGCTTCCACGGCGCCCGCTACATGCTGGAAGAGGGGCTGCTCGAAGCAGGCGCCGGGCCGGTCACCGACGCGTTCGCCCTCCACATCACCACCCAGTACGAGAGCGGCACGATCAACATCCGGCCCGGTCCGGAGCTGGCCGCCGGCGACACGATCCGGATCACCGTCCGCGGCCGCGGCGGGCACGCCTCCGCACCGCACCTCGCGGCCGATCCGATCACCGTGGCCGCGGAGATCGTCCTCGGACTCCAGACGATGATCAGCCGCAGGGTGAACGCGTTCGACCCGGCCGTCATCACCATCGCCAACCTCGTGGCCGGCACAACAACCAACGTGATCCCCGAGTCGGCCTTCTTGCAGGGAACCATGCGAACCGTGTCCGAGGAGACACGGGTGGCCGTGCGCGGGTACGTGCGGCAGGTGGTGGCGGGGATCTCCGACGCGCACGACTTGACCGCCGATATCCAGATCGAGCCGGGCTACCCGGTCACGGTCAACGACCCCGACTTCACCGACATCGTGCGGGCGGTCGCCAGCGAGCTCCTGGGCCCGACGGCTGTGCGGACGATGCCCGCACCGATCATGGGTTCGGAGGACTTCTCCTACGTGCTCCAGCGCGTTCGCGGGGCCCTGGCGTTCCTGGGCGCGCGCCCGGCGGGCCTCGACCCGGCGACCGCTCCCCAGAACCACTCCAACCGGGTCGTCTTCGACGAGGGAGCCATGCCCGTCGGGGCGGCCCTGTACGCTGCCATGGCGCTGCGCCAACCGGCGGGCGACGGGAGCAAGGGGACGGGATCCGATGGCACCCGATAAGGCAGCCGGCAGACCAGCCGAACGGGGACCCACGAAACCGAAGGTGGCGCCTCCGGCTGCCCGGAAGGCGGCGGGCCCGAAGGCGGCTGCTGGCTCGAAGGCGCCGGCCACGAAGCCGGCCAGCCCGAGGGCGGCGGCAGCCGCCAAGAAGGCTCCGGCGGCCGTAAAGAAGGCTCCGGCGGCCGCAAAGCAGTCGGCGGCCGCAAAGCCGCCGGCGCCAGACACGAATGCCCCTACCGCCGCCGAGGTCGATACCCAGGACCAGCAGGCGCGCCTGCGCGAGCTCCACGACCGGCTGCGGCAGGAGCGGGAGCAGATCGGCAAATCGCGCGAGCAGGCCCAGCGCCGCCAGCGCTAGCCCGGCTGCGCGGGCACCCGGACGCAAAAACAGAGCGGAGGGCCCGAATGGCCCTCCGCTGCTGCGTTTGGCTCAGGTCCGGCTAGTCGCCGTTCCCGCCGCCGTCTTGCGCGCTCTGGTTGCCGTGCTCGTGCTGGTGATCGCCGGTGTTGTCGCCGGTCTCGGTGTCGTTGTCGGTATCGGGGGCTTGGGCGGTCTTGGCGGTCTTGGTGAGCTTCGCGGCAGCCTTGGCAGCCTTCTCCGCGGCCTTGGCAGCAGCCTTGTCGGCAGCCTTCTGCGCGTCGGCCTTTACCTCGGCGGCGGCCTCGGCGGCGGCCGCGGCGGCCGCGGCGGCGGCGTCGGCCTCAGGAGCTTCGGTGGCCTGGTCGACTTCGGGGGCCTCGGTGGCCTCGTCGACTTCGGTCGCCTGCACGGTGGCCTCGACACCGGCAAACCGCGCCGTCGCGGGCTGGCCGTTCAGGCCAAATGCCGGCCCGATCGCGAGCGCCAGGATGGCGAAGCTGCCCAGCCCCGCGGCGACGAGCCGCCGTGAGCTGGCGATCCGCCTGATGATGTCTTGCATCCGGTTCGGAACCTCCTTGTCCTCCGCCAACGGCGGTCTCCCTACCTTGCCGGGACAGGGGGCCGGTGCGGTAGCCCGACCATCTGGCGGCTCCTGCGGGGCCCGAAGGTCAGGCGCACAGCGGCACCGCCCGGAGCATCCCGGCACCATGCCGGCGAGGCGGATTTGCCGGCGACCACACGCTCCGATCGAGCTCGCCGGGCCTGGCGCGCTGCTAGCATCCGGAGCGTGCCGGAGAGGGACTACGACTTCGTCATCGTGGGCGGCGGCTCGGCCGGCTGCGCGCTGGCCAACCGGCTCAGCGCCGACCCCTCCAACAGGGTCCTGGTGCTCGAGGCCGGCCGCCCGGACTACCGGTTCGACGTCTTCCTCCACATGCCGGCGGCCCTGACCTTCCCAATCGGCAGCCGGTTCTACGACTGGAAGTACGAGTCGGAGCCGGAGCCGTTCATGAACGGCCGCCGCATCTACCATGCCCGGGGCAAGGTGCTGGGTGGCTCCAGCAGCATCAACGGCATGATCTTCCAGCGCGGCAACCCGCTGGACTACGAGCGCTGGGCGGCCGACCGTGGCATGGAGACGTGGGATTACGCCCACTGCCTGCCCTACTTCAAGCGCATGGAGAACTGCCTCGCCGCTGCGGCGGACGACCCCTATCGGGGCCACGATGGGCCCCTCGTCCTGGAGCGCGGGCCGGCCACCAATCCGCTCTTCGGAGCCTTCTTCGCGGCCGTCCAGGAGGCGGGCTACTCACTCACGTCGGACGTCAACGGCTACCGCCAGGAAGGTTTCGGTCCGTTCGACCGAAATATCCATCGTGGCCGCCGCCTGAGCGCCTCGAGCGCCTACCTCCGCCCGGCCATGAAGCGTCCCAACCTGACCGTCGAGACCAGGGCGTTCGTCACCCGGATCCGGTTTGACGGCGCCCGGGCGGTGGGCGTCGAGTACCGCCGCGGCGGGACCGTCCGGGAGGCGAGGGGCGGCGAGATCATCCTGGCCGGCGGAGCGATCAACAGCCCGCAGCTGCTTCAGCTATCTGGGGTCGGCGCGGCGGACGACCTGCGGCCCCTCGGCATCGAGGTCCTGGCAGACCTACCGGGCGTTGGCGAGCATCTCCAGGACCACCTCGAGGTCTACATCCAGTACGCCTCCCGGCGACCCGTTTCGATGCAGCCCTCGGCGACCCAGAAGTGGCGCCGTCCGTGGATCGGCTTCCAGTGGCTGTTCTTCCGGCGCGGCCCGGGCGCGACCAACCACTTCGAGGGCGGGGGCTTCGCTCGGGGCAACGAGGACGTGGACTACCCCAACCTGATGTTTCACTTCCTGCCCCTGGCGATCCGCTACGACGGCACCGCGCCGGCGGGCGGGCACGGCTACCAGGTCCACATCGGGCCGATGTACTCGGACTCGCGTGGGTCGGTGAAGATCACCTCGACGGACCCGGACGTTCACCCCGCTCTGCGGTTCAACTACCTGTCGACGCCCCAGGACCGGCGCGAGTGGGTCGAGGCGATCCGGGTGGCCCGCACGATCCTCAACCAGCCCGCCTTCGACGAGTTCAACGCCGGCGAGCTGTCGCCGGGGTCAGCCGTCTCGACCGACGAGCAGATCCTCGATTGGGTAGCCCGCGACGCTGAAACGGCCCTCCACCCTTCTTGCACGGCGCGGATGGGCATCGACGACATGTCCGTGATCGACCCGCTGACGATGCGGGTTCACGGGCTGCAGGGGCTGCGCGTGGTCGACGCATCCGTCATGCCGTACGTCACCAACGGCAACATCTACGCCCCGGTCATGATGGTCGCCGAGAAGGCCGCCGACATCATCCTGGGCAACACGCCCCTGGCGCCCGAACCGGTCGACTTCTACCACCACCGAAGGGCCAAGGTTGCCGCCATCCTGGGCGCGGACGCCTAGCCGACTCCTGACGGAGGGCCTTCGCCAGGCCGAAGACGGCTCAGCGGTCCTCGAGCGTGGCGAGGTGGTCCTCGTCGTGGTCGATCGCCTTGGTCATCAGGCCCGAGACATCGAGGACACCGAACGTCGCGTGGGTCCCGGTGCGGTCCCAGCCGGCGGCGTCCAGCCCGTCGAGGTGGGCCACCGTCTGTGCCCGGCTCGACGCGAATCGCGCCAAGACCGTGTCGAGGGAGTCGTCGCCCGGGAAGCTGGCTGGCGGCGGCTCGACCCACGGCCACTTCGGGTTGGCCTCGCGGGCGAGGTGTTCGAGGCGGGCGTGCCAGACGACGTCCTCGACGGCGATGAGGTGGCGGACGTTCTCCGCGGCGGACCACTCCCCAGGGACGGGGCGGGCGCTCGCGGCGGCGACGGCCAGGCGCTGGGGCACCCTGGCGAGCCGGTCCCGCAACGACTTCTGCTCCGGGGTCATGCGGGTTGTGCCACGAGCAGGCCCTCCAGGTAGCGACGCCGCCAGGCATCGGTCGTCTCGACCTGGTTGAACGTGTAGAGGTGGACCCAGCGCACGTCCGCGACGGGATCACCGTACAGCGGCGCCAGCGCGTCGAGCAGGACGTCCGGCCGGTAGAAGCCGCCGGATCGGAGCAGGCGGGCCACGAAGCCGATGTTCTTCATCAGGAACCGCCCCGTGTCGCGAACGCCGATCCGGGCGCTCACGGCCAGCAGGCGGTGGGGCTCGACCGCCCCGGCCACCCCGATCTGGACCGGCAGCCGGAGACCCTCGGCGCGGCGGGCGGCGATCCAGCGGGCGATCGCGCCGGGATCGAAGCACAGCTGGGTGGTCATGTAGTGGGCGAACGGCGCCTTCTCGACAAGCGCCTCGAGCAGCCGATCTTCGGGGATGTAGGCGTGGCCCTCGGGATAGCAGGGGATCCCGACGTTCGACAGGACGACCCCCAGGTCGGCGATCGCGCGCAGCAGGGACAGGCCGTCCGGGTAGTCGCCGGCTTCGGTCGAATCCCCGCCCACGACGAACGCCCGATCGACCCCGCCGTCCGTCAGCCGAGCGAGAAGCTCGCGCAGATGGGCCCGGTCCCGAACCATCCGCGCCGACAGGTGCGGGATCGCGCGATAGCCGCGAGCCTCGAGGGAGAGGGCAAGCTCGATCGTCGCGTCGAGGCCTTTCGATGGCGAGGCGGTCACCGATACCCACGTCTCGGCTGGGATGAAGGCCGATTGGGCGAAGGCGCTCTTGAGCGGCAGCAGCTCGAATGTCGCCTCGCTCAGCGCCCGGGCCAGCCCCTGGCGCCCGAGCGGGTCGATGACCTGGCGACGGCGGAACGGGATCATCCGCGACCTGGGCGTCCGAACCTGGGCGTCCGAACTAGACGTCGGAGTCGGGGAAGGACGCCTTGCGCCGGGTGATGAAGTCCTGGAGGGCCTCGTCGATGCCCGGGTCGATCGGCGGCGCCTCGTATTCGGCCAGCATCCGCTTCCAGATCTTGTTGGCCCGCTGGGCCGCGTCGAGCGCGCCGTCCTCCTGCCACTGCTCGAAGCTGTTGTTGTCGGCGATCTCCGAGCGGTAGAAGGCAGTTTCGAAGTTGGCCAGCGTGTGGGCCGTACCCAGGAAGTGCTGGCCGGGCCCGTTCTGGCGGATGGCGTCGAGCGCCTGGCCGTTCTCCGACAGGTCCATGCCGCGCACGAAGACGGCCATCATTCCGCACTGGTCGGCGTCCATGACGAACTTCTCGTAGCCGCAGGCGAGGCCGCCCTCCAGCCAGCCGGCCGCGTGAAGCACGAAGTTGACCCCGGCGAGAACGGTCGGCTGGAGCGTCGCCGCGGACTCGTAGGCCGCCTGCGCATCGGGGATCTTCGAGGCACACAGGCTGCCACCGGAACGGAACGGAACCCCGAGCCGCCGGGCGAGCGCTGCCATGGCATAGAGCACGAGGGCCGGCTCCGGCGTGCCGAAGGTGGGGGCACCGGACTGCATCGACATGGAGCTGGCGAAGCTGCCCAGGACGACCGGCGCACCCGGACGGATGAGCTGGACGAGGGTCATCCCACCGAGCGACTCGGCCAGCGTCTGGGCGCACACGGCGGCGGCCGTCACGGGGGCCATTGCCCCGGCCAGGATGAACGGCGTGAGGAGGGTCGCCTGGTTGGCTTCGGCGTAAGCCCGCAGCGCGCCCAGCATCGTGCCGTCCCAGACGAGCGGCGAGTTGGCGTTGATGAGGCTCAGAACGACGGCGTTCTGGTCGACGAACTCGGCCCCGAACACGATCTTCGCCAGCTCGACGGTGTCGCGGGCGCGCTCCGGCGCAGTGACCGAGCCCATGAACGGCTTGTCGCTGTAGCGGATGTGCGAATAGACCATGTCCAGGTGCCGCTTGTTGACCGGCACGTCGACCGGCTCGCACACGGTTCCGCCCGAGTGATGGAGGTGCGGGCTCATGTAGGCGAGCTTCACGAAGTTGCGGAAGTCCTCGATCGTGCCGTAGCGCCGGCCTTTGTCGAGGTCGCGCACGAAGGGCGAGCCGTAGTTGGGGGCGAAGACGGTCGCCTTGCCGCCGATCTGAACGCTGTTGGCGGGATTGCGGGCATGCTGGGTGAACTCGCGTGGCGCCGTCGCCTGCACGATCTTCCGGCACATGCCACGCGGGAAGCGGACCCGCTCGCCTGTGACGTCCGCGCCGGCGTCCTTGAGCAGGGCGATCGCGACGGGGTCGCCGCGGAACTCGAGGCCGACCTCCTCGAGGATCGTGTCGGCGTTGTGCTCGATGAGCGACAGGCCCTCCTCGTCGAGGACCTCGAACGGCTTGAGCGTCCGGGTCAGGAACGGCGTCCGCTCGATGTGCTGGTGGGCGCGCAGGGCCTGGCGGCCGGCTCGGCCACCGGTTCGGCGGCGCGGGCTGTCGTCGATCATGAGATCTCCTTTGAGCCGGCGTTTGCCGCGGCCACGATGGGCCGCCGGCGACGGCGCTCCGCCCGGGCGGCCGCGCTCCTGCCCTCGGATGACTCGCGGGCAGGCAGGCGGACGACACGCTCGAGGTTCGGATAACTGGCCGTTCGGTGGGGGAAGGCCATGGCGTCCACGAAGTGCTCCTGAAAGCGCGGCTCGACGGCCGTCTCGATCTTCTCGACCCGGCGGACGACCGCCTCGATCTCGCGCCGTGCCGCCCCCGACAGTAGCGCGATCAGCGCCCCCGTCCCGGCCGCGTTCCCAGCCGACGAGACCTGCGACAGGTCGCAGTCCGGGATCAGCCCCAGGACGGTCGCGTGGACGACGTCGATCTGGCTGCCGAAAGCCCCCGCCAGCCGAATCCGGTCGACCGCTTCGACCCCCAGGTGGTCCATCAGCAGCCGGACACCGGCGTAGAGCGCGGCCTTGGCGAGCTGGATCGCCCGCACGTCGTTCTGGGTGATCGTCAGGCGTGGCTGGCCGTCGTGGAGGAGGTAAGAGAAGGTCCGGCCGTCAGCGATGACGCGCGGCGTGCGGGCCGTCAGGCGGCCATCGACGATCCCATCGGCGGTGATCACCCCGGCCAGGAAGAGCTCGGCGATGACCTCGACGATGCCGGAGCCGCAGATGCCGGTGATGCCAACGGCCTGGACCGCCTCGTCGAAGCCCGGCTCGTCCGACCACGGCGCGCAACCGATGACCTTGAAGCGCGGCTCGAGGGTGTCGCGATCGATGCGGACCCGCTCGATCGCTCCGGGCGCGGCCCGCTGGCCGCTCGAGATCTGGGCTCCCTCGAACGCCGGGCCGGTCGGGCTCGAGGCCGCCAGCAGGCGATCGTGGTTGCCCAGCACGATCTCCGCGTTCGTCCCAACGTCCACCACCAGCTGGATGCCGTTCCGGGCCTCGTGCGGCGCCTCGGCGAGGATCACGCCGGCCGTATCGGCCCCCACGTGCCCGGCGATGCACGGCAGGACATACAGGCGCGCCCCCGGGTGGGCGGGCAGCTTCAGCTCGCTGGCCCGGATGCGAACGGCCCGGTCGGTAGCCAGGGCGAACGGCGCGGAGCCCAGGGGGATCGGATCGATGCCCAGCAGGAGGTGGTGCATGATCGGGTTGCCGACGACGGTCAGCTCGAGGATCTCGTCCGCCTTGATGCCGCCGGCCTTGGCCAGACCTGAGATCAGGCCACTCAGCGCCGCGCGGACCGCCTTGGTCATCTCGCGGGCACCGTCGTCGTGCATCATCGCGTACGAGACGCGGCTCATGAGGTCCTCGCCGAAGCGGATCTGGGGGTTCATCACCCCGTTCGAGGCGAGCACGGACCCGTCCGACAGGTTCGCCAGGTGGCCGGCGATGGTGGTCGAGCCGTTGTCGATCGCCACCCCGTAGGCCTTGTCGTGGAGCCCCGGCCAGACGGCGGTCAGAAATCGGCCGTCGTGGACCGCCACCGTGACCTTGTAACGGCCGGCTTCGAGGGCCGGCTGGAGCGCCCGGATCGCGTCGAGGTCCGTCTCCAGGTCCGTCAGGCCCCACTCCCGCTCGAGCGCCTCGAGGACGCGAGCAAGGTCGCCGGATGGCGAGGCCAGCTCCGGGCGCTCGACCTCGACGTAATGGAGGCTGACGACGGGATCGATGAGGAACGTCCTCACGTCGAGGTCCTTGCGGACGACCTGGCGGTGGACCTGGCTCTCCGGCGGCACGTCGATCACCGCGTCACCCACGAGGTGGGCGAGGCAGCTCAGGCGCCGCTTTGGGGCCAGGCCGTAGCGCCGGCGGTAGTCCGCCTCGACGCCACCCGGCGGGGAGAGGTGGTCGGGCGACGAGGTGATGGCGTGCTTGGCGAATTCGCCGATCCCCTGCTCCACCTGGCAGCGGCCGCACAGCCCGTGGCCGCCGCAGACCGAGTCGATGTCGACGCCCAGCTTCCGCGCGGCATCCAGGACGGTGGTGCCCTCGGCGAACCGCCCGCGCCGCCCCGACGGGGTGAAGATGACGAGAGGCTCGGCCGCCACCGGCGTCAGCCCCCGGTCGGCGCCGCGAGCCCGGCCCGGCGGCGGTTCACCCGGCGGCCCTGCTCGCCCTCCGCCGGCGCGACACGGAACTCGCGGATCCAGCGCCCGCATTCCGGGTCGTTGCCCATCAGGACGTCGGCCGCCATGACGGCGTGCTTGACCTCCGCCGAGACGGGATTGGTGATGGCCGACGTCAGGCCGCTGGCGATGGCCATCGACAGGTAGGCGCCGTTGATTCCGTCGCGGTTCGGCAGGCCGAAGCTGACGTTGGACGCCCCGCAGCAGGAATTGACGTGCAGCTCATCGCGCAGGCGGCCAAGGATGTGGAAGACCTGGCGGCCGGCGGTCGACATTGCCCCTATGGGCATGAGGAGGGGGTCGACGACGACGTCCTCGGGCGGGATGCCGTGGTCGGCGGCCCGCTCGACGATTCGCTTTGCGACCGCGAAGCGAACATCTGGGTCCTCGGAGATGCCGGTCTCGTCATTGGAGATCGCGATTACCGCCGCGCCGTATTTCTTGACCAGCGGCAGGACCCGCTCCAGGCGCTCCTCCTCGCCGGTCACGGAGTTCAGCAGCGGCTTGCCCTTGTAGACCGCGAGCCCCGCCTCGAGGGCTTCGACGATCGACGAGTCGATCGACAGCGGGACGTCAACCAGCGACTGGACGAGCTGGATCGTCCGGGCCAGGATCGCGGGCTCGTCGGCCAGGGGGATGCCGGCATTGATGTCGAGCATCTGGGCGCCCGCCTCGACCTGGGCGATGGCGTCCCGCTCGACCCGGCTGAAGTCGCCGGCCTTCATCTCCTCCGCCAGCAACTTGCGGCCGGTCGGATTGATCCGCTCGCCGATCATGACGAACGGCCGGTCCCAGGCGATCGTGACCTCTTTGGTGGCCGACGAGACGACGGTCCGGGTCATCGGGCCTTCTGGGGTTCGGCTTTCTGCGGCTCGGCTTTCTTCGCGGCGCCCGCGGCCGTCCCGGCGGCGACTCCGCCGGAGGCCACCAGCGCCGCAAGGTGGTCCTTCGTGTACTCCTTCTCGAGGCGGTTCGCTTCTTCGGTCGCCGCGCCCTCGAGGTCGTCGCCGCAGTCCCGCTGCTCCTTGTGCCACTCGGCGATGTAGTCGTCCATCGACTTTCGGCCGGCCTTCTCGGCCGCCTTGTCGATCGCCACCTGGAAGCGCGGATGCAGCACGACCTTGCTGGCCCGACGGCGATCCTTGGCGATCACCTGGGCCGGGATGTCGCGCCACCAGATGACGGTCAGTGTCCCGGGCATCAGGCCGGCCCCACGAGCGGGGTGGTCGCGGCGGCAAGGATCGAGGTCCCCAACTCCCCATAGCCGGTCGCGCGATGCTCGAACGCGAGGCCCAGGCGGGCGGCCGCGCGACGGGCCGTGGCTACGAGCTCGTCGTCCGGGCGCTGGGCGAGATAGACCACGCGCCGGTAGTTGCCGAAGTACATCGGCAGCAGCTCCGGGTGGCGGTCGAGGCCCAGGCCGCGCCAGACCAGGCGATCGAAGTTGCGAGCCAGGAAGTCGGTCAGGAAGAAGGTCGCCGGCTCCTCGTCGGTCAGGCGGGCGAAGTCGGGTCGGCCGGCGTAGAACTCGTAGCAGTGGGCGCCCGGCAGTCGGTCGACGCCCTCCTCCTCGAGGACCCGGTCGAGCAGGCCGCCCGTGCCGCAGTCGGCGTAGGCGACGAACACCTGGTCGTAGCCGGCGCGCCGGGTTCGGATGCGCTGGCGAACGGCCTCCGGGATGCCGCCCGGCCGGTTGTGAAGGGTCGCAGGCAGGCAGGTGATGTCGACGTTCGGCAGGCCGCGGGTCAGGTCGACCAGCTCGCGCGCGAGCGCGCCACAGCCGACGACGAGCACGCGCGGGAGAGTGGCGGGACTAGGCAACCGACGCCCGCCGTTCGTCAATCAGGCGGCGGGCCATGTCGGCCGCCACCCCGGCATCGCGGCAATAGGCATCCGCCCCGATCGCCTGCCCGAACTCCTCGTTCAGCGGCGCCCCGCCCACCAGCACGATGTAGTCGTCGCGAATGCCGCGCTCCTTGAGCGCGTTGATCACGACCTTCATGTACGGCATCGTCGTGGTCAGCAGGGCGGACATGCCCAGGATGTCTGGGTGGTGCTTGTCCAGCGCCGCGATGAACTTCTCGGCGTCGGTGTTGATGCCCAGGTCGACGACTTCGAAGCCAGCCCCCTCGAGCATCATCCCGACCAGGTTCTTGCCGATGTCGTGGATGTCGCCCTTGACCGTCCCGATGACCACCTTGCCGACGGGCTCGGCGCCCGTTTCGGCCAGCAAGGGCCGAAGGATCTCCATGCCAGCCTTCATGGCGTTGGCGGCCAGGAGGACCTCGGGGACGAACAGGATCCCGTCCCGGAAGTCGATGCCGACGATCTTCATGCCCGCTACGAGGGCGTCGTCGAGGACCCGGCTCGCCGTCCAGCCGCGGCCCAGGAGGATCTTCGTCCCCTCCACGATCTCGACCTTCATGCCGTCGTACAGGTCGTTGTGCATCTGCTCGGCCAGCTCGTCGTCGCCGAGGGTCGAGAGGTCGATCTCTTCGTTCTGGTCGTCCGCCACGCCGGTGCTCCGCCTGCGGTTGCTTCGTTGTCCTTATTGGCCTCTTTCCACGATGCGGAACGGTGCCGTATCATGGAACGCCAGCGATCTGCAGCCTAGTCCAGCGTGAGCGCGATGTCCAGAGTCCAATCGATTGAACGGGCCTTCGCCGTGCTCGGCGCATTGGCCGACGGCCCGGTGGGCGTCACCGAGGTCGCCGAGCGCGTGGAGCTACCCAAGAGCACGGTCGCCAGGCTGCTCGGATCGCTCGTCCGCGAGGGCGCCGTGGAGCAGGTGCCGGGCGACACCAGGTACCGCCTGGGGACCCGGATCGTGACGCTGGCTGCCTCGGTCCTGCCCGTCCGCAGCATGGTCGCGCTCGCCCGGCCGTACCTCGTGGAGCTCGCCGCCGCCCTCGGTGAGGTCGCGGGCCTGTCGATCCCGGACGGGTTCGACGTTCATTACGTCGACCAGGTGGAGATCGGCCACCAAGTGCAGATCCGCGATTGGACGGGCACCCGGGCCCCCATGCACGCCGTCTCGTCCGGCCTCGTCCTGCTGGCGCATCTACCGCCGTCGACGCTCGACGCCTTCCTGGCGCGGCCGCTCGAGCGCTTCACCGACCGAACCGTCACCGAACCCAGCGCCATCCGCGACCGCCTGGCCGCCGTCCGCCGGGAGGGCTACGCCTGGGTCCACGAAGAGTTCGCCGAAGGGTTGAACTCCGTGGCCGCGGGGATCGAGGACCGAACGGGCATTCTCGTGGCGGCCGTCCACGTCCATGGACCCTCGTACCGGTTCCCCGGGGAGGGCGACGAGGGCGAGATCGCCGGCCGGGTGGTCGACGCGGCGGCGAAGATCTCGGCGCGGATCCGTCAGTCGAGCGGCTAGCGGAGCGCGTCAATCGACGCGGTCGCCACGATCCCTTCGACGCTGCGCCGCAGCACCGCGTCGCCCAGGAGCCTGATCGGCATCCGTCCGATGCGGGCCAGGCGCTCGCGCGCCACGTCGGCCGGGATCTCGCCCCGCTGCACGACCTCGTGCAGAGCCGACAGCGTCTGGGACCGCAGGAGCGTCGGTGCGAGGAGCTCGTGCTCGCTTGAAACCTCGACCCCCGCGCTCGCCAGGTGGAGGACGGCGCTGGCGTCGACGACGAATCTGGTCATCGGTCCCTCGGATGGGGGGTGGGAGTGTCACAACACTAGCGCTGCGGCCGGATCTCTTGATCGGCTCTTGCCGCGGGCGCATTCTTGAGCGACAGCCCGGCAGAATGGCGCGCGGGAGGGCAGCCAGTGAGGACCCTGACGTTCGTCGTGGCGTTGACGGTAGTTTCTGCGGCCTGCTCCATCGGGGCGTCGACGCCCACGCCGACTACCACTCCCCCACCCCCGCCCGCCGCCAGCGCCACACCAGCATCGCCCTCGCCCGTAACCTCCACCCCGACCCCCGTTCCTTCGGCCGGCCCCACCCGTGTGCCCGCGCTGGGGCCCGGTCAAGGACGGATCGCCTTCGGCAGCGAGCGGGGTGGCCCCTCAGACATCTATGTGACCGACGCCAACGGAACCAGGCAGCTCACGAACAACGACGCCAAGGACATGCAGCCCACGTGGTCGCCGGACGGCAAGCGGATCGCGTTCGCCAGCGACCGCGATGGCAACTTCGAGATCTATGTGACGAATGCCGACGGGACGGGAGTGAAGCGCCTGACCAACAATCCCGGCGACGATGGCTTCCCCGCCTGGTCGCCGGACGGCACGAAGGTCGCCTTCGCCAGCGTCCGTGGCGGCAAGGCCGACATCTACGTGATGAAAACCGATGGGACGGGGGTGACCCGGCTCACCAAGGACCCGAATGACGACCTCGCGCCGGCCTGGTCGCCCGATGGCAAGAGGATCGCCTTCGACCGAGACCTCGGTGGCGTCAACTTCGAGCTCTACGTGATGAACGACGACGGGACGGGGGAGAAGGTGCTGGCCAGCGATCCTGCGGGCGACCTTTCGCCCGCCTGGTCGCCGGACGGAACGCAGATCGCGTTCTTCAGCGACCGCGGCGGCAACAATGACATTTATCTCGTGAAGCCGGACGGCACCGGCCTTACGCGGATCACGGACGACCCGAGCCACGACCTCCTGCCGGCCTGGTCGCCGGATGGGGCCCGGCTGGCCTTTGTGAGCACGCGAGGGATCGGCGGCGCCGCATCCATCTACGTGATGAACGCCGACGGCAGCGGGGTGAAGCGGCTCACCGACGATGCGGGCGAGGAGCTCGACCCCGCCTGGTCAGCCGGCTGAGGCTCCGCTGCCGTTCCCCCGAACCCGCCGGATCTCCGCGGAGATCGCCGGCACGACCGTGTGCAGGTCGCCGATGACCGCGTAGGCGGCGCGGCCCATGATCGGCGCCTCCGCGTCCTTGTTGATGACCAGGATCCGCTTGGCCGCCTTGCAGCCGACGATGTGCTGGATCGCGCCGCTGATGCCGCAGGCGATGTAGAGGTCGGGCGCGATCCGCAGGCCGGTCTGGCCGATCTGCATCGTGTGCGGGCGCCAGCCGGCGCCGGTCACCACCCGCGACACGCCTACCGCCGCGCCGAGCAGGCCGGCGAGCTCCTCCAGGGCACCGAAACCATCCGGGCCACCGACTCCGCGGCCACCACCGACGACCACCTTGGCATCGGCCAGGGACAGGCTGCCGGCTTCGGCGGCCACGCGTCGAACCACCCGAACCCGCAGGTCCTTCTCGGACAGTTCCGGCGTGAAGGCTTCGACCTTCGGCGCCGCGGCGGCGGCGCTTTCCTCGACGGCGACCCCGTGCGGCGCGACCGTCATCAGGTGGACGTCACCGTCGAGCCAGCCGTCCTCGAGCAGGCTACCGGCCCAGCGTTGTCGGACCACACCGAAACGCTCGCCCGGCTTGACGTCGACGACGTTGGCCGCCATGGGCCGGCCCGTCCGGGCACCGACGTGGGCCATCACTTCGTTGCCCCGGTCGCTGCCCGCCGCGATGACGTCCGATGCACCTTTGGCCATCAGGTCGATGATGCCCCTGGCCCAGGCCTCGGGTGCGTACTCGGAGAGCTTCTTGTCCTCTGCCACGTGGGCGACCGCCACCCCCTGCCCGCCGAGTTGGCCGGCGGCCTCGCGAGCGCCGGGGCCGAGCAGGACCGCCTCGATCGGCGCCTTGAGCTGGCCACCTAACCGTCGCGCCAAGGTCAGGGCCTCGAGCGACAGTCTTTCGGGGCGCCCATCGGCGTGTTCGACCAGGACGAGGATCACGACACGAGCCCCAAACGCTGCAGCAGCTCGACGACCTTCGGGGCGGCCTCGGGCCCAGTTCCCAGGATCTCCGTCGCGGCGGCCCGCTCTTCGGGGACGCGAAGCTTGATCTTCTCCGGGCCGGCGGGACGCCACTCCGGGGTGATCCGCTCGACCTCCTTCTTGCGCGCGCGCAGGCGCCCGGGCACCGACGGGTAGCGCGGCAGGTTGATGCCCTCCCTCACGGCGATCACGGCCGGCAACGGGACCTCGAATACCTCCCAGCCGCCGCCTGCCTCGCGTCGGACGATGGCCGTCCCGTCGCGCACCTCGAGTGCCTTGATGCCCACGACGGATGGCAGGTCGAGGGCGGCCGCGACGCGCACCGGGACCTGGTAATCCCCGGTGTCGGCGGCCTCGTTGCCAAACAGGAGGAGATCGAACGGCCCCCCCGCCGACTGCTGGGCGCGGATGGCGTCGACGATCGCCGCCGATGTCGCGACCGGATCCCAGTCCTTGCCGTCGGTCTCGAGCAGCACGGCGCGGTCGATGCCCACCGCCATCGCGTCGCGAAGCTGCTCCTCCGCCGCGGCCGGGCCCAGGGTCAAAACGGCCGACGAACCCCCTTGGGCCTCGACAATCCGCACGGCCTCTTCGACCGCGCACTCCTCGTGCGGGCTGATCGTGAAGCCGAGGTATCGGGTGTCGATGTCCTGCTCATCGGCTGTGAGCACGATCGTGCCGCCGGTCGCCGGCACCCGCTTGACGCAAACGAGGATGTTCATAGCGGTCGGTCGCTGCGGGCGGCGGGAGCCTTCGCCCGGGCCTGCAGATGATCGAGGAACCAGATGGTGGTGAGGCAGACTGAGACAAACAATGCGGGGGACGCGATCGCGATGGCGATCCAGTCGAAGGCAGAGCGGCCAGAGGTCGCTTCGAAGATGACCGGGAGCAAAGCCCAGGCGAAGCCCAGCGCGACTCCGGCCTGACGCGCCGTCATTCGATCTTTGCGGTAGCGCCGAATGACAACGGCGCGGGAGATCATCAGAATCGCCACGCCGATGGGAATGGCGAGAACTTGATTCACGACCGGATGCGGGCGTTCTCGGGGTCGAACAATGGCCGGCTGCCGGCCACGGCCACCGTGACCGGATAGCGCTCGCCGAAGTATTCGACGACCAGCTTCGTCCCCTCCTTCGCCTGCTCCGGCGGGAGGTAGGACATCAGCAGATGCTTCCCGACGGACGGCCCGGACCCGGCGCTGTTGGTGTATGAGCCGCGGCCCTTCGCGTCGACGAGCCGCTCGCCTTTGCGCGTGAGGATGGGCTCCTTGCCGAGCATGTAGCGCTTGACGCCGCTGGCCGAGGTGGGATCGTCCACCGTCAGCGTGCACAGGATCGCGGCCGGCGGCTTCGACCGCTGCTCGACATATGCGGCCTTGCCCAGGAACTCCTCCGGCTTTAACGTCGGCCGCGCCATGCCCGCCTCGACCAGGTCGTACTCCAACTCCAGCTCGTTGCCGTGGGCGCGGTAGCCCTTCTCGAGCCGCCCGGTCGTGCCGTAGACGCCGATCCCTACCGGCACGGCGCCCAGGGGCTTGCCGGCCTCCCACAGGGCGTCCCACAGTCGGAGGCCCTGCTCGATCGGGACGTAGATCTCCCAGCCCAGCTCGCCGACGTACGAGATCCGCGACGCCAGCGCCCGCACGCCGTTGATCTCGACGACCCGGCAGGTGCCGAACGGGAAGGCAGCATGGGAAACGCCGTCGGAGGTCGTTGCGGCGACCAGGTTCCGCGCCCGCGGCCCCCACACACCCACCGTCGTGAAGGCGGACGTCTGGTCCTGGATCTGGGCCGACCCGTCGGCCGGCAAATGGTCGGCGAACCACTTCTTGTCGCGCATGCCCATTCCCCCGCCGGTGACGACCCGGAAGACGTGCGGGGCGAGGCGCATGATCGTCAGGTCGGCGACGATCCCGCCCGCCTCATTCAACAGTGGCGTGTAGACGACCCGGCCCACCGGCACATCCACCCGATTCACGACCAGCGCCTCGAGCGCATCGCACGCACCCGGCCCCGTGACGTCGAAGATGGCGAACGCGGACAGGTCCACGATGCCGACCCGATCCCGCATCGCGAGGTGCTCGGCGTTGATGATCGGCGACCACCAGCGCGATTCCCACTCCGCCTTCCGCGGCATGACCCGGTCGCCGTATTCCTTCAATAGCGGCTCGTTCCAGGCGTACCAGAAGGGCCGCTCCCAGCCGGCTCCCTCGAAGAAGACCGCGCCCAGGTCACGCTCGCGGCCGTTGAACGGGCTGAGCCGAACGTCGCGATTGGACGCCCACTGCTCGGACGGGTGGACGATGCCGTAGGTCTTGTTGAAGCCCTCGGCGGATCGCGCGTTGACGTGCTGGCGGGTCTTCTGGTGGTCGTAGAAGCGGGCGATGTCGGAGCTGTGGGCGTCGATCTCCGTGGTGCCGTGGGTCATCCACTGGGCCACGGCCTTGGCGATGCCCGGCGCTTCCTTGATCCAGATCGCCGCAGCCGACCAAAGACCTTTGACGTCCGGCGACTCGCCCAGGATCGGCATCCCGTCCGGCGTCAGCGACAGCAGCCCGTTGATCGCCATCTTCACGCCCACGTTCTCGTCGCCAACGATGCCCGGGAACAGCTCCAGCGCGTCCTCGAGCTGCGGGTCGAAGTCCTCCTTGGTGAAGGGCAGCTGCGTCGGCGACAGGGCCGAGGCCGCGATCGAGGGGATCTCGTCGGGCTCCATGAGGATCGCCCGATGGGCGTACGAGCCCACCTCGAACCCCGTCCCGTGCTGGCGCTCGTACATGTTGGTGTCCATGTCGCGCACGATCGGAAAGGTCACCTCGCCGGTGGTGTGCTCGAAGATGGGCACCGGACCGATGTCGATCATCTGGTGGACGGCCGGCGTCAGCGGGATCGACGCGCCGGCCATGGCCGCGATCCGCGGGCTCCACACGCCGCAGGCGATGACGATCGTGTCCGTTCGGATGTCGCCCTTGTCGGTTCGGACGCCCGCGATTCGGCCGTCGCTGACGTCGATGCCCGTGACCTCGGTCTGGGCGGAGATGGTGAGGGCGCCCATGTCCTGGGCGGCCTTCCGCATCAGGGTGCCGGCCTCGAGCGAGTCGACGACGCCCACGCCGGGGGTGTAGAAGCCGCCCAGGATCACGGTCTCATCGATGAACGGCACGAGTTCCTTGACCTGGGCGGGGGTCAGCAGGCTGACCGGCCCGACCCCCCAGGACGTGGAGGCGGCCATGCGGCGCTTGAGCTCCTCCATCCGCTCTGGGGTCCTAGCGACCTCGATGCCGCCTGTCTCGAGGAAGACTCCGAGTTCCTTGTACTGGTTGACGCTGTCGACCGTGAAGGCCGTCATTTCCTTGGAGTGGTCGGTCAGGAAGATGAAGTTCGAGGCGTGACCGGTCGAGCCGCCCGGGCTGGGCAGGGTGCCCTTCTCGAGCAGCACGATGTCCTTCCAGCCCTGTTTGGCCAGGTGGTAGGCCATGCTGCTGCCGACGATGCCGGCGCCGATGACGACGACGTCCGCCCGATCAGGAAGACCGCTCATCCGAAAAGACCGCTCATCCGAAACCGAACCTCGCGCTGCTCAGGCCAGGTTGACGACGACGGTCTTGAGCTCCGTCAGGCGCTCGAGGGAGAACCGGCCGCCGACGCGACCGAGGCCGCTCTGCGAGCCGCTTCGGCCACCGAAGGGCAGGTGCGACTCCCAGTAGTTGGTGCCCTCGTTGATGTTCACCCAGCCGGCGTGGACGGACTCGGCGAAGCGCAGCCCCTCGCGCAGGTCGCGGGTGAAGACCGAGGCGAGCAGCCCGTAGCGGGAGCCATTGACGATGCCGATCGCCTCGTCGAGGCCTCCGATGGTCGAAATGGGGGCCACTGGCCCGAACGTCTCCTCGCGCGCGATCTCCATGGCCGGCGTCACACGGTCCAGGAGCGTCGGCTCGTAGAACAGGTAGCTGCCGTGGCTGGGGGCGCGGCTGCCGCCGCTGACCAGGGTGGCGCCACGCTCGACCGCACCGGCGACGTGGCGCTCCACCTTGGCCACCACGGCCTCGTTGTTGAGCGGGCCCATGGTCGTCGTCGCCTCGAACGGGTCGCCCAGCCGGATGGTGTTTCCGATGGCTTCCCGGAGAGCCGCCACGTAGCGGTCGTGGACGCCTTCCTGGACGAGGATCGACTCGCCGGCCGTGCAGCTCTGGCCGGCATTCAGGAAGCACGCGGCGAGCGTCGCCCGGACCGCGGCGTCGACGTCCGCGTCGTCGAGGACCACGAGCGGCCCGTTGCCGCCCATCTCGAGCAGCAGCTCCTTGCCGGCGGCTCGCTCGGCGACGCGATGGCCGGCCTCGATCGAGCCGATGAACCCGACCGCGGCCGTTCCGGGGTTGGCCGCGATCTCGTCGCCGACGATGGCGCCGGGTCCGGTCACGAGGTTGAAGACGCCCGGCGGGAGGTCCGCGGCGACCAGGCACTCCGCCAGGCGGACGGCGCACAGGGAGGTGTTCGAGGCCGCGTTCCAGACCACCGTGTTGCCGGCCGCCAGGGCCGGGGCGATCAGCTCGCCGGGCATTGTGTACGGCCAGTTCCAGGGCGAGATGACCCCCACGACGCCGCGCGGGACACGGTAGACGAGGACCCGCTTGTTGGCGTCGACGGAGGGCGGCATGAGGCCCTCGATGCGGGTCGCGTCCGCGGCCGCCATCCGGAAGTAGGCGATCAGCTCGTCGACTTCGCCGTAGGCCTCGGCCAGTAGGGGCTTGCCCTGGTCGAGGGTCAGGGTGCGGGCCAGGCTGTCACGCCGCTCCTCGATGGCGGCCGCCACCCGGTCCATTGCTGCGGCGCGGTCGAAGGCCGACAGGCGGGCCCAGCCCTCGCTGGCGGCTCCCGCCGCGGCGATCGCCCGCTTCGCATCGGCGCGGGTTCCCTGGGGGATCGTGGCGATGACCTCGCCGCTGGACGGGCTCGTGGCCTCGAATGTCGCGCCGCTCTCCGAGGGGCCCCATGACCCGCCGACGAACAGCGACAGCGACTCCACCTCCACCTGAACGCTCACCTCGCCTCCTCGTCCCTCCGGCTGGCAGTCGCCGTGGCGGGGACGTGGTGAACGTCCTGGCGCGCGCGGCCGGGGGACCGACAGTATTCGTCGCCCGGGGAACGGGCGCAAGCCGGGACCCGGGTGTCAGAACCGGCGCGGCGGGCGGGACGGCTTGACGGCGGCGGGGCGAGGGGCAATCCTCACTCCCTGCGCGCCGCCACCCACCGTCCGCTCGCCGCGAAGCGGCCAAAGCCGGGGTGCCGACGCCCGTCGCAGGAGGGCGACTGATGACGGCAGCCGTCAAGCCCCGGGTCGCGGGGGAGTCGAGCAACGGCACGTCCGCTGCGGCCAAGCCCGCGATCTCGGTCCGCGGGCTGTGGAAGATCTTCGGGCCGGCGGAGAAGAAGCTGGCCTCCTCGTCCGATGCGGACCTCGAAAACGACCAGTTGCGCGCCCGCTACGGATCGATAGTCGCCATTCGTGACGTTTCGTTCGACGTCCGCCCGGGCGAGGTCTTCGTCGTCATGGGCCTCTCCGGCAGTGGCAAGTCCACCCTCGTGCGCTGCCTCACCCGGCTGATCGAGCCCACCCGCGGCCAGATCCTCATCGAGGACGAGGACATCCGGCGCTGCAATCAGACCAGGCTTCGCGAGCTGCGCCGCCACCGCTTCAGCATGGTCTTCCAGCACTTCGGGCTGCTGCCCCACCGGCGGGTGATCGACAACGTCGCCTTCGGCCTCGAGATCCGGGGCGAGTCACGCCGTGAGCGCGAGGCACGCGCCATGGAGATGATCGAGCTGGTCGGGCTGGGCGGCATGGCCGCGCAGTACCCGGACCAGCTGTCCGGCGGCCAGCAGCAGCGGGTCGGGCTGGCCCGGGCGCTGGCGGTCGATCCCGACGTGATGTTCTTCGACGAGCCTTTCAGCGCCCTCGATCCGTTGATCCGGCGGGATATGCAGAACGAGGTGATCCGACTCCATCAGGAGGTCGGCAAGACGATGGTCTTCATCACCCACGATCTGGCCGAGGCGCTCAAGCTCGGGGACCACATCGTCATCATGCGCGATGGCCGGATCGTGCAGTCGGGCCGGCCGGAGGACCTCGTGGGTGCGCCGGCCGACGACTACGTGGCCGATTTCGTGCGTGACGTTCCCAAGTCTCACGTCCTGACCCTTCGCTGGATCATGCGTGAGCCACGCCCGGACGATGCACTTGACGGCCCCGAGTTCCCGCCCAATGCCATCATCCGGACGGCGATCCACGCCGCCGCCGCGTCAACCAAGCCGCTGCGCATCGTCGACGCCGGCAAGCTCGTAGGCGTCGTCGACCGGGCCCAGATCCTCGAGGCGATCTCAGGGCCAGTGGACAGCCTCGAGCGCGAGGCGCCGCCCGAAACGCCGGCCGAAACCACCTCGGCCGAAACCACAGCGGCAACGGGCGCCGAGGCGGCGCGGTGACGGCCCTCGCGGTCGCCCTTCGCAGCCGCACCGAGCTCGCGCCCAGCCGGGGCCTTCTCCTGGCGGGCCTGGTCGCAGTCGCCGCGGTCCTCTATCTCGCCTTCCAGGGGACGTGGGTCCTCGAGCACCACGACGACGCGCCCCTCTTCCTGACCCTGAACGGGATCCGCGACTGGGTCGACGCGAACCGCACCGTTAACCCTGTTTTCCTCTACGTGCTGGGCCCGCTGCGCGAGGGGATTGACTGGCTCGATGGGGCATTGACGTTCGCCTTCGCCCACATCAACTGGGTCGCGGTCACGGCGATCGCGGGGGCGCTGGGGCTCGCCCTGGTCAGCTGGCGCACGGCCCTGCTCGTGGTCGGCAGCCTGTTGACCATCGGCCTGTTGGGGCTGTGGACGGAGACGACACAGACCCTCGTACTGATCACCAACGCCGTTGCGTTGTCGCTCCTGATCGGCATTCCGCTCGGCGTCCTCGCCGGGCGGAGCGATCGCTTCTACCGTGCCGTGACACCCGTCCTCGACGTCATGCAGATCATGCCCACGTTTGCCTACCTCGCCCCGCTCACCCTGATCTTCCTCATCGGGCCGCCGGCGGCCGTCATCGCGACGCTGATCTACGCCATGCCGCCGGCGATCAGGATCACCGCGCTCGGCATTCGCGGCGTGCCCCCAACCACGGTCGAGGCGGCGACGTCGTTGGGCGCCACGGATGGCCAGGTGCTGCGCAAGGTCCAGCTGCCGATGGCCCGCGGGACGATCGGGCTGGCCGTCAACCAGACGATCATGATGGCCCTCTCGATCATCGTCGTGGCCGCCCTGATCAACGCTCCCGGCC
>JALZAF010000285.1 GCA_030948505.1 Chloroflexota bacterium
GGCCCGTGCGGGATCTCGAATGTGCCCTCGCGCTTCCAGCCCCGGCCGGCCAGCTGCTTCAGCGCGATCTTCAGGTCCGGAACGCGGTAGACGAGGATGGGTGTGTCGCCCTCGACGTGGTCCGCCAGCAGCACCGGTGGGCCCTCCGACGAGAGCTCGATCATCGCCACGCGCGCGCCCATGCCCTCGACCGCGAACACGAGCCGGCCACCGAGAACGTCGGTGAACCAGGCCATGTCGGCAACGACATTTCGAGTCGGCATGTAGACGAAGTCGAGCGACTCGAACGGCGGCTTCGTGGCCTTGGGCGGCATCAGCCCCTCCCCTGGCGGAGCCGTTCGCGCGCCCTCAATCGGCGCGGATCCGGCGCTGCTTGATTCGGCGCGCGTCGCCGGCGAACGGCCCCTCGCCCAGGCCGAAGGCCTCGACCATGGGGCGCATGGCGGCGGGAAATTCGGCCGTCGACGAGCGGTAGTCGATGTTGAGGGCGAACAGGCCATCGCGCAGGCGGTCGGCCGCGGATTCGCGCCACGCGGCATCGACGCCGGCCATGTCGGACAGCTCCACGGCAATGGACGGTCGCGGCGTGCCGTCCGCATCCGCGACGACGGACAGCATGAACGAGTGAACGCGGCGGGTCAGGTCCGGGTCGCGATAGACGATGCTCTCCACGTCCTCGGGATAGATGTTGGCGCCCATGACGCTGATCGTGGCGTCCCGCCGGCCGTTCACCCACAGGAACGGCATCGGGATTGGTTGTGCCCACGGCAGGGGGCCGCGCGGCCCGGCGACCTCCGGACTCGCGCCAAGCTTGTCGAGGTCGAACCCGAAGCCCTCGAGCACGGTGCGGGACTTCGTGTAGTCGACGATGCCGCCCTCATCGTGGACGTTGTAGCGGATGCGTGGCGCCAGGAGATCGAGGCGGCTGACGGTGCACAGGATCTCGTCGTTGGCGTTGACCTCGAGGTAATGGATCAGCGGGTTGTACTGGAAGACCATGGGTAGCCGGGAGTCGGCGCCGAACAGCGCCTGGCGCACGTCCGGGCGTGCCCGGGCCAGGCGTCGCAGGGCGATGCTGACCGGGGACTCGCCGGCCATCCCGATCTCGATGTCCGTCGCCCCGTAGCCCGAGTACACGGACATGAAGCGTTCGAGCAGGTGGTCGCGCAGCTCCTCGGTCATGCCCTCGCCGCCGACGAGCGCGTGGAGCTCGTAGTCAGCCCAGGGGAAGCCGGCCCGATCGCCCTCGTCGAGCAGGTGCTTGATGAACGGCGGGTAACCCGAGATGAGGTAGCGATAGGTCGGTCCAAGGAAGCGAAGTGTTGACAGGATCTTGTCGAGGTCCGGTCCGGTCGACTTGACGATGCCGTGGCGCATCATCCCGAGGGCCATGTTGAAGCCGGTCGCCCAGGCACCCATCGAGAAGGCGTTGATCGTGACGAGGGGCTTCGTTCCGAAGGCGTAGCGGGCGAAGAACCCGATGTTGCGGTGGGCCACCGCTCGCTCGCGATGGCCGCGGATCCAGTTGTAGGGCGTGCCGGTCGATCCACTCGACTCGTCGATGGTGGTGCCGGGGAACGGCACGGCCCCGTCGACACAGCGTTCCAACAGCGCGTAGCGATCGATGTAGCTGCGCTTGTCCGTCTCAGGCAAGTGGCTGAGGATCCCGAGCGGCAGGAGGCCTCGTGCGTCGACTCCCGCCTCCGCCAGGAAGTTGCCGTAGGCAGGGACCCGCCGAATGGCACGCCAGGCCGCACGTTCCGCACGCAGCCGGCCGATGCCGGCCAGGACCGCGGGTGGGGTGCGGGTGAAGACCGTCTTCAGCCAGCCATAGCGAAGCCCGACCGTTCGGAACATGGTGTCGATCGGAAAGAGCCAGATGTTGCGACCCAGTCCGACGACCGAGGCGAGCGAGTCATGGCCCGCATGCCGGACCGACTCCATGGCGTCCCCTCGTGACGTGACGCCCGGAACCTGCGCTCCGGGGGCGTCGAGCATACGACGCGCGAGTGGGAGCGCCGTCGCGTCTGTGCGGGCTCGCGGCGCGCGGCCCGGACCGGTTCAGGGGCGGCTTCGGCGCCGCCGCGTCAGGCGCGGAACGCCGCTGCCGGTTCGCCGGGGTCCCCCGCCAGCGGCAGGGCGAACCCGAGCTCCGACCCGCCTCCGGCTCGAGGGCGCGCCCAGATTCGGCCGTCCTGACCTTCCACGACGCGCTTGCAGACGGCCAGCCCGATGCCGATGCCATTGGCCCGCGACTTGGCTGCCTCGGTCCGGTAGAACGGCGTGAACAGCTGGGCCGCCTCACCCTCATTGATCCCGATCCCGCGATCGAGAACGATGACCTGGGCCTCGCCGTCGTCGACCTGGATGAGCACGTCGACAGCGCGCCCCGCGGGGCTGTACTTGTCGGCGTTGCTGAGCAGGTTCTCCATCACCAGCTCGAGATAGGTCCGGTCGGCGTCCACGATGATGTGGCGGGGCTCGGTGCTGAGGGTCACGTCCCGGCCAGGATGGCGGCGGCGGAACGAGTCGATCGACTTGCGCACGATGTGGGCCAGGACCTGCGGCTCGAGGTCGATGTGCGGACCGGACTCGAGGCGGGTCAGCAGGAGCAGGTTCTCGATGATCCCCAGCAGTCGTTCGCTGTCGTCGGCCATGTCGACGATCATCGACTTGCGATCGCGCTCGGCCAGCCGCTCGCCCTTGTCCCGGAGCAGCCGCGCGTTGCCGAAGATCGTCGTGACCGGTGTACGCAGCTCATGAGAGACCAGGCCAAGGAACTCGTCCTTTACGGCGTTCGAGGCTCGCAGCGCCTCCTCCGCGGCCCGCCGCTCGGTGACGTCGACGAGCACGTTGACCGCGCCGACGAGCGTGCCCGAGCCGTCGTGCAGTGGGGTGGGATACGGGACGAACGTCACGCGGGTGCCGTCCGGTCGCTCGGCGATCGCCTCGTAGCCGCGGACGATGCGGTTCTCCTTCAGGCAGATCGCCATCGGGCAGTCGCCGTGCTGCATCGAGGTGCCGTCGGTCCAGTACAGGCGCCACGAGCCGCACCATTCCTCGCCCAGCTCCGGCCGGCGGCCCCAGAAGTTCGCGGCGGCCTCGTTGAAGAACGTGATCCGGCCCGCCGCATCGGTGGTGTAGACGGCGACACCGAGCGCCTGCAGAAGCTCGCGGTAGGGACGCCGACCGAGGGGCAGCGGCTCGTCATTGGGGACGCCGACGAGGTCACTGCCTGTCTCGATGATCTGGAGGACCTGCTCGCCCGGATCGGGGAGCGCCGTGGGATCGGCGGCCGGCCGAGTGGTCCGGCGCCGCGCAGCGATGCTCAAGGTCGTCCTCGATGGCTCACGCCGCCGAGTATCGCAAAGGCGAAGCCGCCCGAACAGGAGCGCGGGCGCTCTGAAAGGCCTTTGAAAGCCGCCTACGAAGACGGTGGCCCGGGAATGAAGCGTTTGTGCGGCGCTCAGCGAACCGCCGGCTCGTCGACCGACACCCAGCGTCTGTCCAGGGTCAGGTGGAGGACGGTGGGCCGGTCCGCGGCGAGCGCCTGCCGCAAGGCCGGTTCGAAGGCCTCGTCGTTCTCTATCCGGATGCCACGCGCCCCGCAGGCCCGCGCCACGGCGGCGAAATCGATCGGCCCCAGATCCGTGCCGACGGGCTCCCCATCGCGACGCCCCTGGTGCATCCGGATCGTGCCGTAGCGCTCATTGTCGAAGGCGACCACGATGACCCGGGCACGCTCCCTGACCGCAGTCTCCAACTCCGCCATGGTCATCGCCAGGCCGCCGTCGCCGACCAGCGCCACGACCGCCCGGTCGCGATGCACGAGGGCCGCGGCGATCGCTGCCGGCAGGCCATAACCCATCGCTCCGGATGTGGGCCCCAGGAATGTGCCAGGTCGGCGGAAGCGAAAGCCGCGCGCCGCCCAACCCCCGAAGTTGCCGGCATCGGTGGTCAGAATCGCGTCCTCTGGCAGGGCCCGTCGCAGGGTGGCGATGGTGCGGCCGGGGTGTACGCCGGGCCCGGACCAGTCGCCGCTCTCGACATTGCTGGCAGCCTCCCAGGACGCGCGGTCGGCTTCGTTGGCGGCACGACGCTCGTCCACGAGGGCCGCGTCGAGGACGGCGCCACGCAGTCGCTGGACGGCCCCGCGGACAAAGGCACGGGCGTCCGATTCGATGGCGATGTCCGGTGGGCGGAGGCCGTCGGCGCCGTGGCGCGGTGCGAGATCGACGTGAGCCCAAGGGACACCGTCCGCGGGGATCCGATAGCCGAACGTCGTGATCTCGCTGAGCCGGGAGCCGAGCACGAGCAGGGCATCGGCCGCCTCGAGACGCTGGCGCACAACCGATGGCGCGCCGTAGCCCGCCATGCCGAGGAACAACGGATGGTCGTTGGACACGACGTCTCCCCGCCGCCAGGCCGCAATGACCGGCACGTGGAGCAGCTCGGCGAGGCGCGTGAGGTCACTTGACGTCCGGGCCCTCAGGACGCCCGCGCCGGCGAGGATGACCGGCCGTCGAGCGGACGCGAGCAGCTGCAGGACCGCCTGCGTCTGCGGCACATCCGCACGGGGCGGGGCTGGGCGGGCGAGGTCGATCTCAACGCCGCCCGGCAGCTCCTCGTCGAGCAGGTCCTCGGGCAGCGAGATCAGGACCGGACCGGGTCGGCCGCCGAGGGCCATCCGGATCGCCTCGCCGATCGCGGCCGGGATCTCGTCGACGGTCGATGGCTCGACGGCCCACTTCGCGAGACGGCCGATGCTCTCGACGAGGTCGACCTCCTGGAAAGCCTCGCGCCCACGGAACCTTCGTTCGACCTGGCCGACCAGGGCGAACATCGGGGTTGAGTTCTGGCGCGCGGTGTGGATTCCGATGGCCAGGTTGGCTGCGCCGACAGCCCGCGTTGCCAGGCACGCGGCGGGCCGGCCCGTGAGCTGTCCGTGGGCCTCTGCCATGAACGCCGCGCCACCCTCGTGGCGGGTGGCGACGACGCGGATGCCCGCCTCGGTAAGGCCGTCGAGCAGGCCAAGGAAGCTCTCGCCCGGAACGGTGAAGGCGTGCCGGACGCCGGCCGCACGCAGCGCGTCGGCAATAAAGCGACCGACGGTTCGGGGGCCGGCCGCGGCGGCGGGGGTCCCGGCATCGGGCGCTCCGGCGGCGGGGGGTCCGACTTCGGACGCTCCGGCTTCGGACGCTCCGGCTTCGGACGCTCCCGCTTCGGACGCTCCCGCTTCGGACGCCTCGACTTCCTCCCCGGCCTCACCCGATGCGACGGCCTCGACCTGGGCCTGGGTCAACGGGTCGACCTCGGGCTCCGCGCCGTCGTGGGACGGGCCGGCACCGTTGGTGGACGCCTGTGGTGATTCGGTGGTCGCCTCGGCCGTGGTCGCGATCCGCGCGATATCCGTCGCCTCGCCCGTTTCCGGCGAATCCGTGGCGGGCACTGAGTCGGTCATGCGATCGGTCTCCACGGTCAGAGAACCCGCGGGATGGCGAATGTCGACATGAGCAGCCCGAGCACGACGATGATCGCGACGGCGATCATCACAAACCTTCCGATCCGGGCGCCAGGCAGCATCCCGTCACCTAGCGGTAGTTCTGGAACTGGAGGGGCACCGACTCGTCGAGCTGGCGGAGCCGCGCGATGACCTTCTGCAGCTCGTCCCTGCTCTTGCCCGACACGCGCACGGCGTCACCCTGGATGCTCGACTTCACCTTCGGGAACTCGTCCCGGATGAGCTTCGACACCTTCTTTGCCACGCTGTCATCGAGGCCTCGGCGGAGCCCGATGACCTGGCGCACCTTGTTGCCGCCGGCCGGCTCGACCTTGCCCCAGTCGAAGATCTTGAGTGACAGGCCGCGCCGCACGGCCTTCGACTCGATGAGGTCCTTGACCGCGGCCGCCCGGCTTTCATCGGCGGTCAGGAGCGTGAGGTCGTCCTTGGTCCGCTCGAGGTCGACGGTCACGCCCTTGAAGTCGTAGCGCTGCCCCACTTCGCGCCGGACCTGGTCCAGGGCGTTCCGCAGCTCCTGCTCGTCAAACTCGCTGACGACGTCGAACGAGACGTCACCGGCCATTCTGTCTCCTCCTCGAAGGGGCCCATGGTACTCGGCGCCGTCCCGCCGGCTCGCCTGGCGCGCTAGCGGGCTTCGAGCACCTCGAGGAGCCGCTCGCCGATCCGGTAGCTCCGGCCGCCGCCCATGACGAGCACGGCGTCCCCTGGCTGCACCTGTCCGGCCAGCCAGTCCGCGGTCGCCTCGACCGATCCGGGCGCCCCGATGGGCAGGTCCGGGCGTCGAGCACCAACGGCGCTGGCGAGGCCCTGGGCCGAGGCGACCGTCGTGTCGGGATCGCGTCCGGCCCAGATGTCGGCCACGGCAACGGCATCGGCGGTGGCCAGCGCGTCGGCGAAATCGTCGAGCAGCGCAGCGGTCCGATGGTACGTCAGGGGTTCGTAGACCGCCCAGATCCGGCGCCCCGGCTCGCGCTGCCGAACGGCGCCGATGGTCTCCCGGATGGCGGTCGGGTGGTGGCCGTAGTCGTCGTAGACGACGACCCCGTTCGACTCGCCCTTGCGCTCCAGACGCCGGCCCACGCCCACGAATGAGCTCAGTCCGTCGACGATCGAGGCTGGCGGCGTCCCGAGCGCGAGCGCGGCGGCGGCGGCGACGCCGAGGGCATTGGCGGCGTTGTGGCGGCCGGCCGTCAGCAGGCGGGCCGTGACCGGTCCGGCCAGCGGGTCCAGGCCGTGGATCTCGAGGGTCGTGGTCGCGGCGTCCGACGCAGTGATCCGGCCCAGGACGACCGTGGCCCGCCCCTTTCGGGAAGCGAACTGCTCCGCCATGGCACGGCCATAGCCGCCCAGCCGCTGCGGCGCCTGGTCGACGAGGGCCGTCGCGACGATGCCACCGTCCCAGTCCGCCAGGCGGGCGACGACCTCGGCCACGCCGCTGTCAGCGACGTTCGCGATGAGCAGCGGTGAGCCATCCTCCCCTGCCTCCCCTGCCTTCCCTGCCCCGGCGGGCCTCATCCGGCGGATCCAGCCCTCGAACGCCGCCACGACCGCGGCCCGATCGGCGAACACGTCGGGATGGTCCCATTCGACCGACGTCAGGATCGCGATCGGCGGACGGAAGGGATCGAAATTGCCGGCGTACTCGTCGGCCTCGACGACGAAGGCCGGTCCCCTCCCCCAGCGGGCGGTGGCCGGCAACGCGCCGGTCACGGTCGACGGCAGCAGCGCTCCCACGGAAGCCGATGGGTCCGCCCCGGCAGCGACCAGCACGTGGACCAGCCAGCCGGCGCTCGTGCTCTTGCCGTGCGTGCCGGCGACGCCGACGAGCGTCTTCCGGGCGGCTGCGTCCGCCACGACCTGCTGCCACGGCTCAAGGGCAATACCCCGTCGGCGAGCCGCCTCGAGCTCCGGGTGGTGGGGAGCGACGGCGGTCAGCGCCTTGCTCACCGCCAGCCGAGCGGGTGGCCGGTCGCCGGCGACATGCGCGGGGTCGTGCTCCCAGGCAAGCGCGATTCCCGCGGCCTCGAGAGGCGGCGTGTAGGGCGACGGTCCGCCAGGGTCGCAGCCGCTGGGCACGGCGCCTGCTGCCGCAGCGAGCAGGGCGGCGGCCGATGCCCCGGCACCGGCGACACCCACGACGTGGATTCGCTGGCCGGCCGGGATCGGGCGCGGTTCGCGAGCGGGGGCGAGGCCGGCGCCGATGCTCTCCGCATCGCGCGTCATCGGGCCACCGGCGGAAGCGCGTCCGCCCGTTCGATGGCCAGCTCCAGCACCGCCGCCGCACTGGCCACCTTGTTGGCGATCCGGTCACCGGTCCACTGGTGGCGGCGGACCTCGACGCCGCCTGGATCGGCGACGGCGACATACGTCAGTCCCACCGGCTTGGCGTCGCTGCCGCCACCCGGGCCAGCGACCCCGGTCACGGCGGCCGCGAGATCCACGCCCAGCCGGTCGCGAGCGCCCTCGGCCATTGCTCGCGCGACCTGGGCGCTGACGGCGCCGTGCGCCGCGAGGACGTCAGCCGGAACGCCCAGCAGCGCCAGCTTGGTCTCGTCCGCATACGCGACGACTGCGCCGCGGAAGTAGCCCGACGAACCCGGGACGTCGGTGATGGCGCTCGCCACCAGCCCGCCCGTGCACGACTCCGCCGTCCCGACGGTCAGCGAGCGGCCGAGACAGATGCCCTGCAGGCGCTCCGCGAGCGCCACCAGCGGGTCGCGCGCCACTGGCTCAGGTGCGTTTCGTCTTGAGCGCTGGATCGGGCGGCGCGAAGAGCCAGGTTTCCGGTACGCCGGACGGCCCGAGTGACCCGAGGTACGTCCCGTTCAAGGTGAAGTAGGTGACGCCCGACGAGCCCGTCCGGACCTCGATGGTCTTGAGGCCGCTGAAGGAGAGGCTGCGGGTGCCATGAATGGTCTGCCCGGCCGGTGCCATGCTGGCGGCAATCTCGCCGTCGACCCACACCTTGAGCCAGGCCGTCCCCCCCTTCACCGTGACGACGAGATTCACGCCCTGGTAGGCCACGCTCACCGATCGCGTCAGGGCAACGGTCTTGCCCTCGGCGCTGGAGGCCGTGACGGTCAGCGTCCATCGCCCGGTGGTGAGGTCGAACGGGGTCGCGAACGAGCCGTCGTCCGCCGGCTTCACCGTCACCGACGCGGGGGTGAGCGGAGGAGATGCAGCCGCGGTTGGGCGCGGACTTGCCCCCTTGGCCGGCGGGGCGACCGGAGTCAGCGGATTGGCCGGAGCAGCCGGCCCGAGATAGCGCGCGCTGACGACGACCGTGGTGGCGTTGGTCGTCACGCCCTGAACCGGGATGGCGCCGTTCTCGAACGTCGCGCCGTCCCCCGGCTGGTCGACCCTCAGGGTCGGCGCCTCGAACACGAGGAACGGAACGCGGATCACTAGCTGAGCGGGCTTGTCCGCTCCCTTGCCGGTCTCCGGATCGGTGGCGTTGATGTCGAACTGGTTGGGTCCCCGGCGCAGCTCGACCTCGGCGACCCAGGTGCCATCTGGCCCGGCCGACACGCGATACGGCTGGTCGCGGCCGGGCGAGGCGATCGAGATTGTCGCTCCGGGGACCGACGTGCCGCGCAGGATGTATTTCGTCGCCGAGTCCTCGACCGTCGTGACCGCCACCGACGGGTCCGTCACGGCGAGCGTGGGTGGCTTGTTGAAGCGGAGCAGCTGCAGGCCGAGATAGGCCGCGAAGGCGATGATCCCGATCGTCAGCAGGGCCGCCCAGACGATGCCGGGCGAAAAGGTCAGGCCCTGGCGGGGGGCGGCCAGCGGCTGCGGCACGACGATCGGCTCGGCCTCCGTGACGTCGCCCCGCTCGCGCCGCCATTGGCGGAGCACGTCCTCCGGATCGAGGCCCAGGTAGAGGGCGTAGTTGCGCAGGAAACCCTTTGTGTAGACCGCCCCCGGCAGCTCCTTGTAGTCGCCCCGCTCCAGAGCCCCCAGGTAGCGGGCTCGGATCTTCGTGTCGCGCTCTGCGCGGTAGAGGTCCACGCCCTTGTGTTCGCGGGCGGCGTACAGGCGCTCGTGGAGTGCCGCTGCCGGCTCGGCGGTGACGGCCGCGCGGCCCGCATCGGAGCGGGCCGTCGCGCTGCCGCGCCGCACCTCATCCGCGGTCGTCATCCATCCTCGTCCGCAGTCCCGTCCTCGCCGCCACCCGCGCCGGCGTCGCGGCGCAGGACAGGCCGCGCGTTCGACCCGTCGAACGCCCCGATATAGCCGCGCTCCTCCAGCTGGTCGATGATCCGGGCGGCTCGCGCATAACCGACCTTGAGCCGTCGCTGGAGCAGGGACGCGGAGGCACGATCGTACTCCCGGATCACCTCCACGGCATCGGGCAGAAGACGATCTGCGTCGTCGTCGGTGAGGTCGTCCTGGGCCGCGGCTCCCTCCTCGTCGCTCTCGATGATCGCCAGGTCGTAGTGCGGATCCTCGATCTGGTCGCGCCAGTGGGCCGTGACCCGACCGATCTCGGCATCGGACACGAAGACGCCCTGCAGGCGCATCGGGCGAGGCAGGTCGGACGGCTGGTACAGCATGTCGCCACGACCGATGAGGTCCTCGGCGCCGGGCGCGTCGAGGATGGTCCGCGAGTCGATCTGGGAGGCCATCGCGAAGGCGATGCGGCTCGGGAAGTTGGCCTTGATGAGGCCGGTCACGACGTTGACCGACGGGCGCTGGGTGGCGAGGACCATGTGGATGCCCGTCGCGCGCGCTTTCTGAGCCAGGCGAACGATCGGTTCCTCGACGTTCTTGCCCTCCCGCATCATCAGGTCGGCCAGCTCGTCGACGATGACCACGATGTACGGCAGACGATCCTCCGGGTCGGCGCGCGACTCGTTGTAGCCCTTGATGTTGCGGACCGCCCCGCCGGCGAAGCGCCGGTAGCGACCCTCCATCTCGTTGACCGCCCACTTCAGGGCGGCCTTGGCACGCTCCGGCTCGGTAATGACCGGGACGAGGAGGTGGGGCAGGCCATTGTAGGAAGCGAGCTCGACCCGCTTGAGGTCCATGAGGATCATCCGGACGTCGTCCGGGGTCGCCTCGCAGAGCAGGCTGGTGATGAGGGCGTTGACCATGACGCTCTTGCCGGAGCCCGTCGCCCCGGCGATGAGGAGATGCGGCATCTTGGCCAGGTCGACCGCCTGGGCCTTGCCGGCCACGTCGCGACCCAGCGCAAAGGTGAGTTTCGAGCCGCCCGCGGAGACATCGACCTCCTCGAGAATCCGGCGCAGGGCCACGATGTTGAAGTCCTGGTTTGGGATCTCGATGCCGACCGCACTCTTGCCCGGGATGGGCGCCTCGATGCGGAGCGATCGGGCCGCCAGGGCCATCGCCAGGTCGTCGGCCAGCGCCTCGATGCGGCTGACCTTGATGTCCGGCGCGGGCTGGACCTCGTATTGGGTGACGACCGGCCCCGCGTTGCGGGCGACGATCTGGGCGGGGATGTTGAAGCCCGCCAGCTTGCGGACAATGATCTCCTCGTTCCGGCGGTGGAGGACCTCCTCGCCGCCCGGCGCGGTCGGAATCGGGATGTCGTCGAGGAGAGCGAGCGGCGGCACGATGTACTCGATCCGCTCGCGGGTCGGCGGCGAGTCACCGGCGACGGTGACGTCGTCGGGCGCGCGTTCCGCGACCAGCGTGGCCGACGCCGGCGCGGCGGTCGCTCCGTTGCGCGCCGGGGCGAACGTCGCCGAGGTGGGGGCGCTGCTCGGGACCGCCGTCGGGATGACGGGCGGGATATAGGGGCGGTCGTCCTCCTCGGCGTTGCCATTGCCCCAGATGCCTGTCTGTCCAACCGACCCGGCAGCCGCAATAACGCCGCGCGCGATGCGCCCGCGGACCGTGTCCGGCTCGTCCGGCTTTCGTCCGTTCGTCGTCGCCTCATCGCCGGGAGTACTTTCGCGGCGCAGCGAGGCCGCAGCCGTCGATCCGACCCAGCGGGCGGCCGAAGTTCCCGGCGCCAGCAGCTCGCGCAGGCGCAGGTTGAAGGCGAGCATCAAGCCGATGACACCCAGCGCGATCATCACGACGAATGCCCCGGGCGCCGAGAGCAGCGGCACGAGCAGACCGGCGAAGAACCGCCCGATCCCTCCGCCGCTAGCCAGCCTCGTGACCTCGGTCGATCCGAGCAGGCCGACGTAGGCGAGGGCTGTCCCGAGCAGGGTTGCTCCCCAGCCGGACCCGGGCCGCTTCCCGGGACCCCACTCGACGTACCAGCCGGTCAGCAGGAGCAGGATGGGCAGACCGAGCCGCAGGCTGCCGAACCAGGGCACGATCGAATCGCGCCACAGGTCCGTGAGCCGGCCCTGGCCGGGCAGAGCGATAGCGATCAAGGTGATGGCGCCCATCACCAGCAGGACGATCCCGACGATCGAACGCGCGACGTCCGGGCTGACGGGTGGCAGGCTGAATCGTGGCAGGGCCATCCCGCCACGACGGCGCCGCGAGCGGCGGGCCGGGGGCCGGCGGGAGCGGGCTCGGGCCCTGGCCATGGTCAGACCTCCACCACGACCGGAAAGACCATCGGTCGCCGCTTGGTCTGCTCGTATAGGTAGCGCGACACGCCGTCCTTGATCTGGCTCTTGAGGAGCGCGATCTCGCTGATGTGGTCGCCCGGGTTGTCGATGGCCGCCATCACCCGCTTGATCGCCTCCTCCATGATCGGATCTCGCTCGTTGAGGTGGACGAAGCCGCGGGTGATGATCTCGGGCTGGCCGATGACGTTGCCGGTCTGCTTGTCGACGGTCACCACGATCATGAACATGCCGTCGTTGGCGAGGGCTCGCCGGTCGCGCAGCACGATCTCGCCGACGTCGCCCACCGACAGGCCGTCGACGAAGACGTAGCCGGCCGGCACCGGCGTGCCCCGCCGGGCGCTGCCGTCGGCCAGGATCTCGATCGGGACCCCGTTCTCGATGATGAACACATTCTCCGGGAGGACGCCGGTCTCGATCGCCAGCCGCCCGTGCTGGACCTGCATTCGGAACTCCCCGTGGACGGGGATGAAGTGCCTGGGCTTCGTCAGGCCGAGCATGAGCTTGAGCTCTTCCTGGCTCGCATGACCTGAGACGTGGGCGCGCTTGATGGTGTGGTAGAAGACGTTCGCGCCGGCCTTGAACAGGTTGTCGATCGTCCGTGCGACGTATTCCTCGTTGCCGGGGATCGGGCTGGCCGACACGATCACGGTGTCCCCCGGCTGGATCTCGACGAAGCGGTGGTCGCGGTTGGCCATGCGCGCGAGGCCGGACATCGGCTCGCCCTGGGCGCCGGTCGTGGCGATGACGAGCTTGTCGTCAGGGACGTCCTTGATGTGGTCCTTGCTGACGATCCGCGACGCGTCGTAGGTGAGGTAGCCGAGGTCCGTCGCGATGCGGAAGTTCTGCTCCATCGAGCGGCCGATGACGGCCACCTGGCGGTCGAAGCTGGCGGCGGCATCGAGGACCTGCTGGATGCGGGCGATGTTGCTGGCGAAGGTCGCCACGATGACGCGGCCGTCGAGCGGCTCCATGATCTCGCGGAATGCCTCGCCGACCGTCCGCTCCGACGGCGTGTAGCCCGGGTTCTCCGCCCTCGTCGAGTCCGACAGCAGGCAGACCACGCCTTCCGCCCCCAGCCTGGCCAGGATGGCGAAGTCGGACAGCTTGCCGTCGACCGGCGTGTGGTCGAACTTGAAGTCGCCGGTATGGACAACCGTGCCGACCGGCGTCCGCAGGCCGATGCCCATGGCATCGGGGATCGAATGGCCAACCCGGAAGGCGATGACCCCAAACGGCCCGATCTGCAGCTCGTCGCCGGGCTCGAGCGCGAGCAGCGGGTTGTTGTGGAGCTTGTGCTCCCTGATCTTGTTGCCGAGGAGGCCGCGGGCCAGGGTTGATGCATAGACCGGCACGCCCGGAAACTCCGGCAGGATGTAGGGCAGTCCGCCGACATGGTCCTCGTGGGCGTGGGTGATCAGGAATGCCCGGACGTTCGCCTTGCGCTCCCGCAGGTAGGTGATGTCGGGGATGACGAGGTCGATGCCGAACATCTCCTCGTCGGGGAACATCAGGCCGCAGTCGATGATGACGATGTCATCGCCGTATTCGAAGACATACATGTTCTTGCCGATCTCACCCACCCCGCCGAGGGGAATGATTCGGAGCGGCACGTCGGGTCCGAGCATTGCCATCCTTGGTTCGGGCTTGGTCAGAACAGGCTGAGCTGATCGGTCGGATCGTCACCTTCGGCCACGGCCAGGGCCGGCTCGGCGCGGCCCGCCGGGACGGGTTCGGCAACCGCGATTTCAGCAACCGCGATTTCAGCAACCGCGACGGTTGCTGCGGCTGCGGGTTCCGGCTGAACCGGCAGCTGGGCCAGGGCGGGCGGCTGGGCTGCGGCCTCGTGCTCGGCGCGCAGCCGCCGGGCCTCGAGCAGCGCCGCGGGAACGGCGGCGACATCCTCGTGCGACGTCCGTTCGATGGCTGGCGTCCGCAGCGCCGCGGCGGGGTGGTACATGGCGAACACCAGGCCGTCGCGCACGCCGGTCGCCGGATCGGCCGGGCGCAGGGTCCCGTGAGCAGCCGAGATTCGGGCGCCGGGCATGAATCGCGCCATCGAATGACGGCCAAGCGTCACGACGAGCGCGGGATCGAGGATCTCGAGCTGCCGCCGCAGGAACGGGGCACAAGCCGCGATCTCGTCGGGTTCGGGGTCGCGGTTCTCCGGTGGCCGGCACTTCACGACGTTGGTGATGAAGACCTCGTCGCGGCGCCAGCCAATGGAGCCCAGCAGTCGAACCAGCAGCTCGCCGGCGCGCCCGACGAACGGCCGGCCCAGCCGGTCCTCGTTGAAGCCCGGACCCTCGCCCACGAACATCACCTCTGTCGAGGCGTTGCCTTCGCCGGGCACGGCGTTGGTGCGCCCCTCGTGAAGACGGCAGGCGGTGCAGACGCGGATCTCCCCGGCGATCGCCTCGAGCGCCGCTTGGCGCTCGGCGTGGGTCATGCGCCGCCCCCGCCCGCAGGCGCGCCCGCTCGGCGCGACGCGGCGCGGACCCAGTCGCGGGTCACGAGCAGCTCCGCCAGCTCGACGGCGTTCGTCGCCGCTCCCTTGCGCAGGTTGTCGCTGACGACCCAGAAGGCGATGCCGCGCCCGTCCGGGATGGACGGATCGTGCCGGATCCGCCCGACGAACACCTCGTCCTTGCCCGCCGCCTCCCGGGCCTGGGGGTAGACGTGACCGGCAGGATCGTCCTGGACGACGACCCCGGGTACGGCGCCGAACAGCTTGCGGGCGCGGTCCGGAGTGATCGGGTCGCGCGTTTCGACGTGGACCGCTTCGGAGTGGCTGACGAAGACCGGGATGCGAACGGCGGTGCAGGAGATCCGCAACTCCGGCAGGTGCAGGATCTTGCGGCTCTCGGTGACGACCTTCCACTCCTCCTTTGTGTAGCCGTTGTCGAGGAAGGTGTCGATCTCCGGCAGCGCGTTGAAGGCGATCGGGTGCGGGTAGACGTGGGCCTCCAGCGGCTGTCCGGCGACGTGCGCGCGGACCTGCTCCTCGAGCTCCGCCAGGGCTTCACCACCCGTGCCCGACACCGACTGGTAGGTGTCGACGACGACCCTCTCCAGGCCCACGCTGTCGCGCAGCGCCATCAGCACCGGGACGAGCTGCATGGTCGAGCAATTGGGGTTGGCGATGATCCCTTCGTGGCGGGCGAGGTCGTCCGGATTGACCTGGCTCACGACCAGCGGCACGGTCGGATCCATCCGCCACGCGCTCGAGTTGTCGATGACGGTGGCTCCACGCGCGGCGGCCAGCGGGGCCAGCTCCAGCGACACGTCGGCGCCGGCCGAGAAGAGGGCGATGTCGACGCCGTCGAATGCCTCGGGCCGTGCTTCGGAGATTTCGTAGGTCCGCCCGTTCACCGAAGTCGTGCGACCGGCCGATCGGCCAGAGGCGAGCAGACGCAGGTCGGTGACCGCGAACTCCCGTTCGGTGAGCACCTGGATCATTGTCCGCCCGACGACGCCAGTGGCGCCGACGACCGCGACCGTGAGGGATTTGGGGGTCATCCGGGAGGGTGTCGCTCCGCTGGCTGGTGTCATCGCCCGGGCACGGCGCGAGTATACCAAGCGGGTCCTCGGTCCCAGGTGGTCGCGGAGCTCCCCCAGGGACCTCGGAGAGCGGGCATCCAACCCACGGGGAGGTTGCCAGATCGTGGTCGCCCCTCAGGCCCGAATCGACGAGCCGCCCGAGTGTTCGGGCGGCTCGCGTGCTGTGTCAGGGCTGAGGAACCCGCCTCAGACGGGTTCCTTGGCCAGGTGGCGCTGCATGGCTGCCTTGCGCGACAGGTTGACCCTGCCCTGGCGGTCGATCTCTGTCACGACCACCATGACCTCATCGCCGACAGACACGACGTCCTCGACGCTCGGCACGTGGTAATCGGCCAGCTCGCCGATACGGACGAGGCCTTCCTTGCCCGGCAGGATCTCGACGAACGCGCCGAAGCCCATGATCCGGGTGACCTTGCCCAGGTAGAGCGCCCCGATCTCGACGTCGCGGGTCAGGCTCTCGATCCACTGGATCGCCTTGCGTGCGTTCTCGCCGGAAACCGCGGCGATCTCGACGCTGCCGTCGTCCTCGACGTTGATCTCCGTACCGGTCTCTTCCTGGATCTTGCGGATCATCGAGCCGCCCTTGCCGATGATCTCGCGGATCTTCTCGGGATTGATCTTGATGGTGGTGATGCGCGGCGCGAAGTCGCTCATCTCCTGGCGGGCGGACGGCAGGACCTCGAGCATCTTGTCGAGGATGAAGAGCCTGGCCGTGTGGGCCTTGCTGAGACCCTCCCGGATGACTCGCTCATCGATGCCCTTGACCTTGATGTCCATCTGCAGTGCGGTGATGCCGTCGCGCGTGCCGGTGACCTTGAAGTCCATGTCACCGAACGCGTCTTCCTTGCCGAGGATGTCGGTCAGGACCGCGAACTTGCCATCGCTCTCGAGGACCAGGCCCATGGCCGCGCCGGCGACCGGTGCCTTGATGGGCACACCGGCATCCATGAGGGCGAGGGTCGAGCCGCAGGTCGAGGCCATCGACGTCGAGCCGTTCGACGTCACGCACTCGGACACGAGGCGGATGGTGTACGGGAACTCATCGTGCGGCGGCAGGACCGGCAGGAGCGCCCGCTCGGCCAGGTTGCCGTGGCCGATCTCGCGTCGCCCTGGACCGCGCATCTGCTTGTTCTCGCCGGTGCTGTAGGGCGGCATGTTGTAGTGGTGGATGTAGCGCTTCTCGGTCTCCGGACTGATGGTGTCGATGCGCTGGACGTCACTCGACGGTCCCAGCGTGGCAACCGTGAGCGCCTGCGTATCGCCCCGGGTGAAGAGCCCGGAGCCATGGGCGCGAGGCAGGAGTCCCACCTCGACCGAGATCGGCCGGATCTCGTCCAGCTTGCGGCCATCCATCCGGATGCCCTCGCCGAGCACGAGCTCGCGCACGGTCTTCTTCTGCAGGACGCCGAACAGGCCCTTGCCGACGCCGGCTTCGCGACGCGCGGCTTCGAGCATGGCGGCCGAGCCCTCGCCGGTGCGGGTTGCCCGGATCGAGGCGGCGATGCCCTCCTTGAGGGTCGCGATGCGGGGCGGCAGGTCCTGGGCGAAACGGAGCAGCAGCGCGGCTGCGGCCTCGGCGTCCGGCTCGGCCCGGTGCTTGCTCGCCTCGATGCCGAAGAAGCCGGTCAGGTCGGCCAGCTTGTACGAGATCGGCGAGCCCGGGTAGGCTTCGCGGGCGATGACCAGGGTGTCGAGGTAGCGGCCCGGCTCGAACCGGTAGCCATCCCCGAGCGCCTCTTCGATGAAGCCCAGGTCGAAGCCCACGTTGTGGGCGACGATCAGGTCGTCGCCGGCGAATTCGAGGAACTTGCGGGCCGCGTCCCTGGCCTTGGGGGCACCCTTGACGTCCTTGTCGGTGATGCCGTGGACCTGGTTGCCGACGATCGGGCGGCCCGGGTTGACGAGGGTCGACCAGCGGTCGGTGACCTTGCCGCCCTTGACCTTGACCGCGCCGATCTCGACGAGGTCGGCCATCCTGGGATCCGTGCCGGTCGTCTCGACATCGACGACGACGAACTCGCGGTCCGCCTTGACGGCGTCGACGAAGTCCAGCACGGAGCTCGTGGCCGGCTCGATGAACGGCAGCCGCTTGGGCTTGCCGACGGCCTTCTGGAGCTCGTCCTGCAGGTCGATCAGCGGCCGCAGGGAGCGGTGGGCGAACAGGATCGCCTCGGCCATGACGTCCTCGGGCAGGATCTTCGCTCCCGCCTCGACCATCATGATGGCGTCCCTGGTCCCGGACACGATCAGGTCCAGCTCCGAGTCGGCCAGCTGGCTGAAGGTCGGGTTGATGACGAACTCGCCATCGATCCGGCCGACGCGCACGACGGCGATGGGGCCCTGGAACGGCACGTCGCTGATCGTCAGCGCGGCCGACGCCGCGATCGTCCCGAGGACGTCGGGGTCATTCTCCTGGTCCGTCGAAAGGACCGTGATGACGACCTGGACGTCGTCCTTGTAGCCCTCGGGGAAGAGCGGCCGGATCGGTCGGTCCGTCAGGCGGGCGGCAAGGATGGCCGCTTCCGAGGGGCGCGACTCGCGCTTGATGAAGCCGCCCGGGATCTTGCCCGCGGCGTACATCCGCTCCTCGAAGTCGACGGTGAGGGGGAAGAAGTCGAGTCCGGGCCGCGGCTCGGACCGGTTGGCGGTGCCGAGCACCATCGTGTCACCGTAACGGACGGTGACGGAGCCGCCGGCGAGACGCGCCATCTTGCCGGTTTCGATGGTCAGCGTGCGGCCACCGAATTGGGTCTCGAAGACCTTGGACACGGGAATGGGATCCTCCTTGACTCGTGGTCGGAGGAGAGACCGGGGGCCCGTCGGGTTGCCGTGGGTTGGGGCGCGAACTGACCCGGTTTTGGCCCGGGTTCCAGAGCGACCGCCCTAGCGGCGGAGTCCCAGCCGTCCGATGACGGCGCGGTAGCGCGTGTTGTCCTTCTTCACCAGGTAGGCCAGAAGTCGACGGCGCTGACCGACGAGCTTGAGGAGGCCGCGGCGCGAATGATTGTCCTTGGGGAAGCCTCGGAGATGACCCGTCAGGTCCTTGATCCGCTCCGTCAGGAGCGCGATCTGCACCTCCGGTGAGCCCGTGTCGCCATCTTTTGTGGCGAACCCGGTCATGATCTCCTGCTTCTCTGCCCGCGCGAGCGGCACTCAGTCCTCCGACACGAAATGTTGCTTCTTAACCTTCTGCTTTGACCGAGGAATGGTAGCAGGGGGGCCCCTATCCGGCAAACCCCGGGCCGTTCGGCCTGAAGAGGACACGCGTTCGGCCGGGCTGGGCTGGCCCACCAGCCACTATCCGGGCGGCGCCATCCGGCCCCAACCTGAGGCGCCCTGGGCCGGATTCGAGCGCCACGTCGTACTCCCCCGCCGGCGGCAGGGCGACCGGCAGGCGAAATTCGAGCCATCCGTCGGCTGAAGCCGTCCCCACGACCGCGTGGGGCCGCCCCAGGAGGCGGGCCGCGCCGGCGAGGTCGCCGGTCGAGACGAGCCGTCGGACCTCCGAGCTGCTGACAGGCCGCCCATCGAGCAGCAGGGGCGAAACGACCGCGACCTGATAGCCGAGCTCGTTTCCGAGATTGGCCACGGCCTCCGCGGTCCCGCGCCGTTCGAACCCGAAGGCCGCATCAGGGGTCATGACGAACCCGGCCAGGTCGATGCGGCTGGCGATCTCGCGCACGAAGGCGTCGTATGGGGTCGTCCGCAAGCGGTCATCGAAGTGCTCGACCACCACGAGCTCGACGCCGGCCGATCCGAGGAGCTCCAGCCGATCCAGCGGGTCGAGAAGGAGCGGTGGCGCCTCGCCCTTGAGAACCCGGTCAGGATGGGCATCGAAGGTCAGGACCGCGGGACGTGCGCCCCAGGCGCGGGCCTCGCGGACCAGCTCGCCCAGCAGCTGTGCATGCCCCCGGTGGAGACCGTCGAATACGCCGATAGACATGGCCAGGCGACCGTGAGTTGGGTCGAGTCCGGCGATCGACGCGACGGCGAGAGGGACCTCAGGCATCGCCCGGACTGGCGGGATCGGAGTCGACCTGCTCGGGCGGATCGAGATCGGCGGCGAGCGCGGCCTCAGGATCCGTGGCCGCCTCCTCGCGGGGTTTGCCGGGCACCTCGACGAAGACCTTGTCCGGGGCGAGCCGGCCGGCCCGCACCGCGGCGACGGCCACGAGCGTGCCGCCCGGACCCATGACGCGGTAACGCAGCGCGGGGTCGTCGGGCAACGGTCGCGGCGGTCGGATGAGCTGCCCGCGGGCGATGGACGCCACGTCGCTCTCCCCTACTTCCACGACGGGGAAGGCGTCCAGTCCCGCGTCGATCGGCAACAGCAGGGTGCGCAGGACCTCCGGGCCCTGGGCGGCTGCTGCGCGGACCTCGTCCAGGCTCACTGCTCCGGCCAGCCCGAACGGACCACTGGCGGTCCTGACGAGCGCTCCAAGGTATGCCCCGCTGCCCACCGCGGCCCCGAGGTCGCGGGCGATGGCGCGCACATAGGTCCCGGCCGAGCATTCCACGGAGACGACCGCCAGGGGTCGCTCTGGATCGCTGTCGTTCCAGCTCTCGATCGCGAGGTGGAAGATCTCGACCTCGCGAGGTGCCAGCACGACGGCCTGCCCGGCTCGCGCCAGGGCATAGGCACGGCGTCCGGCAACCTTGATCGCGCTGTAGGCGGGCGGCAGCTGGCGGACTGGCCCGCGCAGCGCAACCAGTGCGCCCTCCACGGCCGCCCGGCTCGGCGCTGGCGCGGCGGACGGGGTCAGCTCACCCTCGAGGTCGTCGGTCGTCGAGGTGGCCCCGAAGCAGACGGTGGCGCGATACGCCTTGCGGTCCCCGAGGTGGTATTCAGCGGCCCGCGTCGCGCGGCCCAGGAAGATCGGCAGAACCCCGCTGGCGAAGGGGTCGAGCGTCCCCCCGTGGCCGACCCGTCGGGTCGCTGCCAGCCTGCGCACGAGGGCGACGACGTCGTGGGACGTGGGGCCGGGCGGCTTTGCGACCACCAGGATTCCGTCGAGGCCCGCTCCGTCCGGGCGCCCCCGTGCTGTCGTCAACGCGAGAGCGCGGCGATCAGCCGCTCCGCTTCGGCCAGCACCAGCGGTCGGGCGACATCCACGGGCTGGTCGATCGAGGCACCCGCGGCGCGCGCATGGCCGCCGCCGCCGAAGCGCCCGGCCAGGACCGTCGCGTCGACGCCGTTCGGTCGCGTCCGGACGCTGATCCTCGTGCCGCCGTCCGACTCCTTGAACACGATCGCGACCTCGGCGTCCTCCGCCTGGGCAAGCAGATCGATGATGCCCTCGCTGTGGGGCGGGATGGCGCCGGTCGCGGCGAAGTCGGCGTCGAGCAGGGCCGTCCACACGAGCCGGCCGTCGAGCGCGAACTCGAGGCGCTCCAGCGCCCGCCCGAACAGGTTCAGCTGGGGGATGGGCTTGGTGCGGTAGAGGCGTCGCGAGATCTCTGACAGGGGCGCGCCGGCCTCGACCAACGCTGCGGCCACGATGAGCGTCCGCGGGGTCGTGTTCGGATGGGCGAATGTCGCGGTGTCCATCACGATGCCGGCCATGAGCGCCGCCGCCATGACACCGCCATCGACATTCAGCTTGACTCCCAGCCGCGTCGCGAGCAGGGCTGTCATCTCGCAGGTCGCGGCGCTGGCTGGCTCGATCCAGTCCGCCGCGCCGACGACGTCGTTCGAAGCGTGGTGGTCGACGATCACGCGGGGCAGCTCGGCGAACAGCAAGGGGTGCCGATGGCGGACGGCACCGACCCGATCGAAGGTGGCGCAATCGGAGACGACCAGCAGGTCGTAGGTCGCGCCGGGCTCGGGATCCGTGCGGAAGCGGTCCATGCCCGCCAGGAACTGGTAGAGCGGCGGCACGGGGTCCGTGCACACCGCCGTGGCCGTCCCGCCCATCGCTTCCACGATCCGGCACACGGCGAGGGTGGAGCCGAGCGTGTCCGCATCCGGGTTCTCGTGGCTGACGGCCAGGACCCGGCGGCCGGCACGGAGGCGGGCGACGACTTCCTCCGGTACCGCCGACGCATATGGCCCGAGATCCACGGTCACCGGCGAGGCCGTTTCCCGGAGCCGCGACCGGCGGAGCCCGCTCGTCGCTGATGCTTGCCTGACTCCTTCGCGCCGCGGCCGCTCACGCCCCTCGGGGCCGCCGTCCCGGAACGGCCGTCTCCGTCGACCCAGGCCGCCGGAAGATCGGCCACGTCGCCGTCGCGGGGCAGGCGTGCGACCGGCGTGGGCAGCGACTCGCCGGGCAAGGGGCCTTCGTCCGGGACGTGACCCTGCTCGAGCTCGTGGAGCAGCTGGAGCACACGCGTGCCGCGCTCGGCGGTGTCGTCGAGCCGAACATGGAACTCGGGGATCCGCCTGAGGCGCAACCGCGTGCCGAGCTCACGGCGGACGAAGACCATCGCCCGGCCCAGGGCAGCGATCGTCTCGTCGCGCTGCGCCGGCTCGCCGATCACGCTGACCCAGACGCGGGCGTGCCGCAGATCGGGATCGGTCTCGACCTGGGTCACCGTCGCGAAGCCGATGCGCGGATCGCTGATGTCGCGGGCCAGGATCGCGCCGATCTCCTGGCGGAACAGCTCATCGATTCGCTGCGTTCGTTGAGTCATCAGCTATCCGAACCGGCTGCCGGCACCCACGACCGTGGCACGCCGGGGGCGTTCGTCGTGGCCACAGCATCAAGCCGTCGTGGCGACTCGACTCACCGTTTGCGACGTGAAGCACTCGATGATGTCGCCTTCCTGGATGTCGTTGAAGTTCGCCAGGCCGATGCCGCACTCGAAGTTGGCGGCCACCTCGCGAACATCGTCCCGGAAGCGGCGCAGGGACTCGATCCGGTCGGTGGCGATGACCTTGCCACCGCGCCAGATCCGCGCCCCGCCCCTGACCATCCGGCCGTCAGTGACGAACGATCCGGCGATGACCTGGTTGCGGCCCACCTTGATGATCTGGCGGACTTCCGCGCGACCCTCGATGACCTCCACGATCTCGGGCTCGAGCAGGCCCCTGAGGGCGGCGTCGATGTCGTCGGTCAGCTTGTAGATGATGTCGTACAGCCGGACGTCGACGCCCTCCGCGTCGGCCGCGCGGCGGGCCGTTTCGGTGATCTTGGTGTTGAACCCGACCACGATCGCGTTCGACGCCGCGGCCAGCATGATGTCGTTGTCGGTGATGTCGCCGGCGCCTTCGTGCAGTACGTTGATCCGGATCTCCTCCTGGCCGAGCTGGGCCAGCGAGTGGGTGATCGCGCCGAGCGAACCCGATACGTCCGCCTTGAGGATGATCCGCAGCTCCTTCGCCTGACCGGCCTGGATCTGGCTGTAGAGATCCTCGAGCGTCGCCCGGCCGCTGCCGTCGCCGCCACGGGCGGCCGCAATCGCTCGCCGCGCCTCGACCATCGTGCGCGCTTCCTTCTCGTCACCGACGACGCGCAGGATGTCGCCCGCCTCGGGCACGTCGGCCAGGCCGAGGACCACGACCGCAGTGGCCGGGCCGGCCTTCGCCACCCGCTTGCCCTTGTCGTTCTCGAGCGCCCGGACCTTGCCGAACGTGCCGCCCACGACGATGACGTCGCCGACCTTGAGCGTGCCGGTCTGGACGATGACCGTTGCCACCGGCCCGCGACCCTTGTCGAGCTGGGCCTCGACGATCGTCCCGACGGCCGGTCGCTTGGGATTGGCCTTGAGTTCCTGGAGGTCGGCCACCAGCAGGATCATCTCGAGCAGCTCGTCCAGCCCGACCCTCGTCCTGGCCGATACCGGCACGAGCGGAGTGTCTCCGCCGTACTCCTCGACGACGATCCCGGCGTCGGTGAGCTCGGTCTTGACCCGCTCCGGATTCGCGTCCGGCTTGTCGATCTTGTTGAGGGCGATGATGATCGGCACCTTGGCCGCCTTGGCGTGGCTGATCGCCTCGAGCGTCTGGGGCATGACCCCGTCGTCGGCGGCAACGACCACGATCGCGATGTCCGTCACCCGCGCGCCGCGGGCCCGCATCGCGGTGAACGCCTCGTGACCGGGGGTATCGAGGAACACGACGCGCTTGGCGTCGTGCACGACCTCGCTGGCACCGATGTGCTGGGTGATGCCGCCCCGCTCGCCGGCTGCGACCTCCGTCGTGCGGATCGCGTCGAGCAGGCTGGTCTTGCCGTGGTCGACGTGGCCCATCACGGTCACGATCGGGGCGCGTGGCTGCAGCTGGTCCGCGGCGTCCTCTTCGAACAGCACTTCCTTGGTCGCCTCACCGACCGCGCCGTTCTCCTCGCCCGGAGCTGGGCTGACCGGCGCGGCCGCGATCGCTTCCGCGACCTCATAGCCGAGCTCGCCGGCGACGAGGGACGCGGTGTCGCGGTCGATCAGCTGGTTGATCGTGGCGAAGATGCCGCTCTTGATGAGCTCGCGGATGACGTCGGCGGGGTTGACCGTCAGCAGCTCGGCGAGCTCCTTGACGGTGATGGTTCCCGGCAGCTCGATCGCACCACGCTCACGCGGGTCGGCGACCTGAACCTGCGACGGTACGCCGCTGCCGTCGCGGCGCGGCGGCTTGCGCGGCCCGCGACGGCCGCGGGTGCCGCTCCTACTCCTGGCCACGGGCTCCTCCTTCACTCATTGTCATCGCTCCGGCCTCGAGCGCGGCACGCAGCTCGGGCGGTAGCGGGGTCTCGAGCGCCCGCGCGAGGGCGCCCTTTTCGATTGCTGTCTTCATGCAGGCGCCGTCGCGGCAGACGTACGCTCCCCTGCCGGCGAGCCGGCCGGTCGCATCGATCAGGACCCGACGGTCCGGCGTTCGGACGACGCGCAGCAACTCACGCTTCGGTCGGCCGGTGCGGCAGACCACGCAGGAGCGGCTGGGTAGGCGGCGCGGGGCGCCGGCCGATGCCGGCGCGGCTACGACGACACCCCCTTGGTCGCGGAGGCCTTGGCCTTGGTCGTTCGCTTCGGCTTCGGCGTTTTCTCATCGGCCGTCCCGGCAGATGCCTTCGCGCCATTCGATGCGGCGGCGGCCACGCTGGCGACCTTGGCGGTGCGCTTCGGCGCAGCCTTCGTCGTGCCGGCGGCGGCAGACTTCTTGCCATCCCCGTCGGTCGCAGCCGATTCAGTCGCGGCCGAACGACTTGCCCGCCTGGGCTTGCTGGCACCGTCGACGGCGGAACCGGCCGCTTCGACGACCTTTGGCCTGGCCGTTCGCCTGGGCTTGGCCGCGGCCGGCTCGGAGCCCTGGGCCGCGGACGTCAGCGCTTCGCCGGCGGCAACATTGGCGGCCGCGGCAGTGGCCCGCGCCTCCGCCTCGGCGGCGGCCTTGGCCTCGGCCACGGAGACGTCGCTTCGGATGTCGATCCGCCAGCCCGTCAGGCGAGCGGCGAGGCGGGCGTTCTGGCCCTCCCGCCCGATGGCCAGCGAGAGCATCCGCTCGGGCACGGTCACGTTGGCGATGCGGTGCTCCTCGTCGATGTCGACCGACAGGACCTGGGCCGGCGACAGCGCGTTGGCGACGAACACCCCGGCGTCGTCGTTCCATGGAATGACATCGATCTTCTCGCCGCCCAGCTCGGCCACGACCGCCTGCACGCGCGCGCCGCGCTGCCCGACGGTCGCGCCGACGGGATCGAGACCGTCCTGGCGCGATGAGACCGCGACCTTGGAGCGGCTGCCTGCCTCCCGGGCGATGGCCTTGATCTCCACCGTCCCGTTGTGGATCTCCGGGACCTCGAGCTCGAACAGGCGCTTCAGGAACCCCTTGTGGGTGCGCGACACGAAGATCTGGGGACCCTTCGTCGAGCGGCGGACCTCGAGCACGTAGGCCTTGACGTTCTGGCCAATGCGGTAGTGCTCGACAGCCGACTGCTCGGTCGTGGCCAGGATCGCCTCGACGTTCTTGCCGACGTCGAGGATGATCGCCCGCGGCTCGACCCGGTTCACGGCGCCGGTGATGAGCTCGCCTTCACGGCTGGCGAACTGATCGAAGACGACGTCGCGCTCGGCCTCACGGAGCCGCTGCAGGACGACCTGCTTGGCCGTCTGGGCCCCGATCCGGCCGAAGATGTCGCCGTCCAGCTGCTCGACTTCGACGAGCTCGCCGAGACCGGCATCCGGCTTGTGGGTGCGGGCCTCCTCGACGCTGAACTCGGTCAGCGGGTCCTCGACCTGGGACACGACGGTGCGCGCCCGGAAGACCCGGATCTTGCCGGTCTCTGCGTCGATCCGGACATGGATGTCCTCGTCGCCTGCGACCCGTCGGTAGGCCGACTGGATCGCCTCCTCGACGGTCCGGATCAGCTGCTCGCGGGGGACCTGCTTCTCGGCGTTCAGTTGGAGGAGGGCACCGACGAAGTCTCGACTCACGATGCGCCTCCAGGAAATCAGATTCAGTTCCGGACTGCCGGTCCGAAAAAAAACGTGGGGGTCACCCACGTCACGGAGCGGCCGTTCAGTTCAGTGGAGTATACACCGGCCGATCGGGCCACTCAAACGGCGGCCCGTTCGTGAGGCCGCCGACGGTCAGTGCGAGCGGTAGGTCCCGACGCTCACGTTGCCGGCCCGGTCGAGGGCGCTGACGCCGACCCGGAAATGGGCGGAACGGGGCAGTTTGATGCTGACCGTCCCGCGGGTCGTGGCCGACGCCAGGTCGGTCCACACGCCGCCGACCTGGAGCCGGACGCGGTACGAGGCAACCCCTGAGCCGGTGTCACCGGCCGCGTAGCGGATCCGCCAGGCTTTCGAGGCGGGCGACCACCACAAGGTCAGGCCGGTCATGGTGGGTCTGGTGGGGTCGAACAGCAGGTTGTTGCTCTTGATGACGCTGTGGGCGTCGGCCCAATCGCGCAGCTGGACCCGGACGTAGCGCTTGACCACGCCGGTGGATGGCGGGAGCGCCCAGGACGTGCTGGCCGCGATCGGCCGCCACGGCGAGAAGGTGCCGTTCCCGTTCGCCAGGCGCATCTCCGTGGCGGGTCGGTCGTGGTCCGTCCAGGTGATCGAGACCGTCACGCTGCGGGAGTTGGTCGGCGACGGGCTGAACCGGATCGAGGTGATGGTGGGCGGTCCGAACGTGGCGCCCACGGTGTCCCAGTAGGCCGCCTGCCCGCCGTCGTAGCCGAGGGCCCAGAAGCCGACCCCCGCCAGCCCGCGAGCGAAGACCAGGGCGAATTTCGGCCCGAACGAGGCCGGCGAGTCGTAGTAGGTCTGGAAGATGGTCGTCCCGACCTGGCGAACGAGCCGGGCCGAGGATTCGACGAGGTCCATGTCGGCGGCCAGCACGGTGCCTGTCGCGGCGATCGAAGCGAGGTCGCGGACGAAGAACACGGTGCCGGACGTGGCCGGGACGCGGTCGGCTCGCACTCTCGCATCGACGGTCTGCCAGGTGAGCCCGTACAAGGGCAGGCCCAGGATGACCCGGTTGAGCGGCACCCCCTCCGCGGCGTAGAGGTCGAGCGACGCCGACAGCGACAGGCCGCCCGTGGCATGAACGACGGGGTCGATGCTGCCGACTGGCGTCGCCCCCGCCGTCCGGTAGTTGTAGCCCATCAGGAACGCCCGCCCCACGCCCGCCGCGAGGGCCCGCCGGGCCATTCGGGCGCCCGACACATTGGCGTTGGTCGCCACGGTCGAGAGGGCGATCGGGTTGGCCGCCCGGAGCTGGGCCGCCAGGGCCCCGGCCATGGCCGCGTAGGCGTCGAAGTAGATGCCGCCGATGACCTCGACGTCCAGGTCGGCGCCGTCGAGGCCCCTCGACCCGACCAGCGCCGCCGCCTCGGAGATGAACGTGGCCTGGGCGGCGGGATTCGAGAAGAAAGCTGCGTTTCGGTCCGCTCCGAACGAGGTGAACGAGACAATCGCCCGCACGCCGGCGGCGTGGGCGGCCTGGATCACTGCCGTGGCTCGATCGCTCATCAGTGCCGCATAGCCGCGTTGGGTCCGGTCGAGGTGACCGGCCGCGTCTATCCCGACCGAGAAGAAGGCGATCGTGGTCAGCCGACCGTAGTCGAGGCCTGCGACCGTGGTGTCGTTGAGCTCCCAGTACGGCAGGTAGCCCATCACCTCCGCGGTCAGGCGGTGACTCAGCTGGTCCGCCGAGAGGGGCGCGAGGGCGGTAGCCGCGACAGCGGGGCCGGCGACAGCTGGAGATGCCGCGGCGGGTGCGGCCGCCGAGCTCAGGCTGAGCCCGACCACGGTGAGAGCTGCGAGGAAGTGACGGAGCATGGCCCTCTGAGGAGCGGGACCGGGCCGGCCGCGACGGTCACAGACCTCGTTGGTCAGCCGGCTCGACGGTCGGCCGGCCGCGAACGGAACCCCGGCGGTTGAGTGGCGACGGTGCCCTTGACGGTAGCCCGGGCCAGCCGGGGGCGCCATTCGGACCATCGTACGGTCTGGCCATGGGCCGGGCTGCCTCGCCGTGGTGCGTGGGTGCCCCGGCGGCCATCAGCCGGCCGGCACCCGCTGCTGCGGGCCGGCCGGGCGGCTCTCGCCCCGGCCGCCACCGTAGCGCCGCTCGACGTACTCGTCGAGGAGGCCGATGAATTCGCCGACCAGGCCGTCGCCGCGGAGCGTCCGGTCGAGTTGCCCGTCGACGAAGACCGGCGCAACCGGCTCCTCGAAAGTGCCCGGCAGCGAGATGCCGATGTCCGCATGCTTCGATTCGCCGGGCCCGTTGACCACGCAGCCCATGACGGCCACCCGCAGGTCCTCGACGCCGGGATACCGCTCCCGCCAGCCCGGCATGGCGTCGCGGAGATAGGTCTGGATCTGCTGGGCCATCTCCTGGAAGAAGGTCGACGTCGTGCGGCCGCAGCCCGGACAGGCCGAGACCTGGGGCAGGAAGGCGCGAAGCCCCATCGACTGGAGGACCTGCTGGGCGACCTCGACCTCGCGCTCGCGGGGCGCGCCGGGATCCGGCGTCAACGACACCCGGATGGTGTCCCCGATGCCCTCGTTCAACAGGATCGCCAGGCCGGCGGTCGAGGCCACGATGCCCTTGTCGCCCATGCCGGCCTCGGTCAGGCCCAGGTGCAGGGGATAATCGGAGCGCGCGGCGAGCAGCCGGTAAACGTCGATCAGGTCGCGCACGCCCGAAACCTTGGCCGACAGGATGATCCGGTCGTGGCGCATGCCGGTCCGCTCTGCCAGCTCGGCGGAACGCATGGCCGACTCGATCATCGCCTCGATCATGACGTCACGGGCATCGCGCGGCTCCGCGGCGCGGGCATTGAGGTCCATCAGCTCGGTCAGGAGCTGCTGGTCGAGCGAGCCCCAGTTGACCCCGATCCGAACCGGCTTGTCGTTGTCGATCGCAACCTGGACGATCGTCTGGAAATGCTCGTCGTGGCGCTTGGCACCGACGTTGCCCGGATTGATCCGGTACTTGGCCAGCAGGCGCGCCGTTTCCGGGTACTCCACCAGCAGCTTGTGGCCGTTGTAGTGGAAGTCGCCGATGATCGGCACGTCCACGCCCAGGCCGTGCAGCTTACGCACGATCTCCGGCACTGCCGCCGCCGCCGCTTCGGTGTTGACGGTGATCCGCACCAGCTCGCTGCCGGCATGGGCCAGTTGGGCGACCTGGATCGCCGTCGCGTCGGCGTCGGCCGTGTCGGTGTTCGTCATCGACTGCACAACAATCGGATGTGCTGACCCGACGGCGACGCCGCCGACGTCGACCGAGACCGTGGGACGGCGACCGGGCCGCAGGGCGTCTGGCGTAGCCCCGGTCGAAGTTCTGGGCTGCGGTGCCGTCACGGGGCGGGCCCTAGCCCGATGTGCCGCGGACGACGTCGAAGATGGTCACCCAGATGAGGAACGCCATCAGGAACGCAAATCCCACGAAGTAGGTGATCCGCTCGGCCTGCAGGCTGATCCGCGCGCCGAAGATCCGCTTGAGCACAATGACCAGCATCCGGCCGCCGTCGAGGGGCGGGAAGGGCAGCGCGTTGACGAGGGCGAGGTTGGCCGACAGGATCGCGGCCACGTACAGCGTCATGATCGGGCCGGCGCCCCAGAACACGTCGCCGATCTGGGTTGCGATACCCACCGGCCCGGACACCGGCGGTGCCGCGGTGGGGTTGTGGATGAAGCTGGTCGCCAGGTCGCGCAGGCCACCCAGGATCAGCCCGAACCAGCGCGAGGTTTCGCCGCCCGCGATGCCAACCGCTGTCGGCAGGTCGTGGCCCGTATAGGCCCCGTAGAACGATGTCTCGTAGAAGGGCTGGTCCGGCGTGGTCGGGATCCCGAGCGGGCCTCGCTGCGGCGTGAGCTCGGAGGTCGGGCGGAGGGTGACGGTGACGTCGGCGATCGTCCCGTCCGGATGACGGATCCCGAGGACGACGGGCTGGCCGGCGTAGCTGCGCAGGTCGCGCAGCAGGTCAGGCTGGCCCACGTACTGGCCGAAGTATTCGTAGCTTCGGCCGCCGATGGCGACGATCGCGTCGCCGGCGTGCAGCCCGGCCCGCTCGGCCGGTGAGCCGGGCTCGACCGATGGCACCTTCACCCCGATCAGCGGCGTCGCCAGCCAGGCGATCAACAGGAAGATCGTGAAGGCCCCGATGAGGTTCATCAGCACGCCGGCGGCGAGGATGAAGAGGCGGATCGGCAGGGGCGCGTTGACGAACGAGCGCGGATCGTCGGCCCCGTCGCCGTCCTCGCCCTCCAGCTTCACGAAGCCGCCGATGGGCAGCCAGTTGAGGGTGTACAGCGTCTCCCCGGACGCGCGCAGGACCTTGGCCCGAGGCGGGAAGCCGATCCCGAACTCGAGCACCCGGACGCGCGCCAGGCGGGCGGTGATGAAGTGGCCCAGTTCGTGGATCACGACCAGCGAGCCGAGGATGAAGAAGAACAGGAAGATCGTGATCGCCGACTGGATGACTGCCGTCACGAGCCGCTCCCGACCGGGGCCGCGAACGCCGCGCGGACCTCGAGATCGAGCGCGATCAGCTCGTCCAGCCCGGGCGCCGCGCCGGCACCCCCGCTGCCGAAACGCGACACGGCCGCATCGAGCAGCCGCGGGATGCCCGGGAAATCGAGGCTGCCGGCCAGGAAGCGCTCGACGGCCACCTCGTCGGCGGCGATGAGCGCGGCACTCGCCCGGGGACCAGCCCGGCCGGCCTCGCGGGCGATCCTCAGGGCAGGAAAGCGAGCTTCGTCCGGGGCGCGGAAGTCGAGCCGGCCGGTCGCCACGAGATCGGGCGGCGCCGCCGGGGATGGCCGGCGATCGGGATAGGTCAGGGCGTACTGGATGGGAAGTCGCATGTCCGGGGTGCCCAGCTGGGCCTTGAGCGAGCCATCCACGAGTCGGACGGCTGAATGGACGACGCTCTGCGGGTGGATCACCACCTCGATTGCGTCGTAGTCGACATCGTACAGCCAGTGCGCCTCGATGACCTCCAGGCCCTTGTTGGCCAGGGTGGCCGAATCGATGGTGATCTTCGAGCCCATCCGCCACGTCGGATGGCGGAGGGCCATGTCGGGGGTGACCGCCGAGAGGTCCGCCGGCCCCTCGAGGAACGGGCCGCCGGAGGCCGTGAGCACGATCCCGGCCAGGGCATCGCTCCTCTCCCCGACCAGGCATTGCCAGATCGCGGAATGCTCCGAGTCGATGGGGCGCAGCCAGGCGAGCGGGCTGGCCATCGGATTGCGAGGATCGGCGTTCGCCGCGCGCGCGCCAAGGTCGCGAGCTAGCGGCATGACCAAATGGCCACCGGCGACCAGCGTCTCCTTGTTGGCCGTCGCGACGATCTTGCCTGCCGCGAGCGCGGCCAGGACGGGGCGCAGGCTCACGATCCCGGACGTGCCCACCACGACGATGTCCACGTCGTCGCGGGTGGCGAATTCGTGCAGAGCCGCCGGCCCTTCGGCAACTGCCGTTCCACTCGGCAGCTCGAGCACAGCGTGCGCGCCCAGGTCGGTCAGGGCGACGGCGGCGGGCCGAAGCAAGCGAGCCTGTTCTTCGAGGAGGGCCCGGTTGCGGCCAGCCGCCAGGGCCACCACCCGGAAGGCGCGCGGATGCCGGGCCAGGACCTCGACGGCCTGCCGCCCGATCGAGCCGGTCGAGCCCAGGACCGCGACGCGCCGCGGCCCCGACCCGTCAGCGGACGGCGACGACGACATAGAGAGTCACGACCGGGGCGGCGAAGATGAACGAGTCCACCCGGTCGAGGATGCCGCCGTGGCCGGGGATGAGCGAGCCGCTGTCCTTGGCTCCGGCCGCACGCTTGATCAGCGACTCGGCCAGGTCGCCCGCCTGCGCCGCGAGGGCGACCAGCGGACCGAGCACGATCCCGGCCAGCGGCGGTTGGCCAAGGCCGGCCAGCAGGGCGATCACGACCACGGTCGCAAGGACGGTGCCGCCGACCAGGCCGGCATAGGTCTTGGAGGGCGACAGATGGGTCAGGAACCGGCGCCGCCCGTAGCGCCGGCCGACGAAATAGGCCCCCGTGTCATACGACCACACGGCGAGGATGAGCAGCACGATCCATCCCCGCTCCGCGCCCAGGACACCCAGCGGCGCCGCGGCCGGCAGCGGCGGGGCCGCATGGCCCAGCCGAACGATGAAGCCAAGCAGGGCCACGTACAGCGCCCCGAAGACGGTTGTCACCCACGTCGCCAGGCCGTCGCGCGGGTCCGGCAGGGCGAACGCCGCCAGGGCAATCACCATGATCCCGACGGCTCCCAGGAGCAGTCCGCTGCCGGCCACGAGCGGGGGCGCGGCCGCGTCGACGACGACGGCGATGGCGAGCAGGGTCCCGAGCGTAGGCAACGACGGGTAGCCGGCCGCCCGCAGCAGCCGGAACGCTTCGATCGCGGCCAAGCCGGTCACGACGGCGACGATGGCCGCGATCCAGGCACCGCCCAGGACGAGGATCCCAACGAGGGCGGGGATGAGGATCGCCGAGCTGGTCACCCGCTCGCGCAGCACGTCCCGTGAGGCTCGTTCAGCGACCGAAGCGGCGCGTGCGACGGGCAAACTCCAGCAACGCGGCGTCGAAGGCGTCGGCGCCGAAGTCGGGCCACAGGACGTCGCACCAGTAGAACTCCGCGTAGGCGGACTGCCAGATCAGGAAGTTCGACAGGCGCTGCTCGCCGCCGGTGCGGATGACGAGGTCAGGGTCGGGCAGGCCGGCCGTGTAGAGCGCTGCTGATATCGCGTTCTCGTCGACCGCCGCGGGCGCGATGCCGCTGGCGACGAGGCGACGGAAGGCGTCCACCAGCTCGGTTCGGCCGGCGTAGTTGAAGGCGACATTGAGCAGCAGACGTTGGCCGCCGGATGTCTCGTCGAGGGCCTCCCCGATCGAGCGGCGGGTCGCCTCGGGCAGCTCGTCGAGACGGCCCAGGAGGCGGACCCGGACGCCCTGCTCCCTGAGCTCCGCCGTCTCACTGCGGATGGCGTCCTCGAGCAAGCCGAACAGCCCGGTCACCTCGTCGTCAGAGCGGGCCCAGTTCTCGCGGCTGAAGGCGTACAGCGACAGGACAGGCACGCCGCGCCGGACCACGTGACGCAGGAGGGCGCGGATCGCCTCGACTCCGGCGGCGTGGCCCTCGAGCTCCGCCAGGCCCCGGTTGCGCGCCCAGCGGCGGTTGCCGTCCATGATGATCGCCACGTGTCGCGGCAGTTCGTCCGGGGAGACCAGCGGCGGCGCCTCGGGGGCCGGCGCGGTGGGCGCGTCGGGCGATGCCGCCGGGCCATGGGCACTGGGCGGCGCGTCGGTCGGGCGAGCCAGGGGTGCCCGGGCCACTAGACCTCGAGGACCTCCTGTTCCTTGGCCCCGCCCAGTCGGTCGATCTCGCCGATGTGGCGATCGGTCGTCTTCTGCAGCGTCTCCTGCTGGCGGCGCCCCTCGTCGGTGCCGACCGTCCCGTCGCGCTCCTCTTTCTTCAGCGCGTCGGCCGCCTCGCGGCGAAGGTTGCGGATCTCCACCCTGGCCTCTTCCATCCGCTTGTGGACGCCCCGCACGAGGTCCCTGCGACGTTCCTCGGTGAGCGGCGGGATGTTCAAGCGAACGACCGTCCCGTCGACGTTGGGCACGAGCCCGATGTCGCTCTTGAGGATGGCCTTCTCGATCGCGCCGAGCACGCTCCGGTCCCACGGCTGGATGACGATTTGATGGGCCTCCGGGACGCTGATGCCGGCCAGCTGGTTGAGTGGCGTCTCGGTGCCGTAGTAGTCGACGTGGATGCGCTCGACGAGGGATGTCGAAGCACGGCCGGTCCGGACGCCCTGGAAGTCGCGCTGCATCGCCTCCACGGCGCGGGCCATCTTGTGGTCCGCCGAGCTGAGGACTTCGCCGCTCATGCGGGCACTCCTCTCACCGGGGTCGACGTGATGAGTGTGCCGACCGACTCGCCCATTGCCACGCGGGTGATGTTGTCGGGCTTGTTCAGGTCGAACACGACGATCGGCAGATCGTTCTCCATGGCCAGCGACACGGCCGCCGCGTCGAGGACCTTGAGCTGGTCGCGCAGGAGGTCGGCATATTCGAGCTGGGTATAGCGCTGCGCCTTCGGATTCTCGAACGGGTCGGCTTCGTAGACACCGTCGACCTTGGTCGCCTTGAGCAGGACCTCGGCTCCGATCTCGACCGCCCGCAACGCGGCGGCTGTGTCTGTCGTGAAGTACGGGTTGCCTGTCCCCGCGACGAAGATCGTGACCCGGCCCTTCTCGAGGTGACGGACCGCCCGGCGGCGGATGTACGGCTCGGCCACTTCGTTCATCGCGATTGCGCTCATCACCCGGGTCTGGACGCCCGCCCGCTCAAGTGCGTCCTGCAATGCGAGGCCGTTCATCACCGTGGCCAGCATGCCGATGTAGTCTCCGGTCGCGCGGTCCATGCCGGTCGCGGCCGCGGCCAGGCCGCGAAAGATGTTGCCGCCACCGACCACGATCGCGACCTGCACGCCAAGGCCGTGGACCTCCGCCACCTGGCGGGCGATGAACGCGCAGAAGGCCGGGTCGACGCCGTACTGGCGGTCGCCAAGGAGGGCCTCGCCGGACAGCTTGAGGAGGATGCGGCGGTAACGGGGACCGTCCCCGCCCGGTCTGCCTGGTCCCCTCGATCCGGACTCGCTCACTGCTCCTCCCCGAGCGCATAGCGGGTGAAGCGACGGACGCGGATGTTTTCGCGCATCGTCGCGATGCGCTCGTTGATCAGGTCACGCACGGGCGCGTTCGTGTCTCGGAATGGCTGCTCGTAGAGGACCGCCTCCTTGAGCCAGCGCTTGACGTTGGCTTCGATGTCATCCCGGGCGCGGGGATCCTCGGCCAGCTCGCGCCGCTTGGCCTCGATGGCCTCGGTTGGCACGTCCTCGAGGCTGACCCACTGCGGTGCCAGGCCAGCCACCTGCACGGCCAGGTCACGGACGAGCTTCTGGAACTCGTCCGTGCGAGCGACAAAGTCGGTCTCGCAGTTGACCTCGATCAGCACACCCACCCGGCCGCCGGTATGGATGTAGCTCGAGATCAGGCCCTCGCGAGCCTCCCGGCCGGATTTCTTGGCGGCCGCCGCCAGGCCACGCTCACGAAGAATGCCGACGGCCTTGTCAAGGTCGCCGTCCGCCTCCTCGAGGGCGCGCTTGCAATCCATGAAGCCCGCTCCGGTGCGGTCGCGCAGCTCCTTTACCGCGTCGGCCGTGATGCTCGTCATGCTCGTTCGTTGCTCCTGCTCCTCCGGTCCCGCGGTCCGCGGCCGTGAGGCGTGACGGTTATTGAGGTGCCGCTGCCCGCCGGCAGCGGCGGCGGGTGTCAGGGAGTGGCTTCGGCTTCCTCGGCCTTCTCGGCTGCCTCGCGCGCCAGCTCGGCAGCGATCTCGTCCGGTGTGGCTTCGGCCGGTTCGGCCACGGCCGCCTCGGCGCGGGCCGCGCGGGCCCCCGGCAGGAGGTCGTCGTCCTCGTCGAGGTCGGGCTCGAAGCTGAGCGCGGCTCCACCGGCCAGCGCCGCGACCAGCGCATCGGACGGCTCCGCGTCCTCGTACTCCGGCTCGGCCGCCAGCTCCGGCTCCGGCTCGACAGCCCGAACCGCCCGCTCGCCGGCACCCTCGATGGCGGCGTCCGCCACGAGCGCGCACAGGAGGCGGATCGAGCGAATCGCGTCGTCATTGGCGGGAATGATGTAGTCGAGCTCGTCCGGGTCGACGTTCGTGTCGCCCGTCCCGATGACCGGGATCTCGAGCTTGTTGGCCTCCGTGACCGCGATCCGCTCGCGGTGCGGGTCGACGATGAAGACGGCGCCCGGCAGGCGCTTCATCTTGCGGATGCCGCCCAGCATCAGGTTGAGCTTGTTGAGCTCTTCGGTGAGCTTGGCGGACTCCTTCTTCGGCAGCCGATCGAAATCGCCTGCCTGCTGTCGCGCCTCGAGCTGCTCGAGCAGGCCAATCCGCTTCTTGATGGTCACGAAGTTGGTCAACATCCCGCCCAGCCAGCGCTTGTTGACATACGGCATGCCCGCTCGGGTAGCTTCCTGGGCGACCGGCTCCTGGGCCTGCTTCTTCGTCCCCACGAACAACACGGCATCGCCCCGGGCCACCGTCTCGCGGACAGCGTCGAGGGCAAGGTCAAGCCGGTTGACGGTCTGGGCCAGGTCGATGATGTGGATCCCGTTGCGCTCGGCGAAGATGAACGGGCGCATTTTGGGATTCCAGCGGCGCGTCTGGTGGCCGAAATGGACTCCGGCCTCGAGCAGCTGCCGCATCGAAACGGACGGCACGGTGTGCGACCTCCTGTTCGGTTCGTTCCTCCGCGGACCTCGTCGCCGGGGGCCGGGCGTGACGGGCGAGCCGCCGATCGTCCGGCACCGTCCCGGTCGGAACGGTCCGCGTGTGTGCTCCGTCGCCCAGATGGGCGCGGGCGGTTGGAGAGTGCCGCGGCCTCCGCGGCGGGGCGGAGTGTAGCACAGGGTCGCCTCGCGGCCAGCTCGGCCGGAACTCCCGCCGGCCGGGCGTCAGCCGCCCACCGCGTGCCGGTGATGCCGGATCTGCGGGGGCTCATCGCGCCCGGGCGCGGGCTCGACGACGACCAGGTCGAAGCGCAACGGAAGGGCCGGAACGGGGGTGCCGTCGGCCAGCCGGCCCCGCTCGAGCAGCTCGAACGTCGCCCGTCGCACGTGCCTTCGCTTGCGCCAGTCGAAGGTTTCCTCCGCCAGGCCGAAGTCGCGCCGGCGGCGCCAGCGGACCTCCACCGCCACCAGCGTCCGGGGCGGCCCGGGGTCGACGGCAAGGATGTCGAGCTCGCCGCGCCCGACGCGCAGATTGCGCCCGAGCACCGTCCAGCCCGCCGCGACCAGGTAGCGGGCGGCGAGCCCTTCCGCAGCGTCGCCGGACAGTTGCGCAGGAGTCCGCGCCCGCGAGCCCGTCACACCGGCAGCATGGGCCGCGGCCATCGATTGCCACTCCAGCCGGGCTCACCCGGCGGTCACCCGGATCTCACTCGCCGCTTACGCGGTGGCCGCTCCCACGAGCTGGAGGGCGACCGGCAGGTCATCGCGGTCAAGCTCTGCCGCGACGTCCTCGACGTCCTCGTCGAACAGGTCCAGCGTTCCCTGGTCTCCGGCCAGCGTCCGCTGGAGGGCCAGGAAGCTGCGCCGATGGAAGGGAGTGAGGCCCAGCCGGCGTACCGCGTCCCGATGCTCCCGGGTGGCGTAACCCTGGTTGCGCTCCCAACCGTAGCCGGGATAGCGGACCGCGAGGCGGGCCATCATGCGGTCGCGCACCACCTTGGCCACGACCGACGCACAGGCGATCGAGTAAGCGCGGGCGTCGCCGTCGACGATCGCCGTGTAGGGCCCGACGTCGTTCTCGAAGCCGGCGATCCGGTTGCCATCGACCAGGACGTGGTCGTGGCCGCCAAGCCGGAGGATGGCGCGGCGCATCGCCAGGTGAGTGGCGTGGTAGATGTTCAGGCGGTCGATCTCGTGGACCGATGCCGCCCCGATGCCCACCGCGACCGCCCGCCTTCGGATGATCGGGGCGAGGCGCTCGCGCTGGCCCGCCGAGAGGGTCTTCGAGTCGCGGACCGTCGGGATGCGGTGGCAGTTCGGGCGCATGATCACGGCCGCTGCGACCACCGCCCCGCAGGTGGGAGCGACGCCCACCTCGTCGACGCCGACGATCCGTTCAAGCCCCTGTCGCCAGAAGGGGCGCTCGAAGCGGAGGCTGGGGACGATGGGCGCCATCGGCCACTAGCGTAGCGAACCGGCGTCCCGACTGCCGGAGAATCGAACGACCCGCCGGTGGCGGGTCGCGATCGCTGAGTTGCCGGGCGAGACGTTCAGGCGTTCTGGCGCCGCTCCCGCAGGGTGGCCGCCTTGCCGACGCGCTTGCGCAGGAAGTAGAGCTGGGCACGACGGGCCTGGCCGTGGCGGACGACCTCGATCTTCTCGATCCGCGGGCTGTTGACCTTGAAAGTCCGCTCCACGCCCACGCCGCTGGCGATGCGGCGGACGGTGATGGAGCGCGTGATCCCGCCCCCACGGAGGCGCATGACGGTCCCCTCGAAGACCTGGATTCGCTCGCGATTGCCTTCCACGACGCGGGCGGACACGCGAACGGTGTCGCCCGTGGCGAGTTCTGGAAGGTCCGTGCGGAGCTGGTCCTGGACGATCTCGTCGAGCACGTTCACGCGGCTGATCCTGACTGTTCGGCGGCGGCGCCGCTCCGGTTGGGGCGAAGAAAAAGGCCGCTGGCTAAGCGACCGAGGGCGGAGTATAGCACGGCCGCTGCCTCGTTCCGACTGGCCTCAATCGTCACGGTCTGCTCCATCCGCGGGCTCTCCCAGTTCCTTCATGAGGCGCTCCTCCTCGGGGGAGGCGGGCCGCCCGACCAGCAGGTCCGGCCGACGCTCCAACGTCCTGCGCAGCGACTCGCGCAGCCGCCAACGACGAACGGCGGCGTGATCACCCGACACCAGGACGTCCGGTACCCCGTGGTCCTCGAAGCGCGCCGGCCGCGTGTACTGGGGATACTCGAGCAGACCGGAGGTGAAGGACTCCTCGGCCGTCGAGGCGGCGTCGATGGCGCCGGGCAGGAGCCGGATCACGGCATCGATGACGACCAGCGCCGGCAGCTCGCCGCCTGTCAGGACGTAGTCGCCGATCGACAGCTCGACGTCGACCATTGACCGGATCCGCTCGTCGACACCCTCGTAGCGGGGACAGACCAGGACGAGATGACTCCGCGCCGCCAGGTCTCCGGCCGTCGCCTGGCGGAAGGGCTCCCCCGCCGGGTCGAGCAGGATCACCAGGCTGTCCGGCCGGCGGATCGTCGCGAGGGCTGCCGCGACCGGCTCCGGTCGCAGGATCATCCCCGCGCCGCCCCCGTACGGGGCGTCGTCGACGCTGCGATGACGGCCCAGTCCCCACTCCCGCAGGTCCCGGATGCGGACCGTGGCCAGGCCGCGTTCCTGGATCCGGCCAGGAATGCTGGCCGCCAGCGGCGCCTCGAAGATGGCGGGAAAAAGGGTGAGGACGTCGATCTCGAGGGTCACGACTTATGTCCCTGGGCTGACCTGCGACCCCGGGATGACCTGGGACGCGGCAGGTCCAGGGCCTCGGCGTCGACCACGATCTCGCCCCGGCGCGGGGCGAAGATCCGGATGAAGGCGCGCACGGCCGGTACGTCGAACTCGCCGGCCGGGCCTCCGGCCACGACGAACACCTCCGCCCCTCCGGCACGATAGACGTCGCGGACCGTACCCAGCGGCTGCCCGCTCGTGTCGCTCACCGCGACGCCGATGACCTCGTGCCAGTAGTACTCGCCGCGGGCCAGGCCCTGCTGGGGGCGACCGCCGTTTCGAGATAGGCGCCGCGGAGCACCTCGGCCGCGGCTCGGTCGGCGACCTCGCGAAACTGAAGACGCCAGCCAGGGCCGTCCTGGATGGCCGACGAGGTGGCGATGGTCAGCGGCGCGTCCGTCGCCTCCCGATACAGCAGGGCGCCCGGCGCGAAGCGTTCCGTCGGGCGGTCGGTCAGGACCTCGACGCGGACCGCGCCTCGCAGTCCGTGCACGCCGCGAACCAGGCCGACAACCAGCCGCTCCGTGCCCGCCTCCCTCAGAGGATCTCCAGCGACGCCGGTTCCCCGTCCCGTGCCGCGGTCACCTTGAGCAGCGTCCGCAATGCCTTGGCGACGCTGCCGTTGCGCCCGATGACCTTGCCCATGTCCTCCTCTGCGACGTGCAGCTCGATCACCGTGCCGCCCGGCTCGCGGACGACCTCGACCTTGACCGCACCGGGATCGTCAACCAGCGACTTGGCGACGTATTCGACGAGCTCCTTGGCAGCCACGCGCGCCTCCTACTTGGCGGCGGGCAGGATGCCCGCGTTACGGAACAGCCGGGCGACGGTGTTGGACGGCTGGGCGCCCTTGGCGAGCCACTCCTTCGCCTTGTCGGCGTCGATGCTGACCTCGACCGGCTCGGTTCGGGGGTTGTAGTGACCGATCGTGTCGATCGATCGGCTGTCGCGAGCCTTGCGCGAGTCGGCGACGACGACGCGATAGGTCGGCTGTTTCGTGGCACCCACCCGGGTGAGACGGATCCGAACTGCCATGGACGTTGACCTCCTCCCGGACCCTCCGGCCCGGCTCGTGGGGTGATTGGGCTATTTGACGACGAGAACCCCGGTCGTCCGGTACAGATCCCCGTCAATGACGCTCGCCTGGACGAACGCGTCCAGTGGCAGCAGATAGGGCTTGATGTCCCGCACATACGTCGCCATCTGGGTCGGACTGTCGACGCCAAGGCGCTCCAGCAGTTCGCGGGCCGCGGTCAGGTTGACGTAGCTGCTGCCGACGTTGCTGGGACCGACCCGATCGAGCAGCGCCTTGTAACGGCCGTCGTCCGCCAGCGATGAGCCGGCGGCGGTGTCGAGGACCGACTTGACGAAGGTGTCACCCACGCCGACGACAACCAGGTCCGCCGTCGACGCAAAGGCAATCTCCAGGTGCCCCGTCAGCGGGTAGCCCGGGATGCCCGGGTTGATGCCGCGGGCGCGCAGATCGCCGAAGTCGACGACCGTGATCGTGACGTCGCCGTGCGCCTCATCGCGCACGGTGATGCCGGACTGGCCGCCGCCCAGCACTGCAAAGCTGCGCAGCGTGGTCAGCAACCGCTCACCGGCCGCACGGTCGCTCGAGATGAAGACGAGCCCGGCGTCGATGGTCGTGCCGTTCCTCGTGACGACGACGCTGCCGTCCTTCATCCAACCGAGGATGGCGTCGAAGCCGCCGACCAGCGAAGCCGTCTGGTCGACCTGCTTGAACGCCTGGGCCGTGGCCGCGTTCTTGCGGTACAGGTCCAGTGTTTGTAGGGCGATGGCGCCGACGTCGCGACCCTCGGCCACGAGGATCGTCGACGGCGGCAAGTGAGGAGCAATCGCACTCAGCCGGTTGTCCTGCTTGATCGGGGCGGCAGCCGCCGGGACGACGGATTCGAATGCCAGTCCGTCGCCGCGCGCCTGAAGTCGGAAGAACATCCAGTCCGGGATTCGGCTGCGATACGCCTCGTCAACCGTGACGCCCAGCCCCAGGCCGGGCGTCTTCCCGGCCTGCGTGGCAAGCCAGTCGAAGTAGCGGCCGGAGTCCAGGTAGAACCAACCGATGCTGTCGCCGGCGACGGAGGCGGTCGCCGTCCGGAAGCGGGCGTCCGAGGCGAACGAGCCCGCGCCACTGCTGTCGATAGCGGCCTTGACCGACGCCTCATCGCCGACCAGCATCACCTTGCCGTCGATCGCAAACGCGGCCTTCATGGTCCCCGCGCCGGCCAGGATGAGGTCGACGCCCTTGTACGAGTCGGTGGTCGTGGCCAGGTCCTTGTCGACGCTGTCGAACCAGGCCCTTGCCTTGGCTCCGTCGGTGACTGACACGATCAGCAACGCCCGCACCGCCGACGGGCCCCCGGAGGCGGCGGCGTCGGGCAGCTGCCCGACGCTGAAGCCAAGCTCGCCCCCGAACCATGGCTTGATCTTCGTGCTGTAGTCCTGCTGGCCCTGCGTCAGGCCACGGACCGTCCGGTCGAGCAGTTCGTCGAGCTTGGCGTCGAGGATCGACTGGTCCTGGAAGCCCGGGAACTTCGACAGGAAGGTGCCCAGCTTCTGACGCTGGTCGCCGGGCAGGTCCAGCCGCAATTCGCCGTAGGCGACGCTACCCGCGGGCACATAGCCCGTGAGCCTCGAGGGAGCCGCCTGCCCTGTGACCAGGACGACGCCTGCCAGCGCGACCGCGATGACGAGGGCGCTGACCACGAGGGCGATGGCCCAGCGCACCGGGCTGCCGCCACTGCGCGTGGGCTCGACGCGCATCGTCGGTGGCGGCGTGACCTCTTCCACCGTATCGCTCGGCGGTGGGGTCCAGGCGACCGTCGGGTCGGCTGGTGGCAGCTTCTCGTTGTCCACAGTCACATCGTCCCCCTGCTAGTGCCGGCCGAGGAGGGCGGCCGCCGCGCCGCGGCCACCCGGCCCCGAAAACTGCTTCATGAGCTTCTGCATCTCGCCGAACTGCTTGATGAGGCGGTTGACGTCGGGCAGCGATGCCCCCGATCCGGCAGCGATGCGCCGGCGACGGGACGCGTTCAGAACGTTCGGCTCGCGCCGCTCACGCGGGGTCATCGATCGGATGATCGCCTCGGTCCGGGCAAGGTCGCCCCGATCGACGGCCGCCTGGGCTTCCTTGGCCAATCCGCCCATGCCCGGGATCATCGACATGATCTGGCCCATCGGACCCATCTTCTGGACCTGTTGCAGCTGGTCGAGGAAATCCTCAAGCGTGAACTGCGCGGTGCGGAACTTCTCCTCGAGCTTCGCCGCATCCTTCGCGTCGACGACCTCCTGGGCGCGCTCGACGAGGGTCAGGATGTCGCCCATGCCCAGGATCCGCCCGGCCAGGCGATCGGGGTGGAAGACCTCGAGGGCATCGGTCTTCTCGCCCGTCCCCAGGAACTTCACCGGCAGCCCGGTGACCGCGCTGATGGACAGGGCGGCGCCGCCCCGCGCGTCGCCGTCGATCTTGGTCAGGACCAGACCGGTCACGGGCACGGCCGCGACGAACGCCTGCGCTACCGCGACAGCCTCCTGGCCAGTCATGGCGTCGACGACGAGGAGGGTCTCGACGGGGTGCACGGCGTCGTTCAAGGCGGCAATCTCGGCCATCAGCTCCGCGTCGACGCTGAGCCGGCCGGCGGTGTCGAGGATGACCGTGTCACGAGCCCCTCGCCGTGCCGCCTCGATGCCCTCGCGGGCGATGTCGACGACGGATGTCCCCGCAGCTGACCGGTGCACCGGGACGTCGAGCGAGCGGCCCAGGGTCTGCAGCTGGTCGGCTGCCGCCGGGCGGTAGGGATCCGCGGCGACGAGCAACGGCCGCCGGCCGGCCTTGACGATGTGCCGGGCCAGCTTCGCCGCCAGGGTCGTCTTGCCGGCGCCCTGCAGCCCGACCAGGGAGATGACGGCCGGGTTGCCCGACAGGTGGAAGGTGCCGTCGCCCGCCGAGAGGAGCGCGACCAATTCGTCGTTGACGATCTTCACGACCTGCTGGCCGGCCGTCAGGCTGTCGAGGATGTCCGCTCCGACGGCGCGCTCCCGCACGCGGGCCACGAAGTCGCGGACGACCTTGAAGTTGACATCAGCCTCGAGCAGGCTGAGCCGGATCTCGCGCATCGCGGCGTCGACGTCGGCTTCACTGACCCGGCCCCGGCCGGTCAGGCCGGCGAGGGTCTTGCGCAGGCGCTCGCTCAGAGTATCGAACACGTTCGGCCAGGGACTCCGTGAGGATGGTTCCGGCGGCCGCCTGGGCCGGCCGGGTGGTGCGCGAGTTCTGACGCACCGAGGCAGCGGCAGTGTAGCGCAGGCTTCCGGGGGCTGGGAACTGGGCCTATGCTCCCCCCTCATGCCGTCATTCGGTGGGTCGCCCCTCTGGCGAAACCAGGCCTTCCGCCGCGTCTGGACGGCGGCGACGATCTCCGTCTTCGGGTCGCTGGTCAGCGGCATCGCCCTGCCGTTCGTGGCAATCCTCGTCCTGGGTGCGGGACCGCTGGAGGTCGCCGCGCTGGGCATGGTCAGCCTCGCCGCGACCCTGCTCGTCGGCCTGGCCGCCGGAGCCTGGGTCGACCGGCTGCGGCGGGGGCCGGTGCTCATCTGGGCGGACCTTGGCCGGGCCCTCCTGCTGGGGTCGATCCCGGTCGCCTTCGTGGCCGGCGTCCTGTCGCTCGCGCAGCTCCTGGTGGTCACCTTCCTTGCCGCGCTGCTGACGACCTTCTTCGAGGCGGCCGATCACGCCTATCTGCCGACGATCGTCGAGCGCGATCAGCTTGTCGAGGCGAACGGGGCGCTCGCCGCCAGTGGCTCCGCGGCCGAGTTCACAGCCTTCGGGATCGGGGGATTCCTCGTCCAGGTGCTGACGGCGCCGATCGCGGTCCTCGTCGATGCGGCGTCCTTCGTCGTCTCCGCGATCCTGCTGGGATCGATCCGCAAACCTGAGCCCGAGCCACCTCCCCGGGTCGATCGCGAGCCCGTGCTGACCGAGATCCGTGCCGGCCTGCGGCTCGTGATCGCCGACCCTGTGCTGCGCGCGTTCGCCGCCGCGCGGATGGCCATCGGCGCGATGTACGGCATCTTCGGCGGGATCTGGCTGTTGTTCGCGACAAAAGAGCTTGGCCTGGGCCCCGCGGCGATCGGGGTCATCGCCGGTGTCGGCGGGATCGCCGCCCTGGCTGGCGCGACGGCCGCGGCCCCGGCCACTCGACGCTGGGGCGTCGGACGGGTAGCGGCGGCGGCCGTGGCGGTGACCGCACTCGGCAACTTCTTCATTCCACTCGCGCCATCCGGCGCGCCCCTCGTCGCGGCCGCCAGCCTCATCGTGGCCCAGCTCGTTGCCGCCAGCTCGGCGACGGTCTACGAGGTCACCGAGACGTCTGTTCGCCAGACCCTGGTCGGCGGCCGCGCCCTTGGCCGGGTCGGATCGACGTTCCGCGTCGCCGACGTCCTCGTCCAGCTGGTGGCGATGTTTCTTGGCGCCCTGCTGGCCCAGGCGGCCGGCTTGAGGGTGGCCGCGGTGATCGCGCCGTTCTGGGCCGTGCTCGCCGCGGTCATCCTGTGGGCATCACCCGCCGGCCGGCTGCTGGTCCTGCCGGCCTCGCCGGACCGTGACGCCTAGGCGAACAGCGCGGCCACGAACGCGTCCGGGTCGAACGGCAACAGGTCCGCGGCCTTCTCCCCCACCCCGACAAAAAGAACCGGCACCTTGAGCGTGTCCTCGATGGCGAACACGATGCCACCCTTGGCCGTCGAGTCGAGCTTGGTCAACACGATGCCGGTGAGGCCGATCGCCTCGTGGAAGGCGCGCGCCTGGGCAAGGCCGTTCTGGCCTGTCGTCGCGTCCAGGACGAACAGGGTCTCGGGCTCGGCGCCGGGAAGCCGCTTGTCGACGATCCGCCGGACCTTGCGCAGCTCGTCCATGAGGTTCGTCCTGGTGTGGAGGCGACCGGCGGTGTCGGCGATGACGAGATCCGCCCCGCGGGCGACGGCGGCGTCGATGGCATCGAAGACCACGGCCCCGCGCGCGGGATGAGAAGCGCAGCGAGCTCCGCGCGCACGGCTGCTTCCGGGCCGGCCGGTTCGAAACGACGGCGGGCGCGCTCGACGACCTCCATGGCCAGGGTCGCCCCGACGTCCGCGCCGATGAGGGTCTCCTCAACGTCGTCCCACGAGATGGCCTCGCCGCCGCCGAGGAACCCGCGCAGGCGGCCCATGAAGCCCTGCCGCGTTCGCCGCAGACCGGCCTCGAGGTCGCCACCTCCCGGCTCGACCTCCGGCTCGCGGCCTGGTCGAGCCTGGGGCTCGTAGATGGTGGCGGCCGGTTCGGGAGGACTGGTCGCCTCGGGCTCGACCCCTGTCTGGGGATCGCGCGTCTCGGGCGGAACCTCTCTGTTCTTGCGCCAGAACACCGTGGACCCTCCGGTCAGCCGATGGCGGCCGTCGCCGGCTCCGACTGGCGGTGCAGATCGGCGATCGCGCGGGCTTCCTCCAGCCGAAGGCTGATCACCCGGCTGACCGAATCGTCGCCCACGGTCACGCCGTAGAGTGCATCGGCGGCCTCGATCGTGCCCCGGTTGTGAGTGATCACGACGAACTGCGTGTTATCGGCCAGCCCACGCAAGGCGTCGGAGAAGCGGCCCACGTTGGCCTCGTCCAGCGCGGCGTCCACCTCATCCAGCACGCAGAACGGCACGGGCCGAACCTCGAGCATGGCAAACAGCAGCGCCACAGCGGTCAGGGCTCGCTCGCCACCCGAAAGCATGGCCAGCGCCTGGGCCTTCTTGCCTGGCGGGCGGGCGATGATCTCGATGCCGCTGGCCGACGGGTCGTTCGGATCGGTCAGGGCGAGCTTCGCGTAGCCGCCTCCGAACAGCTGGTTGAAGCGGCGGTCGAAGGCGGCCTCGAGGGCGTGGAATGTCGCGCCGAACTGCTCGGCAATCATGGCCCCCAGCTCCTCGATCAGGCGGCGCGTGGCGACGATGGCGGCCCGCAGGTCGGTGGCCTGGGCATCGAGCGTCTCCAGCCTTGCCCGGACCGCGGCGTATTCCTCGACGGCGAATGGATTGGCCGCGCCCACCTCGTGGTAGCGCCGACGAAGGGCGGCGAGACGGCCAGTGCTGGGCGGTTCACCGCCGGGCAACGTGGCCGCCCAGCCGGGGGCGGCCCGGTCGAGCGCCGCCTCGAGGGCCGCAGCTTCGGTGGCCTCATCCGCCTCGCTGGTCTCGTCGGCGTCATCGCCGGGATCGGCCGGCATGGCCCCACCAGGCTGCCCCGCGTCGCCGTCATCGTCCCCCGCCCGGCCGTCAACCGCGGCCGCCAGGTGCCGCCGGCCCAGGGCTCCCAGGCCCGCCAGCTCGACGAGGACCTGCTCCCGCAGGCTGTCGAGCCCGAGCCTGGCCTCCAGCTCCGTGCGGTCCGCGGCGCGCAGTCGATCCTCGGCGCCGCGCAGACGATCCCTTGCTTCCGCTGCGGCCCGTTCGGCCGAGGCGAGACGCTCGCGATCCGACGTGTCGGCCACCAGGAGCTCGTCGAGGGCCGCGCGGGCGCTCGCCTCGAGTGCCACTGCTGCGGCCAGGCTCGTTCGCAACGCTTCGCGTTCGGCCTCCGTCTCGCGCGACCGCCCCGCCAGCGTCGCGGCCTCCCGATCGGCGTGCCCGATCCGTTGCTCGTCGATCGCGGCCGCGGCCTCTGCCCGGGCGCGCCGCGACTCAGACTCTCTGCGGGCCGCATCGTGGACGGCGACCCCGGCGGCCAATCCGTCGCGCCCGCGGCGCAGCTCCTCGACCCGCCGCTCCCAGGTCCCCAGCGCGTCGTCGATCGGACCGCCGTCATCCGCACCCTGGCCCGCGCCCGCCGACGGCTCCGTTCGTGCCTCGAGCGCGTCGCGCGCGGCGGTCGTCTCGGCATCCAGCCGCTCCGTCTGGGCGGCGTGCCAGGCAGCCTCGCGCGCGGCCGCCTCCATGTCCCGTGCGGCGATGCGCTCAGCTTCCTCGGCCCGCCGGCGATCTGCCGCGGCCGCGGCTTCGGCTGTTCGTGCCGCGTCGAGGGCCGCCCTGGCGTCGTCAGCCGCGGCCGTGGCGCGCGCCAGATCCGATTCGGTCTTCGCCCGGTCCTCGGCCAGGCGGCCCAGCTCCGCTCCGAGGCGGGCCGCCTGGGCGCGCCGATCCAGCAGTGCGTCAGGAGCGCCGAGTGACACGGCCACGGACGACACGACGGCCGAACCGTCGCGCGGTACCAGCAC
>JALZAF010000225.1 GCA_030948505.1 Chloroflexota bacterium
CGCGCGACTCAGGATCCGGGCATGATCGAGAGCGGCCGGGCCCGGCTCCCGGACACGTCGACCTGGGTCAGAGGGTCCGATGGGGTCGCCATCGCCTACGACGTCTACGGCTCCGACGATCCGACCATCGTCTTCCTGCCTTCCACCCCGATCGTCCACTCGCGGCAGTGGAAGGCGCAGGTGCCATACCTCAGCCGCCACTACCGCGTCGTCACCTATGACGGGCGCGGCAACGGCCGATCGGATCGGCCCGCGGACCCCTCGGCCTACCGGGAGGAGCGCCTGGTCGGCGACCTCGAGGCCGTGATGGATGCGTCGGGGACGAGGTCGGCGGTCCTCGTAGGATTGTGCGGTGACGGCGTCTGGCGGGCCATCGAGTTCGCCGCCGCCAATCCCTCGCGCGTCCTCGGCATTGTCGCCTTCGCCGTCGGCGTCCCCTTGCTGTCGCCACCGCACCCGTGGCGTATTGCCCACTCGTTCGAGGACGACCTCGCCTCGTACGAGGGCTGGGCCAGGGTGAACCGCCACTCCTGGCGGCGAGACTATCCTGGCTTCGCCCAGTTCTTCTTCAGCGAGATCACCTCGGAGCCGCATTCGACCAAGCTCATCGAGGATGCCATCGGTTGGGCGGTCGACGGCTCGGTCGACGCAATGATCGCGGACGCCGAAGTCGATTCAGAATGGACCCTCGAGGGAGTCGAGGCGATCTGCCGACAGGTCGCCTGCCCGATGCTCCTCGTCCACGGCACCGCGGACACCTGCCAGCCGATCGCGCGCGCCCGCCGGCTGTCGGAGCTTACCGGCGCTCCCCTCGTCGTGGTCGAGGGCGCCGACCATATGATCCCGGGCCGGCACCCGGTCAAGGCCAATCTCCTCATCCGCGACTTCGTTGAGTCGATCTCGGGAGGGCCCGCATGATCCCCGGAACCCACGCCCCCACCTGGACGCGCGCGCTGTCGAGGGGGCGTCGAGCGCTCTACATCTCCTCTCCCATTGGTCTCGGACACGCCCAGCGCGACGTCGCCATCGCCGGCGAGCTGCGCAAGCTCCAGCCGGATCTCGAGATCGACTGGCTCGCCCAAAGTCCCGTCACCAACGTCCTCGAGGCGCACGGCGAGCGGATCCATCCGCTCAGCGCCGAGCTGGCGTCCGAATCCGCCCACATCACCGCGGAGTCATCCGAGCACCACCTGAACGCGTTTCAAGCCATCCGCCGAATGGACGAGATCCTCGTCAACAACTTCATGGTCTTCCACGAGGCGGTCAGCGAGGGCGAATACGACCTGGTGGTGGGCGACGAGGCCTGGGACGTGGATCACTTCCTCCACGAGAACCCGGAGCTGAAGCGGACTGCATTCGCCTGGATGACCGACTTCGTCGGCTGGCTGCCGATGCCATCCGGCGGCGATCGCGAGGCGTTCCTGACGGCCGACTACAACGCCGAGATGATCGAGCATGTCGAGCGCTTCCCGCGCATCCGGGACCGGGCGATCTTCGTGGGTGGCCCCGACGACATCGTGCCCGACGACTTTGGGCCCGGGCTGCCGTCGATCCGCGACTGGACGGAGCGGCACTACGCCTTCAGTGGCTACGTCACCGGGTTCGATCCTCTGCCCCTCATCGAGCGGCGCGAGGAGCTCCGCCGCGAGCTGGGCTACCACCCCGACGAGCGGGTTGTCATCGTGACCGTCGGCGGGTCGGGAGTTGGCGAGGCGTTGCTCCGCCGGGTCATCGCCAGCTACCCGGACGCGGCACGCCGGGTCAATGGGCTGCGGATGATCGCGGTGGCCGGGCCGCGTATCGATCCAGCTGTCCTCGGCGCGCCGCCCGGCGTGGAGGTGCGCGCCTTCGTCCCCGACCTCTACCGCCATCTCGCGGCCTGCGATCTGGCCGTTGTCCAGGGTGGGCTGACCACGACAATGGAGCTGGCGGCGGCCCGGCGGCCCTTCCTGTACTTTCCACTGCGCGACCACTTCGAGCAGAACCGCCATGTCCGCCACCGCCTCGAGCGATACGGCGCCGGACGCTGCATGGACTACGCGACGTCCACCCCGGAGGTCATCGCGGAGGCGATCGCCGCCGAGATCGACCGACCGATCGATTACCGGCCGGTCGAGACGGACGGCGCCGCCCGCGCGGCGGCGTTGATTGCCCCGCTCATCTAGCGGCGGATGACCGACCTTCCCCCGGAGAGTGAGCCGCGCGGTCGCTGGCGGCTCCTGGCGATCCTCGCGACGGCCCAGTTGCTCAGCTTCGCTCCATGGTTCAGTGCCTCGGCCGTTGCTCCTCTCCTCAACGCCGAGTGGAACCTTGGCCGGCTCGACCTGCCGTTTCTCGCTATCGCCGTGCAGTTCGGATTTGCGGCGGGCGCCCTGACCCTCGCTGCGATGGGCGCCGCCGATGTCATTCCCGCCCGCTACCTCTTCGCCGCCGGCTCGCTGCTGGCGGCCGTCGCCAACCTCGGCTTTGCCTACGTCGCCCGCGATGCAGCGGGAGCCATCCCGTTCCGTCTCCTCACCGGCGCAGCCCTGGCCGGGGTCTACCCGGTGGCGATGAAGGTCCTCGCGGGGTGGTTTCGGAGGGATCGCGGCGTCGCGATCGGCGTCCTGGTCGCGGCGCTGACGATCGGTTCCGCGCTGCCGTACCTCTTCCGGGCGGTCGGTGCGCTGGCGGGCTCCGATTGGCATCTCATCGTCGCGGCGGCCAGTCTCGCCTCTGTCGCTGGCGGCCTGCTCGGCCTCCTCGGAATCAGCCGCGGGCCGTACGAGGTAGCGGCGCCCCGCTTCAGCCTGGGGATCGCGAGGCGGGCCTTCGCCAGTCGCTCGGTGCGGTGGGCGAATCTCGGCTACCTGGGGCACATGTGGGAGCTCTACGCGATGTGGACGTGGGTCCCGACCTTTCTCGTCGCGAGCTTCGCCGCGGGCGGCCTGGTCGACGCCTCGAACGCCAGCCTTGGGGCCTTCCTGGTCGTGGCAGCTGGAGGGTTAGGGTGTGTCGGCGCGGGCATCGCAGCGGACCGCCTGGGCCGCACCGCCGTGACCATGATCGCGATGGCCTGCAGCGGGGCGAGCGCCCTGGCCATCGGCTTCCTCTTCGGCGCCCCGCCGCCGGTGACCCTCGCCCTCGGGATCTTCTGGGGCGTCACCGTCGTGGCCGACTCGGCCCAGTTCTCGACAGCGATTTCGGAGCTCGCCCCGCCCGGCACGGCCGGTTCCGCGCTCGCGATCCAGACCGCGCTCGGCTTCATCCTGACCGGCGTGACGATCCTGCTCGTCGGTGCGCTCGCCCCGTCCGACGGCGGCGGCTGGCGAGTCGCCTTCGGTCTGCTGGCGGCGGGTCCGGCGCTCGGGATCGTCGCGATGGCGCGGCTGCGGCGCCGTCCGGACGCCGGTCTCATGGCTGGCGGCCACCGCTGACGTGTATCGAGGGTGTAATCCCCACGCAGGCTGCCCTTGGTTTCAGGTTGCGAATGCGGACTACGATATTCGGGGCCGACGAGAAACGATCGGCGAACCCCCCTTGATTGGTTGCTAAACGGAGCTCGAGATGTACAGAAGCGGCGGCATCGGAATCGTCGGCGTGATCATCATCGTCCTGGTAGTCCTCTGGCTGGTTGGCGTCATCAAGCTGTGAGCTTCAGCAGGCGAGCCGATGGTGTCCGCCGCGCGGTTCGCGTCAGCCCTTGATCGCTCCGCTCAGCCCCGCGCCCCGCAGGAACATCCGCTGGAACAGGAGGAAGAGCGCAATCGGGATCGACGTCGAGATGGTTAGCGCGGCGATGAAGATGTCGAGCTCCGTCGTCGGCGGCAGGGTGGGGAGCCGGACGGATAGCGGCTGCAGGTTCGGGTTCCGCAGCACGAGCAGCGGCCACAGGTAATCCTTCCAGGTCGCGATCACGGCGAAGACCGAGACCACGCCAAGGATCGGGCGCGACAGCGGCAGGACGATCGACCAGAACAGCTGGAAGGGACCAGCCCCGTCCACCCGCGCGGCCTCGAAGATCTCGCGCGGCAGGTTGTCGAAGAAGCGCTTGATGAGCACCACGTTGGAACGCGCTCGCGCCGGCAGGCAGCCATACAGCCCAGAACGTGTCGATCATCCTGATGTGCACCAGGGGCACGTTCACCACGGTGAGATACAGTGGGACCAGCAGGACGATCGAGGGCACAAAGAGCGTCGCGAGGACCAGCCCGGTAACAACGCGCGTGAACCTGGGCCGTAACACCGACAGGGCGTAGCCCCCGGTGGTGGCGACGACGATCTGTACCAACCACGACCCGAACGCGATCCAGACGGTGTTGAGCAGATAGCGGTCGATGTGGTCTCGGTCCAGGCCGTCACGAGGTAGGTCAGGTCGAACCCGTGGGGCCACAGCTCAAGGGGTGTCCGCAGGGTGTCCTGCGTCGGCGTGATCGATGACTTGGCCATCCACAGCAGCGGCCCAAGTCCGACGATCAGCAGGAAGATCAACGTTGCCCCGAGGATGCCGTGCAGCGCCCAGCGCACCGGCCGGCGGCGCCAGTCCGCGGCGGACACGATGCCCCGGTCGAACTGGCCGGAGGTCTGCCCGGGCCGGGGGCGCGAGGGCAGCGTCAAGACGATGTGCTCCATGAACGCGTCAGCCAGAAATAGACGGCGGTGAAGGCTGCCAGGAAGGCGGCGAGCATGACGCTGAGCGCCGCGGCCATGCCGTACTCCCCGCCGAGGCTGTTCTGGAACGCATAACGGTAGATGAGCAGCAGCACGGTCATGGTCGAGTTGGCGGGGCCGCCGCCGGTGAACAGAAAAGGCTCCGTGAACAGCTGAGCCGTGGCGATGAGCTGCAGGATCAGCGTTACGAACAGGACTGCGCGCAGCTGGGGCAGCGGCGCCCACTGGGGCATGGGCGGCGAGGGTCGTGTCGATCGACGTCCGCAGGTTGCCTGCATCCCAGGGCCGGCACAGGAAATCGAAATTGAAAGCGGTGTGCAGCTCATCCGGTGGGCTGATTTCGAGCCTTGCTGGCAACGCTGCCGCTGCCGGCGGGCAACGTAGCGCATGCGACAGGCGATTGCAAGACTTTGACAGAAATTGGTCGAAATCTTGACAAGCCCGGGGACACAAGCCCATTCCAGCAGTGGGTGTGGACGTCCTGGGCGAGCGGGACGAGAGCGATCAGGCCGCCGGGCGGACCGCTCCTGTAGAGCCGCGCACGACCAGCTCCGGCTCGAACAGCAGCTCGTCGTGAGACACCGTGGCCCCCATGATCTGGGCGACCAGCAGATCCGTGACCATCCTGCCCATTGGCTCGATCGGCTGGCGCACCGTGGTCAGCGGCGGCTCGGTGTAATTCATGAGCGCCGAGTCGTCGTAGCCAACGACCGAAATGTCTTCTGGCACGCGCAGCCCCGCCCGGCGCACAGCGCGGATGGTGCCCAGGGCCATCGGGTCGCTGGCGCACACGATCCCGGTAACGCCCGTCCGCAGCAGTCGGACGGCCGCGGCCTGCGCCGTCTCGAGCGAATACATCGAATGCACCACCTGGGCGGATTCGAGCGGAACGCCCGCCCGGGCGGCGAAAGCGCGGGCGGCCGCCAGCTTGCGGTTGGAGGGCACGTGATCGGCCGGGCCGAGAACCATGCCGATCCGTGTGTGGCCAAGCGAGAGGAGATGGCCAATCGCCTGCTCGGCGGCAACCGCGTCGTCACAGACCACCCGCGGAAACTCGATTCCCTCGATGGCCGCATTGATCAGGACCGTGGGCAGCTTGCGCTCGGTCAGCCGGCGGTAATGGTCGTGGCGTGCGTCCTGCTGGGTGTACAACCCGCCGGCGAAGATGACGCCGGAGACCTGCTGCTGCAGCAAGAGGTCCACATAGTCCGCCTCCGTGACACCGCCGCTGGTCTGAGTGCACAGGACCGGCGTGAAGCCCTGCTGGGCGAGAGCCGTGCTGATGACTTCGGCAAAGGCGGGGAAGATGGGGTTCTGCAGCTCCGGCAGGACGAGACCCACCAGCCTGGCACGCTCACCACGCAGCTTCGTCGGCCGCTCATAGCCGAGCACATCGAGGGCCGTGAGCACGGCTTGGCGGGTTGCCTCCGATACGCCAGGCTTGCCGTTCAGCACTCGGCTGACGGTGGCCTCGCTGACACCAACTTTGCGGGCGACTTCAGCGAGACGTCTTGGCATGCTCAGATCTTACGCTGACTTGCGCAAGTGGTTGCAAGCGAGCCCCGCTCCTCGCGACGCCCTGCATTGAACCCAATCGCGGCGACGCGTAGAGTCAGGGGCGGGACAATGTGTGTCCGGCCACAGTGAGGAGGAGGCTGTGATGGTGGACCGATCCTTGTACCAGCGGCTCGGAGGCAATGCGGCCGTCGTCGCGGTCGTAGAGGACTTCGTGGGCCGCGCGGCGGCCGACAGTCGCATCAACGCCAAGTTCGGGCGGACGGACGTGCCTCGCCTCAAGACGATGCTCGTCGAGCAAGTGAGCGCTGCAAGCGGCGGACCGGTCACGTACACGGGCCGGGGTATGCGCGAGACGCACGACGGCATGGGCGTCACGGCCGGCGAATTCGACGCCCTCGTCGCCGACCTCGTCACGACGCTGGACCAGTTCAAGGTCCCTGCCGCGGAGCAGCAGGAGCTGCTCGGCATCCTCGGGCCGCTCCGTGGCGATATCGTCGAGGTCGAATCGCCCACGACCGGGACGCCGCTCCCGGAGAGCTACAAGCCCGCGGCGCCGTTAGCCAGGGTCTGACACCCGCGGGGCTACTGGGGCGCACAATGGGAGCTCGTGGCGAGATCAACTCGACCATCTCGCCCGGGAGGTGCCATGACCGACCTTGACCTCTTTCACCGGATCAACGCCCTCTCCGCCGAGGAAGAGCAGCTGTACGAGTCCGCCAGCGACGGAGAGGGACTGTCGCAGGACGAGCGCGATCGGCTCGAAGCCATCAAGGTCGAGCTCGATCGCAGCTATGACCTGCTGCACCAGCGCCAGGCCAGGGCGGCTGCCGGCCTCAACCCAGACGAGGCGAAGCCCCGTCCCGCAGAGGTCGTCGAGCGCTACCAGCAGTAACCCGGGTTACGGCACCTGGAAGGCGAGCGAGCCCTCTACCTTCGAGCGCGACTCGTGCAGCGCAAGCTTGTAGGCGCCCTTCGCGGGGGCCGCCACGTTGAAGCACAGGCCGATGTCGCGCAGGGTCGCCTTGCTGGGCACGACCATGTAGACGGCGGGGGTCGCCGCGGACGTCGTGCCGTCCGGCGCCACGACATAGCCCTGGTCGATGTACCCGTCGCTGCCTGCCTCGGAGTTGGCCGCGGTGCCCCGCAGGACGATCGAGACCTCGTCCTTCTTGATCGGTCCGAACTTCATCTTGGTCAAGTTGCCGGAGCAGGATGCCGGAATGACCAAACCTGAGGTCAGGGTGAACGTGACGAATTTGCCCATCTTCACCGTGCCAGTCACCGCCAGATCACTGGGCGGGTCGAAGGCGGTGGCGCTGCCGTTCAGGGGCACGGTCGCCTGGTGCTCCGTCGGCTGGCCGAACGTGAGAACGGCCGTCTTCGGTGTGAAGCCAGCCGGCGGCTGGAGCTGGATCTCCGCCCGGACGGTCCCGCCCGCGGGCACCGCACCGACAGGGATGTAGCCCTGCAGGTACGTGCTGTTCCAGACCACGTTCACTTCGGTGCCGAGGCTGCTGACGTCGTTCGCACCGATGCCCGTATTCAGGAACGTGGCCGTGATGATCAGCTTGCGCTTGAGCGGGTCGTACGTGGCGCCGCTGACGTCGATGGCGTAGCCACCCCACCAGACATGGGAGCTGAGGGTCAGGGAAACCGGGGTTGGGGTCGGGGAGGGAGTTGGTGGCGGGGTCGGCGTCGGCTTGACGGTCGCGGTCGGCGAGGGCGACGGCGACGGCGTGGCGGCCGGAGGCCCGAGGGTGGCAACGCTCGAGGTGGGCGCTGCGGTGCTCGTGGCCGGGGCCGCCGTCCCGGAGCAGGCAACAACCAGGGCCACGACAGCCCCGAGGGCGACGAAGCCCGTTAGCGGACGGCGATTGGGCATCGGGCGGTCCCCTTCACGGCGACGGCGGTTCGAGCTGGTTTGGCCGTCCCATCGGGACGCTGCGACAGGATACGCGGCCGGGCCAGCATGCCGTTCATGCCGCCCGGCCCCTGGCGGGCTATCCGGTGGCGCCGGGTTATCCGGCCGCGGCGGGTCGCGGCGAGATGATCGGCTGCGTCCGTCCCACCTTGGCCCGCCACGGGACACCAAGCAGCGGCAGGAGATAGCGGTCGGCGCCGTAGTAGCCGGCCCCCTTCCAGGCCAGCATCAGGCCCACGGCGAAGGTGAACATGACCGGGTTGACCGAAGCCGAGCCGGCCAGCAGGAACGACATGTTCATCAGCGACCCGAAGAAGGCGGCGAAGCCGGTCAGGGCACCCAGCAGCAGGCCGACGCCGATGGCCATCTCGCCCAGGGTGATCAACCAGGCGAACCAGCCCTGGGCATGGTTGTCGATCAAGAACTGCAGAAAGCCGCGATACCACTCGAACGTGATCGGCGGTCGACCCTGGGTCGGAACCTTGACGGCATTCGTCCAGAAACCCAGCAGCGCCGATCCGCCGTCGGTCCAACCCGTGCCCGAGAACTTGCCCCAGCCGGCGACGAGCCATTCGAAGCCCAGAAAGATCCGGATGGGCAGCCAGAGCAGGCCCGCCCTTGAGTTGCTGAAGAGGTATCGAGCGAACGCCGGGCCTTCGACCTCGACCGTCTGCGCCGTCGGTGACTTGCGATCCTGGAACATCAACAAAAGGACCACGACCGCCAGAATCCAGAAGACGACCGTCGCCACGGCCCGCTCGGTCGTTCCGGCGGCGGGAGAAACCCAGGGGTTCTCCATGTAGATCAGAACCGATGCGGCGATGAGCGCCAGGGGCGTCACCAGGCTGCGGTATCGGGCCAACATCGATCCCTCCTCGTTGGGCTGTGCGACTGATTCATCAATTTGAAATGGAGTGGAGGCGGCGGTCGCGTGCCGCCACCTCCACTCGCCCGGCCGTCCCATCGAGCTGCGCCGGCATCGAAACTCTGGGAGGAGAATTCCGCCGCCGGCCTCGTTCAGGGGTGGTTCAGCGGATGTGGATCCCTCGCAACGAACGCCGGCTCGCAAAGAGCGCGAAGCCAAAGAGGAACGCTGCGATGAAGATGACCTGGGTCTGTCCGGACCCGGTCTGGGTGGTCGTTGCGATGGTGTCAGTCGGTGGAGGCGTCGATCCGCCACCCGATCCGCCGGACGCGCTGGGAGCAGGGGTCGCAACCGCTACCCGAACGTTCGTGATGCTCGCGGAGCAGACGATCTTCGAGCCACCGCCATTGACCGAGCCGTTGCACTGATTGATCTTGACGTTGTGGGATGAGGGGTTCGTCCCGGTCGCGGTGCAGGTTGAACCCGGGACGACGCCGCCGCCATTGGCCGAGCCATTGCACTGCGTGATCGTCGCGCCGGTGACTGCCGCGGGGGTGGGGTCACACGTGATGCCGCCGCCGCCGCCACCACCCGAACCGACGCACTGATTCACGGAAACGGGCGTCGCACCGGTAGCCAGGCCAACAAAGTTGTTGGTGACGCGGACGGTGCAGCGGAGGTTGCCGCCGCCGCCGTTGCCGGCGTCATTGCACTGGTTGACGTTGGTGACGGCCCTGCCCACGTGGCTCGTCACCGTCGTGCATGCGGTCGCCGGGACGCCCGACGAACCGTGACACTCGCGGACCGTTACCCTGGCCGATCCGCCGGTCGAGGTGATCCTGTTGACGATGGTCGTCTCGCAGATCAGACCGAGGCCGGCCGTGTTGTCGACGCCATTGCTACACGTGGTGGTTGGGGCGATCGCCGTGGCGGCTGTCGCGCCGCCTGCGAACGCCAATGAACCGACGAGCAACAGCCCGGCGGCAAGAAGGGCGGCTAGGGAGCGGCTCACGGCAGTTCACCTGACGACGATGGCGTAGCCGGAGCAGTGCGCCAGCCAAAATCGGCAGGCGTCCGGAGGCCTCCCGCGAGTGTGTTGCCTCGAAGCACACACGTCATTACGGACCGTCATGTGCCCCGACTGGGTGGTGCGCGAACGCACCAGCAGCCGCGCGGGCAGCTCCCGGCTGCGGTCAGTTCTGTCGGGGCTCCTCGGGATCCTGCTGACCGCCCCATCCCTCGTTCGAGAACGTGGGTATGAATCGATAGCCCTTGCCGGGGACCGTGGCGATGAAGCGCGGGTGGCGGTAGTCGTTCTGCAGCTTGATGCGCAGGCTCCGGATGTGGCGATCCACGATATTGCTCTCAGCCACGAAATCGGTGCCCCAGATGGCGTCGAGGATCTCCTCGCGGGTCACGACCAGGCCGCTTCGACTGGCGAGGAGGTACAACAGGCTCTGCTCGATGCCGCTGAGATGGACGACCGAGTTGCCGGCCCGCACCACACGGTGGACGATGTCGATCTCGATCTCGCCGAGCTTGATGGTGGGCACGATCGGCCGGTCCGTTCCCGTCGCCCGGCGGGTAATGACGATGGCCCGGGCAAGCAGCTCCTCGGGCGAGAACGGCATGGTCAGGATGTCGTCGACCCCGAGATCGAACGCCCTGAGCTTGGTCTGCAGGTCCCCCCGCCGGGTAAGGCCCAGGACCGGCATCACGCTCCGCCGCAGGTTGTTCGAGGTCCCCAGCCGCTGCAGCAGGGCCCCGCTGTCGTCGTGGTCCATGTCGATGACGGTCATGTGGGGCGGCCAGCCGGCCAGGATCGCCTCCGCCTCGGCCAGGTTGCGGGCGGCCCGAACGACGAACAGGCCGTGATTGAGGGTCAGCTCGATGAGGTCGACAACCAGCGGCCGATCGTGGAGGACGAGGGCCCTTCGCGCCTCCGCCTCCGGTGGGGTCCCAGGGCCGGCTTTCACGGCTCATCCTCGTGCGCCAGAGATTGGCGCATTCTCCCACCCCCGCAGAGCTGCCGTCCAGACGGGCCCGGAAGTCCCGGACTGGACGAGTGACTATGGCACGATCAGGTGGACCGGGTTGCCGCGGAGGTTGACCATCCAGGTCGTCGTGTCGTTGCCGCCGCTGACGTTGTATTCGATCTTCCACCAGCCGGGCTGGGTCTCGCCGCTTGGCGTCAGGCCGCCCGACCCGTAGGTGGCCGGCAGCGGAATGGTGATCGTCACCCACGTGTTATTGAAGCTGCTGGAGCCGCCCACGGCCGTCTTGATCGACGTTCGGTTGGTTCCGGAACACGTGTCGCTGTTGCCGCCGAGGCAGTTCGCGTCTGCCGAATAGGCGAACGTCGCGTAGTTGTAGACGTTGCCATCGGGGCTCTTGATCTTCAGCGTCGCGTTGCCCGACACGTCACCCGGGTCGAACAGGTCGATCTCGATCGTCTTGCCGGCTGCCTTGGCGTCGATCTGGGCGAGGTAGAAGCTCTGGATGCCAGAGGTAAGAATGTTGTAGCTGGCCATCCTGCCGAGGCCATAGACGCGCGGGCTCTTGCCGCCCGCGCTCGGTCCGCGCACCTCGAGGGAGAAGTCGTTCTCGGCCTGGCTCTTCCAGTTGACGGAACCCTGCGCCGCGGACTTGACATTGAGCCGGTAGACGCCGGCCGGTAGGCCGGTAGCGATCGGCCACCACTTGTCGTGCCAATAGCGGCCCTCTGTCGCGAGCGCGCCAGGGGCATTGTCCCGGCAATCCTTCAATGGCTTCGCGTCCAGGCTCGTGGCGCCGGCAGCAGGGGCGCTGACGGTGCCGTACGTGGTGCTCTGATCGGTCTGGAATTCCTGCTGGAAGAGCGTGCCGGAGCTGGCCACCGAGGTGTCGTCGTTCTCGGTGAACAGCGTGCCGTTGGTGTTCCAGAGCTGGTAGTAGGAGGACACGGACCAGTACTTGCCACTGGCGTCGCCGTAGTTGCGGTTGGCGTCGCTGTTGTAATGGTCGCCGGAGCCGAAGCCGGAGCCGACCGGGCAGAACGTTGGGTCGAACACGTAGACGCTGCCGCCGTTGGCCGGCACCTCGACCGCGTAGTCGTAGCCGGTCGGGTCGTAGTCGGGGTTGCTCCCACCCTGGGGGTTAGAGCCGGGGTTGAGGAAGTCGTTGTAGGGCGTGAAGGCGTCACCCTCGTTGTGCGGGTCGCCCGTCGACTGGAACGCCCCCCAGAAGCCCTTCGACGCCAGCGTGCCGCTGCCGCTCGCGTCGGGAACGGCATTGCCGGCGTTGCAGGTGGTGCTGGACGGCGTCGTGAGGCAATAGACGCCGTAATAGTTCTCCGGACTGCCCATCGGCACAGGCTGGACGTAGATTCCCTTGGCGCTCCGGGTCGCGTTGATGCTGGTGATCCCGAAGACCCGCATGAAGTACATCTCGACGGGTGCCGTGACCGTGACGTCGAGCTGACGGTCATCCACGACGTCCTGGGTCGGGGTCACCGAGACGCCGGCCGTGCCGTCGATGTAGCCGTTCTTCTTCGCCTCGGCAAGCGCGAAGGACGTCGCGTTCGCGACGTTGCCGGGCAGGTAGATCGCGCCCGCCAGGGCCGCAGCATCCGCTGTTCGCTGGACGCGCAGGCTGTTCGACCAGTACCAGCTGACGTCGATCACGAGGGCCATCAGCCCGATGAAGAAGAGCAGTCCGGCCGCCCAGATCACCAGGACCTGTCCGCGCGACGTGCTGCGCGCGCCAGACAGGCGCCCGGGGCCAGCAAAGCGCGTCAAGGGGACCATGGGTGACAGCCTCACTTCGTGGGGTTAAGGGACATGACCGTGCGGTCGGTGATCGGCAGGGACGCCGGACCGGCCGAGCCAAAGAAGCCGACGACCGCAGACAGCGGCGTCACGAACGTGTAGGTGTAGGCGAGGCTGACGCCGATGGAGTCGGGACCGGTCGGTGGTGGCGTGGCGTTGAGTCGCGAGCAGGCGGGCCATGCCTGGGTGCCCGGCGGGCTGAAGTTCAGCTTCTGGCCGTCCGGCGCGGTGTACGAGTTCGGCCCGGTGTTGGTCCAGGTGTTGATGAAGCCGGCGACCGGGAGCCCGGTCGTGGGGTTGGCCTTGAAGATTTTGATCTGGCTGACCCCATTGATGTCCACCGGCGAGCCAGGGCTCGTCAGGACGCGCTCGACCGCTTCGACGATGTACGGATCCGGATCGGGCACAGCCACGCCGCAGGACTGAATCAGGCTGCCGCCGTTGGACAGTGCCGCCCCTGTCCGCGCGCCCTCGCGAGTGGCGTATTCCAGCGTCAGGTTGTGGCTGAAGAGGAACCCGAACTCGAGCATGCCCAGGATCATCAGGAGGAAGGCGGGCAGAACGATGGCGAACTCGACCATCGCCTGGCCGCGCGTTCCACCCCGGGGGCCGGACTTGGCGGTCACAGGACTGGCTCCATCCGCATCGTGTTGGAGCGGACGATGGTCCAGCCGGTGCCGCTGAACCCGAGCAGCGACTTGAGCGGCGTGTGCCAGGTGTGCTGATACGTGACCCGAACGCCGATCAGGTCGAGGTTGGGGTGCGATCCGCCACAGCCGGTCAGGATGTTGCAGCGAACACTGTCCGGGTAGCCCAGGCTCGCCGCGGTGTAAGGGACGGTGATTGAGAGACCGTTGACGATGCAGGTGGTGCTGCCCGTTCGGTTGTAAACATTGATCGCACCACCGTTCGGCTGTCCGTTGGTCCCCGACCAGTAGATCTCGGCCAGCTGGATGGCACGGGCATCGGACGGAGGCGTGAAGTCCTGTTCGATCTTCTGGAGGATCAGACAGTCCGCGCCCACGACGTTGCCCGCCTCTGCAGCGACCAGTGACGCGTCGCGCGTTGCGTACGAAGACGACAGCGTGGCGTTGAACAGGAAGGCGAACTCGATGATCGCGGTCAGCAGGACCATCACGATCGGAATGACCAGCGCGAACTCGACGATCGCCTGTCCGGACCGATCCGGGCGACCGGATCGGCGCAGGCCTTGCGGCGCGCGGGTCGCTGGTCGTTCGTCGGCCGATGGTGCCAGGATCGCCACGGGTCTCACCCTCGAAATGCACGCGCGCCGAGCACTACAACTGACGCGACTTGCCGAGCCAATCCTCCCGTAGCGACCTTGCCAGCCACCTTGCAGCGGCGTGGATGCCGGGCGCCGAAAGTACCGGCGGGTGGAAGCCGTTAGTCCTCCAGCCGTCGTGTCGGCAACCCGACGGGCGTCTCGAATGTTTCCGGTCCTGGCTGCCTCCCAACGCGTTCAGCCGCCCCGGCTGGTCCGGCTGACGGCACCCGCCTGATCCGAACCGGCCCGGCCTGCGTAGGGGCCGGTAGGTCGAAGCGCGCACGCGGCGGCCGAGAGTGCTATTGACCCGGCGGTTCACCGCCCGCATACCGGCCCTGTTCGCCCAGTGCGCCCATTGGGGTCAATTTGCTCATGCGCGTCAGAACGGCGCCCATCCTGAAGAGACCGTTCCTGCTGGTCCTGGTATTCGGGGCCAGCCTGGCCCTGGTCGTGCTGAGTTGCGCGGCCCTGGCGGTGCTCGTTTCCGAGCACGTGACCCAGAGCTCCATCCGCGTCGCGGTGGCGGCCGACCAGTCGATCGTGGCCGATTTCGTGGCCACCAACCTGACGGCCGACGAGCTCCGGAGCGGCAGGATCGGGGCCGATCGCCGGGGGGCGCTCGCCGCCCGCCTGGATGACCTGGCCAGGCGGCACGGACTGGAGAACCCCGCCGTCCTCGCACCGGACGGGACGGCCGTCCTCGGCGAACCCACCGGTCAGGGCCTACCCGGCGGCCCCGATGACAGCCTCGCAACCGTTCTTGCCACGCGCCAGCCGAACGCGACCATCCTCACCGACGGCGCCTCCGTCCTGGCCGACGCGGCGCGACCGCCATCCTGGCCGACGCGGCCGCCGCCTGGCGGGATGTCATCGTGGTCGCCACCGCGGCGGCCGTTGTCCTGATCTGCCTGCTCTACCAGATCTTCAGTGCCGCGAACGCCCGCCTCATCCGCCAGGAGGACCTGCTGGCCGACGCTCGCCGGCGCGATCCCCTGACCGGCCTGCTGAACCACGGGGCCGTCGTGGCCACCTTGACGAGCCTCATGGAGCGGGCGGAGCACGACGGCAGCGCGATCGGCATCGCCCTGGTCGACATCGACAACTTCCGGCTGCTCAACGACGTCCACGGCGACGCGGCTGGAAACGAGGCCCTCGTGCGGGTGGCCGAATCCCTCGAGCGGGAGTCCGACCCGTGGTCCGCCCTGGGCCGCTACGGCCCGGATGAGTTCCTGGCCATCGCCCCGGGCGACTCGGCGCGGGAGCTGGACGCCGCCCTGAAGCGGGCGCGCACGAACCTTGACGCCATCGGCCTGCAGTTCGGCGGTTCCGAGCGCCTGCCGGTGACGATCAGCGGCGGCATCAGCTACTTCCCGTTCCATGCCTCGGCCGTCATCGAGCTCGTTTCGGCGGCCACGATCGCTCTGGGCGAGGCAAAGGCAAGCGGCGGCAATGACACCAGGATCGCGAACGCCTGGACCACCCAACCGCGCAATGTCGAGACCACTTTCGATGTCCTGCAGGGCCTCGTCTTCGCGGTTGACACCAAGGACCGCTACACGAAGCACCATTCGGAGGACGTCGCCTGCTACGCCCTCTTCCTGGCCGACCGGATCGGCCTGCCAGAAGAGCTGAAGGTTGCGGTGCGTCTGTCCGGCCTGCTGCACGACGTCGGGAAGATCGGCATCCCCGACGACATCCTGCGCAAGCCCGCCCGCCTCACTCCGTACGAGTACGACGTCGTCAAGCAGCATGTCGCGCTGGGCGACCTGATCGTGCGCGATCTCCCGGACCTCGACGTCGTGCGAGCCGGTATCCGCCATCACCACGAGCGGTGGGACGGCAGTGGCTACCTCGACGGCCTGGCGGGCGAGGGCATCCCGCTCATCGCCCGGATCCTCGCCGTGGGCGACGCCTTTTCCGCGATGACCACGACGCGGCCCTACCGGAAGGCGATCCCGGTCGTCGAGGCGCTCGAGCGACTGCGTGAAGCGGCCGGTAGCCAGCTCGACGAGACGCTCGTGGCTGCGTTCGTGTCGGGCATCGAGTCGGACCCGCACGCTCCTCTGCCTGGTTCCGACCGACCCGCGGGTCTCCTGTGGACGCCCACCACCCGCGCCGCGTAAGCCGGGCGGCGCGACTGCTCGTCGTGCTCGCGATGAGCGGATTCTGCTTGCCGCTGCTGGCGAGAGGGGCAGTCGCGCTCGGTCCCGCGCTGCCCCTGCCGAGCCTGCCGCTGCCCAGCCTGCCGCTGCCGAGCCTGCCGCTGCCGAGCCTGCCGCTGCCCAGCCTCCCGCTGCCGAGCCTCCCGCTGCCCAGCCTCCCGCTGCCCAGCCTCCCGCTGCCCAGCCTGCCGCTGCCCAGCCTGCCCCTGCCGAGCCTGCCGGTGCGGACCCTTCCGCCAGCGAGCCTGCCCATCCCGACGCTGCCGCTACCGACCTTGCCCGGTCCGAGCTCCGCTCCAACTCCAGGCCCGAGCCCGAGCCCGGCTCCTCCCTCCCCGTCCGCCTCGCCCACTGCCCCCTCCGCCTCCGGAGGAACCGGCACCGGCCCGACCACACCGGGGCCTATAGCGGGGACCGGCGAAAGCGTCTCCAGCCCATCCCCATTCAGCTTCATGCTGCCCGGGCTGCTGGCCGGGATCCCCGCCTTGCTGGTGCTGATCATCGTGCTGCTGCAGATCGCAGGCGGGGTCGCGTGGCTGCCCTTCGTGAAGCGATGGCTGGGCGGCACCGGCGTGCACACGCCGCCGCAGCGGGGTCCTTAGGCTGCGGCCCTAGAGGCTCGGGCGGCGCCGGTGGTGGTCCGTGCGTGACTGCCAGGCAGTGGCGAAGGCAAGCACGTCGCCATCACGGTCGAGGTGGCCGGCGAGGGCGATCGAGTCGGGAGCGCCGTTGGCGCGCCGACCCCACGGCAATGCGATCGCCGGGTGGCCGGTGAGGTTTTCGAGGGTCAGGGTCGCGTCGTCCTCGGGCGGGTGGACGAGAAGGTCGACGTCGCGCATCCGGGCATCCAGGTCGAGCATCAGGCCGCGCCGGATTCGGTTCGCCCGGAGGTATTCGACGGCCGGAATCAGGCGGGCGGCGCGAAAGACGTTCGGCCACGCCTCGTCCTCCTGGCGAACCATGCGGGCCACCCCGTCATCGCGGGTGAGGTCGTCGAATGCCGTCGCCGCCTCCGATTCGAGAATGACCCAGAAGTCGTCGATGAGGGCGGGCGGCAGGGTGATCGGGACCAGCTCGCAGCCGAAGGAGCGGAGCTCTTCGACCGCCGCCAGCAGCCCTGGCTCCTTTTCGAATGCGGCCTCCACCACGCCGATTCGCCAGCCCTCCATTGCCGTTTCGGCGGGGACTCCGAAGGGCGGCCCCGTGGCGCTGTCGTCGTGGCCGTCCGGACCCGCGATTGCCGCCAGCACGAGGGCGGCATCGGACGCAGAGCGGCACATCGGCCCGAGCTTGTCCATTGACCACGACAGGGCCATCGCCCCATGACGGCTGACCCGGCCGAACGTAGGCCGAAGGCCCGTCACGCCGCAGATCCGCGAGGGCGACAGGATCGAGCCCAGCGTCTCCGAGCCGATGGCGAACGGGACTCCGCCAGCGGCCACGGCCGCCGCCGAACCGGCTGATGAACCGGACGAACCCTCGCTCGGATCCCACGGGTTGTTGGTCCGGCCGCCGGTCCACACGTCGCCCCAGGCAAGCTCCCCGAGCGAGAGCTTGGCGACCAGTACCGCGCCGGCCGCGTCGAGCCGCTGGACCACGGTCGCATCGAAGTCCACGACCTGATCGGCGAACGGGGGCGTGCCCCAGGTCGTGGGGTAGCCGCGGACCGCCAGCAGATCCTTGGCGCCCCACGGGATCCCATGGAGCGGGCCGCGCCAACGGCCCTCCGCGAGCTCGTCGTCCAGGCTGCGCGCCTGGGCGAGCGCCCGTTTCTCGGTGAACGTGACCACGCAGTGGAGAATCGGATCGACGCGCCGCAGCCGCTCCAGCGCCAGGGATGCGAGCTCGACGCAGGAGACCTGTCGCGACTGGATGAGTGCGGCCAGCTCGCCGATCGAGGCGTACAGCAGATCGCCCGGCTCGGGCGGGCGGAGTGCCTCGGGGCGGCGGCTTGCCTCGGGCAGGGTGGCGGTGCCCGGCGCCACCCGGGGTGGGCGGCCAACGATGCCGAGGATGCGCGGCTCGAAGCGCAAAGCTGGCGGGAGGTCGGCGGGCACGGGAATGCCGCGATAGCGTGCATAGGCGTCCCGGTGGACGGCCGCGCGGCGGCCCATCAGCTCCAGCTCCGCGTCCCAGAAGGCCAAGCCAGCCAGTTCGAGGCCGACCCGGAGCGCGTCCGGGGGGATGGGTTCCGGGCCCGGCGGCGCGTCTGCGGGCGGCTGGGCCGGCGACGGATCCGCCCCCAGATCCGCCGGGGTGCCTGCGGGCATCGCGTCTGCCCCCGCCTCAGAGGCCGAGGACACCGCGTGCCGTCTTGAGGCCCTCGACCACGTTGGCGACGTGCTCGTCGAACGGCACCCCCAGCTCGCTGGCGCCCTTCTCGAGCTGGTCGCGCGGCACCTGGCGGGCGAATCCCTTGTCCCGCATCTTCTTCGTGACCGAGCGCACGTCGACCTCGTCGAGCGATCGGTTGGGTCGGACGTAGGCGACGGCGATGACGAAGCCGCACATCTCGTCGCAAGCGTAGACGGCCCGCGCGAGGAGCGACGTGCGCGGAACGCCCGTATGGTCGCCGTGGCCCAGGACGGCCTCGACGAGATCGTCCGGGTAGCCCAGGCGGCGCAACTCCTCGGCGCCCCGCATCGGGTGGGTCTCCGGGTAGCGCTCGTAGTCGAAGTCGTGCAGCAGGCCCGCCGCCCGCCACGTCTCGAGCTCCGGTCCGCTCACGCCGAAACGCTGCTGGCCGTACCAACCGACGGCGGCCTCGACCGCCAGGCCGTGCTTGCGGAGGGCCTCGCCGGCCGTCCACTCGCACAGCAATTGCCAGGCGTCCTCGCGGGTGGGGGTCATGACCCCAGCGTACGAGCCCCCGGCGCCGCTGCGCAAGGCGTCGTCGCCGGTAAGGCTAGGATCATCCGGAACCCGTGCCCATCCAACCCCGTCGGGGCGCCATGCAATCCCACCGCCGCCTCCTCCCGGCCATCGTCCTCCTTTCCTTGCTCGCGGTCGCCTGCTCGGGCGCCGCAGCCCCGCCGCCCGGCGCCTCAACCAGCCCCTCACCCTCCCTGTCGAACGGCCCCGTCACCTCGTCCCAGGACGCCGTGGCCCGGGTCATGGCGACGCACCCGGAGTTCGCCCGCATCGGGCCCCTCAATCAGGACCTCATCGGCCAGTGCTGCTGGTGGGAGGTCGCCACTGTCCCGGCCGGCTACCAGGTCCTGATCCACGTGGGTTGGGGCGACTGCCAGGCCGGATGCATCGACAGGCACGAGTGGAGCTACACGGTTTCGCCGAACGGCGCGATCGGCCTGATCGGTGAAAAGGGCTCGGCGGTACCGGCCGGCATCCTGCCTGCGGGTGGCGGCCCCGGCGTGGGTCCCACGGGCATCGCCGGCACGGTGACGGCCGGACCGACCTGCCCGGTCCAGAAGCCGGGCGATCCGAACTGCCAGCCGCGGCCCGTCGCGGGCGCCTCGATCGTCGTCCGCGATGCCAGCGGGTCGGTTGTCGCGACGGCGCAATCGGATGCCACCGGCCAGTTCAGCGTCGGCCTCCCGCCCGGTTCCTACACGGTCGAAAGCCAGCCGATCGCTGGCTATATGTCGGCGCCTTCGCCGATCACCGTGACCGTCATCGCCAACGCGCAGTCGCGGGCCGATCTGCAGTTCGACACCGGCATCCGCTGACGGTCGGTCCGGCCGACGAGCTCCCAAAAGGCAGCCGCCAACACGAAAGAGAGCCGCGCCCTTGCGG
>JALZAF010000243.1 GCA_030948505.1 Chloroflexota bacterium
TCTCCTCGCCCGCCAGGCCTCGATCGCCTCGCGGAGCACGACTCGTCCCATGGCGTTATGGAGGCGGCTGGATCGAAATCGGCCCATTCAGGTCGGCGAACGTGTGCTCCATCAGGTGGCCTTCGGCGTGCATTTCCTCGCGCAGCAGGATGCCATCGGACTGCCTCACCCAGATCCGGAACCAGGCCGGAACATCGGGCCGAACGAATGTAATGATCTGCGTGGCGACGCCGTCGACCGTTGCGGTGCCCACCAGTCGGGCCGCCGCCGCACCTTGCCAGAAGTCGCGGTAATAGCCGGTCGGCCAGGAGAAGCCGGGCGGTGGGAAGGTCGACTTCTCCCAGGACCCGTTTCCCTGCCGACTGAAGCGCTCGCCGCCGATGAGGATCTGGGTGGAGTCATTGAGCGTGATCTGCACCCGATCCGGCGCCTCGAAGCGATAGGTCGAGACATATACCGGCCCGTCGACGCTGCCGCGCAAGCGCTCGGTCATCACCGCGGACTTCAGGCCCTCTTCGACCGCGAGCGTATTGGCAAGCGCCACCGAGCCGTCGGGCGCTGGAAGCGCCAAGGCTGCCGAGATCGAGATTGGCCCCCGATTGGATTCGATCTCGACCGTCAGCTGCCAGCCGCCCCCATTGGCGAACGTCGCGTTGCCGGCGAAGCAGCCAAGGCCGCAAACCTGCGCCAGTGGAACTTGGATGGACGCGCCCCCCGAATTGGCCGTGAGTCGGGCATTGCGGAGACCATCGCCGGCGTCGACACCGAGGACCTGGACGCGGACCTCGGCCGGCCCGGGTCGCGGTGGGAGGATCGTCAGCCCGACGATGAACGGGCCCGAGGCGTCGCCGATCGAGAGGGCCTCGCGCTGTCCGAGCTCGGAAAGCACTGGATCGGTCGTCGTGAGCCCCGTGGCCGAGGTCTCTGCCTCGCGAGGCGGGTTGGGAAACCCCACCAGCAACGTGGCGAGGACGAAGGCGACTGTTGCCGCAGTCGCCTCCGCACGGAGGGGCCGCCGGAGCATCGGCTCGGCGGTCGCCGGACGGTGCCGCCAGACGAAGTGGATCAAGCCGAAGGAGGCCATCAGGACGAAGGCCAGCGACTTCGCCACGAGCACGACGCCGTAGCCGGTCTGCACAAGGTCGGCCGGATCGGCCAGCTCAAGGACCGCGTTGACGAGGCCCGTGCCGGCGGTTAGAGCGGCGGCCGTGACAGCGTACGGGGTGAACGTTCCGAGAGCGCGCCGGACGCTCGGTGCGGCTACGAGTGATGCGCCGATCGCGTAGATCCACACGCCGGCCGACGACAGATGGATCGCGAAGGACGCGATCGCGACGGGTGGCAGGACCGACGAGGCGGCGTGGCCCGACGCCGCCTCAGCAACGATCGCTACCGCGGCAAGCACCAGGGCCGCGGGTACGGAGCGCGCGCCCACCAGCACACCCACGGACGTAGCGGCAAGCACGACGAGGCGAGCCTCACCGGACGGGCTCGCGAGCACGCCGCCGATGGCGGTCAGCGATCCGGTCGCGACGAACGTCGTCGATACGAGCGAGAGCAGAGCACCACCGAAGGCGAGCGCGGGCGTCAGGCGCCCGAGGCGGGCGGTCTTCGCCAGGTCGAGACCGGCCCGACGAGTAGCTCGACCCAGCAGCGCCCAGGCCAGCCAGACACCGAGCGCGATAAGTTCGAGGAAGCGACCGACGAGCCCGATGGGACCCTCCGAATCGAGGGGGCTGTCGGCGAGCGTGGTGCCGGGACTGGCGCCCGTTCCGACGGCGAACGAATAGCTGCCGCGCAGGGTGTGCCCGTCGAGGGCAGACACACTCGTCCAGCGCACCGTGTACTGGCCGATCGGCAACAGCCCGAGCGGACGGCGCATGGCCTGGGGGTCCCCGGTGACCGCCTCCGTCGGTCCGCTGCCCACGTCGGCGCCCGAGGCGTCGAGCACCTCGATCCGGCTGAGCGAGAGGTTGAGGGGTTCACTGAACTTGATCACGACCGCTGCCGGCGCCTGGGTCAAGCCGGTGCCCGGCTGGGGCGAGGCGAGCAGGACCTCGGCGTGGGCCTGGGCGACGGCCGGCGCCCCGACGAGGAGTCCGCCGACCGCCATCGCCGCAAGCAGGCGAACGAGCTGTCGGCGAATCACCGTCGGCGACCGCTACGGCCCGGGGACGGCGCCGGATCCGTTCGGTTGGCTCTCGTCGGCAGCGACCGAAAACGCGACGCGGCGCACCTATGCGCCCATGGCCGACATCTCGTCGGGCGACATGTCCATCATCGCCAGCATCTCGGGCCCACCCGTTCGCCTGAAGCGCAACACGAGGACGGCCGCGAGGGCGAGGAAGATGACGTTGAGGACGGTCGTGTAGTTCAGGGTCACGCTGGCCTCGACGACCAGCGCTTTCCGTTGCGTCGGGATGAGACCGAGGACGCCGAAGACGAACTCGACGACATACGCCGCGCCCGCCATCGCGACGTAGAACGTGACGGCCAGGAACGCCGTCATCCGGAGCCCGTAATACTTGCGGTAGATGTTCAGGATCGGCAGGACAATCAGGTCCGCGAAGATGAACGCCATCACGCCGCCGAAGCTGATCCCGCCGTTCCAGAGGACCGCGGCGAGCGGCACATTGCCGATCGAACAAACGAAGCTGATCACGGCGATGAGCGGCCCGATGAGCGGCCCCCAGACCTTGGCCAGCGTTGGGTCAGAGGTGAAGAACAGCCGCCGCCAGACGTCGTTCGGCACCCAGGCAGCGAGCGCTCCGGCAATGACCAGCCCGACGGCGATGTCCTTCCAGATCGCTGCCCAGTCCATGACGAAGTAGTGGCTGATCGCGGTGAAGCCGCGCGGCGACGCGATGCGACGAAGGAGCGGGCCATCGGTCACCGACATGTCCATCTCGGCATGCCCCTCCATCGAACCCTTGAGGCCACGCTCCGCCTGGCGACGCGCCTCCTCGACAAGCGAGGGCCGGAGAAAGCGCCGGAAGAGGATCGCCAGAAAGACGATCATCAGCGGGCCGCCCACGAACTCGCCCAGGGTGAACTGCCAGCCGATCAGGAGGGCGAGGATGATCCCGAGCTCGATCACGAGGTTCGTCGAGGCGAACTCAAAGGCCATCGCCGCCGTGAAGTCGGCGCCCTTGCGAAAGATCGATCGGGCCAGGGCGACCGCGGCGTAGGAGCACGAGGATGAAGCCGCGCCAAGCGCGGTCGCGAGCGCCAGATGGCGCGGCGAGGCGTCGGGCAGCAGCCGCGTCATCTCGGCCTTGGAAACGACGGCCTGGACGACCGCCGAGAGCAGAAAACCGAGGATCAGCGCCCAGGTGATCTCCCAGGCCATCCCGAAGGCGAAGGACAGCGCGCGCAGGAGGCCGTCAACAAGCGGCATGCATGTCAGCCTTTTCCTGTTCCAGCCACGGATGTCGCGACGCGGGATTCATCGGGCATCGAGATCGCTCCGGATCTGGAGATACGCCTCGCGATCGATCTCGCCGCGGGCATACCGGCCCTCGAGTTCGCTGAGGGGGCTCGAGGCGCGTCGGACACGCTCCCGGTCGTCCCGCCGCAGGCGCAGGGCGAGCCAGACGATCGCCAGGACGATCAGGACGAGCAACGCGATCCCGAGCAGCGTCCAGACAACGGCCGAGATGCCGAAGGCCCCGCCCATCATGCCGCCATCCATCGACCCGTGATCGCCCATCATCCCGAGATCCCCAGCGCCCGGCGAAGTTCGGCCAACAGCGTGTCGTCGGCGACGAACATCGTGTAGTTCGGCGGGCCGCCGTAGTCGGCTCGCCAGTGGATCTTGCCGTCGGGCCCGACAAGAATGAAGGTATGGCCCGGCAGCGCGCCGTTCATCATCCCGTAGGCGAGTGTCCCGAAGGCACCGGAGACCGCCCGGTCCGGGTCAGCGAGCGTTGGGAGGGTGATCCCGGTTCGCAGGGCGCGCTGCGCCTGAGCCGCCGCCGGATCGGCGGAGATGGCGACGACCTCGTCGATGCCGATGCTCTTGAAGTGGGCCAGGTCCGCCTGGATCGCGTCGATCTGGCGCCAGCATGGATCGCAGCCGAGCCCCTCATGGAAGTAGAGCAGGACCTGCTTGCCCCGAGCGTCCGCTAGATGGAACGTGGTGCCCCCCGCCTGGGTCAGGCTGAAGTCCGGGGCGGCATCGCCTGGACCCGGCCGGCCGACGTCGTAGGCGACGATCTGCTTTCCGCCGCCGTTGAGGGTGTTGAATGCGGCGATCCCGACGACAAGCAGCCCGATGCCGGCGATCCCGAGGATGAGCGGGACCGGGACGCGCGAGCGGCGCCCCCGCGCCGACGGACCGCGCTTGCTCACCGCGCGCGACGACGTGCGATCAGGTCGGGTCATCGGCGATCTCCTTGGGTTGCTCGGCCGGGTGCCGGCGGGCACGCCGGGCGAGATACAACGCGAACACGACCAGGAGCGCCGACAGCATGAGCGCCGGAAGGCCGTTGGCCGCCATCAGGAAGGTGTCGCCCAGTTGGTGGAGCAGGGCGCTCAGTTCGATCTGGCCCGGGAATGTGAGGAACTCGTTGCCGGTGACAGCGAGGACGAGCACGAACACGCCCATGGCCAGGAATAGCAACCCACCGATGAGGTTCGTGCTGTGGACGGCGTACCCGTGCCCCGCGAATCGGAAGCGGACCGTCGTGCCGCGCACGATGCGACTGCGCAGCCAGCCAAAGCGGTCGCCGGCCAGGGCGAGGAGGAACAACGGGAAGACCATCCCGAACACGTAGGCTAGCGCCACCGCGAGGGCACCGAGGAACGAATCTGTCAGAGCCGTGAGCGTCAGCACCCCGATGAGGACGGGGGCGCAGCAGGAGCTGGCCGCGCCGGAGAAGAGGCCTAGCGCGAAGATCGAGGCGCCGGGTCGATCGGCGAACGTGGGGGCGCGACCGAACGGCAGCTCGAAGCCTCGACCCCGAAGGGTCATGACCCCGAGCCCGAGGAGGAACAAGCCACCGACCCCGAAGAGGACGGGGTGGAAGCGGTTGAATACCTGGCCAAGGGCCGCCAACCCGAGGGCGATCGGCAGGATCACCATGGCAATCCCGGCGCCGAACAGAAAGGTCATCCAGACGAGTGTTCGCACGCTGGTGAACGCCGCCGCGAAGTACGCGGGCAGCAACACGGTGACGCAGCACGGGGCGAGTAGCGCGATGAAGCCGCCGACGAAGCCACCGAGGATCGACGATCCTGCCAGGAGCGCGTTCATCCCCGGTCGACGCCCTCATGCACCAGGGCCGCCCGGAGATCTGGCTCGGCGATCGCCTCGATCGCCAGGACCTTATCGGCAAGAACGATGACCGGGAAACGAAGGATTCCCCGGCCTAGCGATAGCGCGATGCCCCGCGGCGAATCGGCCGACACGGCGCGGACCTCGAGGGCGGGGTAATCCGGCGCCACACGGGCAATGAGCGCCTCAAATGCACGGCAGTCCGAACAGTCCGGCGAGCTGACGTATTCGAGGAGCGCCCTCGTGGTCGGTGGCGGTGAGCTTGGGTCGGCCACTTCGTCCCTCTGATCGGGTCAGGCATGATGTGCACGACCTACTAAGACCAGTGTAGTAGAGTCGAACGCACGCGTCGCGAGAGGTCCACGATCCGGTGCCGCTGTTCGTATTCATCGATCTCGTCCTCGGGGCAGCTACGATCGCCGGCTCGGTCTGGCTGCGCTTCGACGCCGGTCGGCACTCACTCCCCCACCCCGACGACCAGGTCGTTCGCGCGGATCTCGCCGCGGCCCTGCGGTCGTGGGGTGCGGCGGTGTTCCTCTTGGGCCTCCTGGCGCTCGGCCAGTTCCCGGGCGGGTTCACGCTTTCCATCTGGTCCGTCCTCGCCGTCGGACTCGGTGCGATCGGAGCGGTGATCGCAGTGCTCCGCTGGCGGGTCGAAGGCTGGGAGTTGCGCAGCTCGACCCCGAAATCCGATCTGCTCCGGGTCGAGAGCGAGACCTGGGAGTTCGCACTCATCGGCTGGGTGGCCGCGCTTTCGGGGACCTATGTCCTCGGCGTCCTCCTCAACATCATGCAGCCGGTCCACCTCGGGATCAGCCTGCTGGGGAGTGCGGTCGGTTACGCCGTCGGCCTCATCATCTGGACACCCCGAGCCAAGGTCCATCGCGTGGCGCCGTCCGAGCCCGCGGACCCCATCCGCCATGTAGTGCCGTATCGGCGATCGCAACGTCGGCGGCCGCATCGTCCCCGTCCGCGGCAGGGCGCCGATGATCAGGCCGCGAGGGATTAGGCGATGAACCCCCAGACGAGGCAGGCGGCAAAGACACCGACCGGTAAAACCAGCGGGGCGAGCGAGCCGAGCCCAGAGCCTGCCGGGCTCGCCTCGCCCATCAGGTGGCGGAGGCGGAGCTCCGATGCCGAGGCATAGCTCGGCAGCCCCCCAGCCAGACTCGCCGCGCCCAGCTTGAGCAGCGCGCGAGCGATCTCGGGCCGATGTGCTCCTGCACCGAGGGCGTGGTCATCCGCGGCGATCTCGAGGGCCGCCCGTCGACGCTCAGCCCAGCGCCGACCAACCTCCAGGCGCCCGACAGCGGGCGTGAGCGCGGCGAGGACGACGAGCCTTGCGGGCGCATGGACGAGCTGATGGTGGCGTTCGTGGAGGACGACCGCGCGCAGCTCGGGCTCGCTCAGACGTTCCGCGAGGTTCGCCGGGCAGTAGATCCGCGAGCGGGCCAGCCCGGCGACGCATGGGGCGACGAGGCCGGCTACGAGGCCAACGTCCTGATCCGCGATCCGGGCGGGGCTCGCCGTCCGGTCCAGCAGCATCGACAGCTGCCGATGACGGCGCACCTGCCACAAGATCGAGACAGCCAAGAGACCGCCGACCGTCGCCCCGATCGCGGCAGCCACCCCGACAAAGGTTCGGATTGCTCCGACCGAGCCGCCCAGACACGCCGCGGGAGCCATGCCCCCTGCACAGTCGGGGCCGGTCCCAACGCCAACGGCCAGGCAAGCCAGCAATAAGCCAGCACTTGCGAGGCTCGCGAATCCGACAAGCGCCCGCATCCGTTAGCCCTCCGCGCTCTCGTCGGCGATCCGCTGGAGGCGAGCGGCCAGGTCGGACTCGCGTCCGACGAGGTCGGCCGCAAAGCCCGCGAGGGTGCCGGCGCCATGGCGCTCGATGAGTCGCCGCAGGTCGCGCCGGCCGATCTCTGTCGCGAGCGCGGCCTCAGGGAAGGCAGCCGTATAGCGGAACAGGCGGCCTTCGCGGGTCCGGCTGACGTAGCCCTTTTCATCGAGCCGCACGAGGATCGTCATCACGGTCGTGTACGCGAGCTGCCGTTTCGCCGTCGAATTCAGGGCATCGCGGACCTCGCCGACCGTGGCCGGCCCGACGTGCCACAGGTGGGCCATAACCCGCTGCTCCAATGGTCCGAGCGACGCCGTTTCCATCGCTGGCGATCGTACTACAGGCCCTGTCGTCGCTGGCGACTACGCATGATGTAGTAGTCTGCCGTGAGTTGCCCGCTGCCCCGCAGCCGGGTAGGGTCACGCAGGAGACAAGAATGTCCATCCTCCGTTATTGCCTCGATCGCCGGGTCCTCGCCGTCCTCGGCTTGGTCGCCCTCGCCCTGGCGTTCTTTGCGCCACGGGCGCTCGGCGCCGCGCTGCCCTTCCTGCTCCTGGCGGCCTGTCCGCTGTCGATGGTCGTGATGGCCGTCGCCATGAGCCGTGGCTCGGCTCCTGCCGCCCGATCGTCGGGCGTCGAATCGATGCGCACGGAGCTGACAGAGCTTGCCGAGCGGCACCATCGTCTCGAGGGCGAGCTTGCCGCAGCCGAAACGAAGGGCGCCCGCTAGAACCCCCAGGGCACGAGTCCGGCAAGTCGGCCGAATGCACCCGTTGCGACGAGGACACCAACCCCAGCGATCAGCGTCCCGGAGGCGACCTCGAATGCCCGGTGGTGGGCACCGAGGAAGCGCCCCAGCGGTCGGACCCGTGATAGGCCGAGCCCGATGACCGCGAGGGGCACGGCCATGCCGAGGGCATAGGCGAGCAGCAAGGCCGCGCCGGCCGCGACAGTTTGGCTCGCCGCTGCCAAGGTGATGATCGCCCCGAGCGTTGGCCCGATACACGGCGTCCAGCCGATAGCGACCCCGGCGCCCAGGAGGAACGAGCCGCCCATCGATCCGGCACCTTGCCAGCGGCCGAACCCGAGCATCGGATGCCAGCCGATCATCGTGGCGAGACCCAGGCCGATGATCGCCGCGCCGGCCACCGGTCGCAGGGTCGGGATCGCGTCGAACAGGGCGAAGCCGAACAGCCCAAGGGAGACCCACAGCGCGACGAACACTCCGGCAAAGCCGAGGAGGAAGCCTGCCGCCCGCGCTCGGCCAATATTCATGCTTGGCGCCGCCCGCCCGCCGCCGACGAACGCCGCGAACACAGGAATGACCGGCAGGACGCACGGCGACAGGCACGAGATGAGCCCGCCGAGGAAGGCGACGGCCAAGGTCACGGTGCGGACGACCGCGCGGGCAGGATCTTCGCGAGAGCTGGATCGTACTGATCGGGCGGCAACTCGCCAAAGGCCCAGTCGCGGACGATCCCGTCGCGATCGATCCAGTACTGGACCGGCAGGGCCACCGCGTGGTACTGGTCCCCGACCTTCCCCGGCACGTCGAGGACGATCGGGTAGGTCACCCCGACCTCCTTGGCGAACGCCGCGGCGTTGGCCGGCGAGTCGCGCACCGCTACCCCGAGGATAACGAGCCCGTCTGTCGCGTGATTCAGATAGACACCCTCGAGACGCGGCATCTCGTCTCGGCACGGGGGGCACCACGACGCCCAGAAATTGATCCAGACCGGGTGTCCCCGAAAGTCGGATAGCCGAATCGTCTTGCCGTCAAGCGATTGCAGGGCGAAGTCGGGCGCGACCTGGCCAGCGGCGACGCCGATGGTTGGCTGGCTAGCCGTCGGAGAGGTCGCCGGCAGCCCAGCACTGGCCGCGGGCGCCTCACTCGCCGATCGCGTGACGACAGGGGCTGGCGGCGAGGGCACTGGGCTGCTCGCCGGCTTCGAGCCGACTTGCACCACCAGGAGGACTGCGACGAGCAGCAACGCGCCCGTCGCCATACCTGCCAAGGCCAAAGGGATCAACCATTTCACCCGCGCCAGCTCCCGTGGCCTGACCTACTACACTGCGTGTGGTATGAGCGAGTATACGGACGGGGAAGGCGGCGATCCGCGGCCAACCCCATCGGGTGACAGTGCGGACGACCTCGTGTCGCCCCCGCGGCTGCGCGGATGGAGTCGGCGGGTCATTGGGCCCTTCACCCTGCGGCATCTGCTCGTGGCCAACAGCGCCATCGCCGTGATGCTGCTGCTCTTGGTCTCCATGACCCAGTCGCTGGGCGCGACAAATCCGTCCGCCCAGCCCGATCCCCAGCCCACGTTTTACCGCATCAGCTCGGAGACGCAGGGTCTGGAGCTCGGCCAGCGTGCGCCGGACTTCACCGGGACCGGGGACAATGGCCAGGAAATCCGGCTCGCCGATCTCGACGGCCATCCAGTTTCGATTGCTGATCTCACGGGTCGGCCCATCTGGGTCAACTTCTGGGCTACGTGGTGCCCGCCATGCCAACGGGAAACGCCGAATCTACGGGCCGCCTACGAGGCGCATCGGAACGACGGGGTAGTCCTGATCGCCATCGACGTCCAAGAGGAGGCGGGTGTCGTTCGCGATTACGTCAACCGCTATGGCTTGACCTACACCATCGGGCTGGACGTCACGGGCGCGGTCTTCCGCACCTACCGCGTATTCGGCCTTCCAACCCACTATTTCATCGATCGGAACGGAGTCATCCGCGACCGTGTGTTTGGCCCGCTCGATCCGGCTGGCATCGAACGTCGCTTGGCCGAAATCAGCAAGCCTTAGGAGGCCAGATGACGCAGGACCGGAGCCTGTGGTCGCTCCACCACGCCGCCCGAATCACGACCTTCGGCCTCCTAGTCGCTCTGACCGCAGCTGCCTGCGGCTCGACCGCCCACAGCGCCCCACCCGTCGCTTCGGCCGGACCGACCCGGATTCCGCTCCTGATTGACGCAGAGGACCCGGTCGGCGACACCCGGTTCCTGTTCGCGATGACCGATGCCAGCGGTGCTCCCATCGGCAAGCCTGACCTGGCGGTGAACGTCGCCTTCTACGATCTCGCCAAGTCGGAGACGTCGCCGGTCGGCAAGTACGACGCCACCTTCATTTGGGCGATCCGCGACGTCAAGGGCATCTACGCCCTCAACGCCACGTTTGGCGAGGCCGGCGACTGGACGGCTGAATTCACGTCAACGGCCGGGGGTGTCACGGAGAAGTCGCGCGTCACATTCCAGGTGTCCCCTACGAGCTCGACCCCAGTCGTAGGCGCGAAGGCCCCGGACACCGTGACGCCGACGCTCTCCGATGTCGGTGGCAACATCCGCGCCATCTCGACGGACACGACACCCGACCTGACGTTCTACAAGATCTCGGTCCGCGACGCGCTCGCCCAGCACAAGCCCTTCGTTCTCGTGTTCGCGACGCCGACATTCTGCACGAGCCGCCAGTGCGGCCCGACGCTCGACGCCATTAAGGCCGTAGCGAAGACCGAGCCGGCCATGACGTTCATCAATGTCGAGCCGTACAAGATGCAGTTCGCCAACGGCAGCCTGCAGCCCGTCCTCGACGCGCAGGGCGGCCTTCAGGCGACGGACATCACAAACGCCTGGGGCCTGCTCTCCGAGCCGTGGATCTTCGTCGTGGACAAGGCCGGGATCGTGCGCGGCTCGTACGCGCTGATCGTCAGTGCTGACGAGTTGAAGGCGGCGATCGCGGCGGCCTCGTGACCGTACATGCGGGTCTCCCCCGACCAGCCCTTCGGCTCATCATCGTCGTTGCGATTGTTGCTGCAGCTCTCGCGATCCCGGTCTTCTTGTTCCTCACGGCCAAAGAAGTGACGTGCGGCACCGTCGTCTCCATCGACCAGCCGAACCTGACGCTGGTCCGCGGCTTCACGCTCCGGGCGGTCGACGGGACCGACATGACGTTCCGGGTCGAGCAGGCCCGGCTCGCCAAGGATTCATTCGTGCCCGGTCACCTTCGTGAGCACCTTGCGCTCAGCTCGCCAGTCTGCGTCACCCACGCACAGAGCGACACGCTTGCGCTCGATCTGCGCGACGGACCCCCGTAGGTCGCAACGGCATCGGACCCCACTGACCCACATCCTCAAACCGTAACGAGGGCACATGTCTCCCACCTCACGTCGCTCCCGAGGACGTTCGCGCGAAATGTCCTCCAGCCCGAGGCCGAGGTCCGGCAAGCGCCGCGCCCAGGACGCACCCGGGTCGCGACCAGTGCGACCCTGGCTGCTGGGAGTCGGCGCGCTCGCGGCGATCGGCGTCATCGCGTTCGTCGGCTACGTCGCTTTGGGCGGCCCGGGCTCGGGGCCGGGTGGCACGACGCCATGGGCGACCCTGAGCACGCGCGACGTCCACTCCCTAGCCTTTGCGCCTGGAGACCCGAGCCATTTGTATTTCGGCCACCACACCGGCCTGCTCGAGTCGCATGACGGAGGCCGAAGCTGGCAGCCGACCGCGCTGTCTGGCGCAGACGCGATGAACGTCCGGCCGGCCGGCGGGAGCACGATCCAGGTCGCCGGCCACAACGTCTACGTGGAGAGCACGGACGGCGGAAGTCATTGGAACCCGGTGCCCAACGACCTGCCCGGTCTCGACCTGCACGCCTTTACGCTTGACCCTGGCGACCCGAAGCACGCGTGGGCCTGGTCGGTTGGCAACGGCCTCTTCGAGACGACGGATCAGGGCCGCCATTGGGCCCTGCGTCAAAGCGGCGACTGGCCTGTCCTCGCGGCCGTGGCAGTCGACGGCAAGTCCTTACTGCTGGGTATCTCCGGCCGTGGCCTCGGCCGGAGCGTCGACGGCGGCCAGACATGGACGGCGCTGACCGGTCCAGGCGGGCAGGTCGCAAGCCTTGACGCCAGCACCGAAGGCAAGCTTCTCTACACCGGCACGACCACCGGACTCAAGCGCTCCGACGACGGCGGACAGACCTGGCGGGCCACGGCCTTTTCTGGACGGGCCCTGACCGTGGCCATGGCGGGCGCGTATACCGTCGCGCTCGTCGACGACTCAACCAGGTTCTTCCGGTCCGACGATGGCGGCGCTACCTTCGGACCACCGCGCTAGCAGCCGACTCAGGGAGGAGGTACGGCGGTCGCCACGAACTTTTGCCGCCGTCTTGACCTTGTAGGGCCCACAGGGTCTAGGGTGGTGGCATGCGGATCGGTGAAATGGCCATGCAGCTCGGACTCGCACCCGAGACTCTGCGCTACTACGAGCGGCTCGGGCTCCTGCCGTCGCCGGCAAGAAACGGCAGCCGCTACCGCGAGTACCGAGACGAGGACGCCGAGCGCCTGCGCCTCCTCGTCGGGCTGCGCCAGCTGGATCTGCCTCTCTCGGTGGCCGCGAAACTCGCGACCATGTGCGCCGACGGCCGGTGCGGGGAGGTCTCCGACGAGCTGCGGGCGGCGATCCCCGCCGAGCGTGCCAAGGTCCGCCGGCGGATCCACGAGCTTCGCCATGTGGACGAACGCTTGGCACTCCTCGAGCGCGAGCTCGAGGCCGGCCAACGACCCCGCGAGCTCATCCACCTTGGTCCTCGCCGCCCTTCGCCGAGCGGGTCCGCCCTACCGGATGAACCCGACCAGTTCCTGCGGAGGATCGCCGCCTCGCGAGAGCGCTTCTTAGCGAAGTGCGCCGTCTGCAGGAGGCGGGCCTGCCCTTCGAGGCGGCGTGCGATGAAGCGGTCAACACGCCCTCGATGACCCATCGTCAAGTTGCCCGAGCGATGCTCGCCATGGCCCCCGTAGCGGGTCCTCGGCTCCAACTATTCACGCGTGAGACGGCCCCATAGCTGACCCCTACGTTGACCCCTGCTCGCTCAGGGCGCGCCCGCGCCCCGCGACGGGGACGGTCAGTCGGGCGGCTGAGCCGCTCAGGCCGGCAGCTTCGCCGCCAGCACGTCGATGGGGCCGATGTCCGGGGCCTCCCGGAACAGATCGGCCGCCTGAGCCATGAGGGCCTCGGCGACGCGACCCTGGAGGTGAGCCTGCCGTCCGGCATCGGTCGGAAAGACGTCGAAGATCCCGTAGGTCGAGGGCCCCATCTTGATCGCGAACCAGGCAATCGTGTCGGGCTCCTCGTTGACTAGGGCCAGACCGCCCTCGAGGAAGCGCTCGACGTCCGCCTCCTTGCCGGGCTTCGCCTCGAGACGCACGAGCAGACCGACGGTCACCATGATCGGAGCTCCTTCCACCCCTGGCAGGCGACCTGGTGGCCGAACCTGGTGGCATCATCCTATCTCGGGCAACGCTCGGCCGGCGGCATTGAGGCTAGACCGCCGCGACGGGGGGGCCGACGCGAGGCATCGTGGCCGCCCGGGCGGCTATTCGACCCGGACGGCCGCCGGCCATTCTATCTGTATGGCGGTCCTATTTGGTCATCCCCAATTGGTCCCGATCGATCACACCGGCAGCTCGCCCTGCTGCGGCGCCTTCCGGACAAGGGTGAGCCGCACGACCGGCGCGCCGGCGCCCTTCTCTACGACCTCATGAATGGAGAGGTTTCGCTTGCGACGCGGTAGTGGCGAATCGCGGCGGCACCTCGCGGGAGCCGTCTCACGCCTGAATAGATGGAGCCGACACTCGGATTTGAACCGAGGACCTGCTGTTTACGAAACAGCTGCTCTACCGCTGAGCTATGTCGGCGCCGGCCAAGGATAGCCGATGCTCATAGACATCAGCTATCCGTGCTCCTGCAAGCACTCTCGAGATCGTGCTCAAGACCCTGGCACTACGCTCGAACAGCTGATAACTGCCAGGGCTCGAAGCCGAGACTCACACAACGAGCCGCTGTACGGAGGGGATCGACTTACGCCGGGACTCGAGGAGCAGGCAAGTTGCTGAAGCGATCCGTGGAAGTCGAGTCGCCAGTCCCCTCGAGAAGTTTGACGAGCAGTCGTCGAAGCGTCCGGCCCTCACTGGTCGACAGGCGCCCCAAGGTGTTGGCGTTGACCGTCACGGCCTTCGGGACGAGCTCATCGCGCAGCGACCGACCGCGGTCGGTGAGATGGATCCGACTGACGCGTCCGTCGCCACGATCGGCGACACGGGTAACGAGTCCGTCGCGGACCATGCGATCGATCGTGCGGACCATGGTCGGTGGCTCGATCGCGACCACCCGCGACAGGTCGGCCTGGCTCATGCCATCCCGCGCCCACAGGAACATGAGCACGGCCCATTGTCCGATGGCCACGCCGGCCGGTCGTATCTCCTCCGCGAGTTGATGGGCGATCGAACGTGCGACCCGATTGACGAGATAGCCGAGGCTGTCCTCGATTACGAACTCACCGGAGACGGCGGACGCGCCTGACGCGTCGCCGTCACTCCGCCCCTGCGTCTCTGCCCGCGTCCGAACCGACCACTCGCTCACGCGTGAGAGGACTCGGCGTCGCGCACCTGGACGTAGCCGTCGATGCCCGCTATGCGGAGCAACAGTCGCTGCACGGGATCGAAGGTGGTGAGGACGGACGCGGCGTCGACTCGCTCCGGCGCCGTCACGGAATACGCATCGCCGCGCCAGCGGATGGTCGCGCCGCCCGCGGCGACCAGATTCCGGTACCAGTCGACCTGCGCGCCGAAGGCGAGCGCGATGATGAATCCGTCACCGCTGCGCCGGGCGGCCACCGGCGTGCGATAGCCGCGGCCTGTCTTCCGGCCGCGGTGCTCGACGACTGCGAAGATCGGATTCCAGTGCTTCCCCGCGAGAGGCAGCATGGCCGGGCCCGTCAAGCGGCTGACGCGCCACAAAACTCCGCCAAATCGCGGCTTGGCCGCCGGCCCCGCCGTCACGCGAAGCTCGGTGGTGGTATGAGTCGGTGATGCGCTGAGCGTCATCGCTGGGCCTCCAATCTGTTAGCAAGCTATCTATCGTGAACGATAGCATGCTAATGATCGGCCTGTCAATGGTGCGATGCGCGTGCGTGAGGACAGAAGCACGCCGCTCTACGAACCCGCACACTCGCTGTGTGACGCCAGAGACGAGGTACGCGAAGAGCGGCGATGTCCATATCGCCTACCAGGTGGTCGGTGGTGGCCCGATAGACCTCGTGCTCATCCCAGGCTTGTTCACTCACGTGGAGCATCAATGGGAGGATCCTAGCTTCGCTCGGTTCCTGGAGCGGCTGGCGTCGTTCTCCCGCCTCATCATTTTCGATGCGCGGGGAGCAGGGCTTTCGGACCGGGCTCCGGTGCTCCCTCCCATCGAAGAACAGGTGGATGACGTCCTGGCCGTATTGGAAGCGGCGGGGTCGGCGTCGGCGGCCTTCTTCGGCCTTTCCCAGGCCGGGCCCATGGCCATCTTGTTCGCCGCATCCCACCCTGAACGAACGACAGCGTTGGTCCTGTACGCCACCTACGCAATGCCTCGCCGTGCGGACGCCTATCCGTGGGGGCGCAGTGCTGAGTGGATGGCCGACTATGACCGGCAGATCGACGAGGAGTGGGGGTCCGGGGTCTTCCTCTCGCAGGTTGCGCCAACGCGAGTCGCGGACGAACCGTTCCGTCAATGGTGGAGCCGCTACGAGCGACTCTCGTTTGGCCCCGGCAATGCCCTCGCCTACTTCCGGATGAACGCCCAAATCGATGTGCGCGCGATCCTGCCCACCATTCGGGTGCCGACGCTCGTCCTCCAGCGGCGGGACGACAGTTACCGCGAGCCCGGACACGCTCGCTATCTGGCCGACCATATCCCCGGCGCAAAGCTCGTGGAGCTATCGGGTGTCGATCATCTGCCGTACATCGGCGATTCGGGTGCGATCCTCGACGAGGTTCAGGAATTCCTGACCGGAGTCCGCCCGCCTCCCGAGCACGACCGCGTGCTCGCCACCGTCATGTTCACCGACATAGTGGGATCGACCGAGCGAGCGAGCGCCCTCGGCGATCGAGCCTGGAAGGACCTGCTCGAGAGACACTACGCGCTGGTCCGCCACGAGCTCGGCCGGTTCCGGGGTCGCGAGATCAACACTGCCGGTGACGGGTTTTTGGCAACCTTCGACGGCCCCGCCCGGGCGGTGCGATGCGCCCAGGCGATCGTGCAGGCGACGCAGGCAATCGGGATGGAGGTCCGCGCCGGAGTGCACACCGGTGAGATCGAGCTCATGGGCGAGGACGTGGGCGGCATCGCCGTCCATATCGGCGCGCGGGTCGCCGCGATGGCCGCTCCGAGCCAGGTGCTGGTGTCGGGAACCGTTCGGGACCTGGTGGCCGGGTCGGGGATCAAGTTCGAAGACCACGGGGCCTTTCCGCTGAAAGGGGTGCCCGGCAAGTGGCAACTGTTCGTGGTGACGGGAACCTGAATCGTGGATTGAAAAACGGGCTGGCGCGAGGCCTTGATTGCCCGTTTGGTCCAGTCCTCCGGGGAGGGCGGCCATTCGACCCCTACGAGGCGGCCGCGCCGGTGTAGACGGTGACGAAGCGGTCGAAGTTGTCCGCGATGCGTGCCGCGGCCGACCCAGCGTCGAGCCGGCCGGCGATGTAGTCGCCGATCTCTGTCCACCAGATCGAGCGACCGATGGCGAAGCCGCGGAATCCGTCCACCGGAGCCGCCGCCCGGAGCCACCCGTCGACGGTCTCCGAGCTGGCGCCGGCGCCGAGAACGATGCAGGCCACCGAGTCGCGACCCCCCGCGCGCGCCTGCTGGACGACGCGCGCACAGTCCTCGCTCGAGTCGATGCCCTCCAGCTTCCAGATGTCGGCCTCGATACCAGCTGCCTGGAACTCGGCGATGGTGCGCGCGACGAGCGCCGGGCGCTCCCGCGCGGCAAAGGCAACCGGATCGGTCTCGTTCACTCCAGGGACTGGCGGAACGAGGACTTCCAGGAGCAGTCGGGGCCGACGCACGGCAACGGCGTCGCTGAGCACCTTGAGCCGGCCGAGCTGGGTGGCCTTCCGCTGTGCCGCATCGGCCGGGTTGTAACGGACGAGCGTCTTGACGTAGTCCGGGTCTGCCCTGTCGATGCGCTCGGCGAATGCCTCGCCGTACTCGAAGTCGAAGACGGTCTGTCCGCTCTTCTCCACGTTGATGGCAAGGGGAATGCCGACTTCCTTCGCTCGCGCGATCGCCGTCGAGCCGTACTCCTCATCGACGAGGATCGCGACCTCGCCGGTCTGCGTCTGTTCCCAGGCGATGCGCGAGCCTTCGAAGATGACTGCCTTCAGCGAGCGGATGAGCTCCCGGTCCGCCGAACTGGGCTTCCCCGGGAGCTTGAGCAGGTCTCGCTCGATTGACCCACGGTGGTCGAACGCGAGGATGAACAGATCCTCGCCAAGTGGCGGCTTCATGCGTGCTCGTCCTCTGGGTTTTCGGCTCGGCTGCGGCGTTTCCAGCCGCCGTGGTGCTCATATCATCGCGTCAAAACACCACGGGAGCGATTCCGACCAATGCGACTCGGCGTCCTGATGAGCGGCGGAGACGCGCCGGGCATGAACGCCGTGCTCAGCGGGGCACTGGAACGCGCGACCGACCTCGGGATCGAACTGATTGGCATCGAGGGCGGATTCGTAGGCCTGTGCGCCGGTCGCACGCGCGCCCTCGAGCGCGCCGAGGTCGACGCCGCCGCAGGCCGCGCCGGGACGATCCTGGAAACCAGCCGCTTTCCGGAGCTGAAGACCCCTGCCGGTCTCAGGCGCTGCCTCGATGCGATCGGCCAGCTCGCGATCGATGGGTTGATCGTGGTGGGCGGCGAGGGTTCCGTGACCGGCGCTGCCGCCCTCGCGGCCGGTGGCGCGACCGTCGTGGCGGTGCCGGCCACGATCGACAACGACGTCCCGGGCACGAGCATGACCATCGGGCACGACTCCGCCGTCCACTACGGGGTCCGGGCAATCGAAGACCTGCGGATGACGGCAACGGCGATGCCAGGGCGCTCCTTCGTCGTCCAGACCCTCGGCGGCACCTCAGGGAACCTCGCCCGAGCGGTGGCCGCGGCGACGGGTGTGGTTGACGTCATCATCCCCGAGACCCGTCCGGATCTCGAGGCGCTCGGTGCTCGACTTCGCGAGCTCACACCTGGCGGCCACGTCATCGTCGTGATGGGCGAGGGTGCTGGCAATGCCGTCGCGATGGCCGAGGACCTCGCCAACCGCAGCGGCGTGCGCATCCACTTCACGATCCTCGGTCACAGCCAGCGAGGGGCGGTGCCGACGGCAATCGATCGGACCATCGGCCGGGCCGCTGGCTCGGCAGCCGTCGATTCCCTGGCCGCCGGCCGCTCAGGCCTGGTCACGCTATCGGCATCGACCGAGCCGGGCCTCGCGGCGTTTCCCGCGCCCTCGACATAGCTCCCTGGAGGCGACGACCGGTCGCGCCAAGGTCAGCCGGCGAGGCGCTCGGCCAGCCAGCGCAGCTTGACGACCTCATGGAAGCCCTCGCCGCCCTCGTGGTCGTTGAACGGGTATTCCACGATCTCCTTCGGGCCTCCGTACCTGTTGAACGCGGCGTACACGGTCGACGGCGGACAGATCTCGTCCATCAGCCCGACCGAGAAGAGACCTGGCGCACTGGCCCGCGCGCCAAGGATGGCCATGTCGAAGTAGGCAAGGGTCGCCAGGACCTGCTCGACGTGGTCGCGGTGGGCCTTGAGATATCGGCCGATCTCGGCGTAGGGGTTCGCGTCCATGAGCGTGATCGCGCGCGGGAAGTCGCACAGGAACGGCACGTCCGGCATCGCGCCGACCAGGCCTTCGACGAGACTGGCCGCAGCGATCGTCAACCCGCCGCCCTGGCTGCCGCCTGTGACTGCGACACGTGCCGGGTCAACCGCGGGGTGGCTCCGAACCGCCTCGACCGCTCGCACCGCGTCGGTGATGAGCCGCCGATAGTAGTAACTGGCGGGATCGAGGATGCCCTGGGTCATGAATCCCGGGTGCGCCGGATCGCCCGTCGCGCCCCGATCGGGGGTCGCGCCGATGGCCCAGGTCGAGCCCTGCCCGCGGGTGTCCATCACGAAGTGCGCGTAGCCGGCCGCGGCCCACAGCACCCGTTCGTGGGCCAGGCCACGACCGCCGCCGTAGCCGAGATACTCCACGACGGCGGGCAGAGGGCGTTGGCGACCGGTTGGCAGGTGGAGCCAGCCCCGGATGGCCGCGCCGCCGAAGCCGGCGTAGGTCACATCCAGGGTCTCGATGACGGTCAGCCCGCTGTCGACCGGCGCGAATGTGGCGGCCAGCTGGTGGGTCCGAGCCTCGGCCAGGGTGGTCGACCAGAACTGGTCGAGGTCTGCTGGGGCTCGCAGGTCCGGTGCATATGTGCGCAGCTGTGAGAGCGGGAGGTCGTACTGCGGCACGGGAGCTCCCTGACTCGTGGCGTCGGCCGGCGGCCGCTAACCTACCCGGGGCAGAGCATACGGTGGCCGATGATGCTGTTCTCCCAGGAGGGCTGTCTGACGGTCTTCCCCGCGACAGTCCTCGACTATGTATATCGTCATAGTCTAGAGTCGATGTTCATCAACATAGTTCTCCAGGAGCACCCTATGCCGATGATCGACGTATATGCGCCAGCCGACCTGTTCCCGGCCGGGTCGGACTCCGAACTGGGCGACGAGCTCACCCGCGCCGTCCTGCGCGCCGAAGGCGTGGCCAGCCCCGGGCCATTCCACCTCGACAACACCGCTGCCTTCATCCACCGCCTGCCGGCGTCGGCCATCTCGACAGCCAGTACAGCCTCGGCTCGAACCGTTCGCGTGCAGATCGTCACGCCGCCCGGTTCGCTGGATCGCGACGGGCAACGGCAAATCGTGCGGGAGGCAACCGAGATCGTGACTCGGATCTCCGGCGACGAGGGTCAGGCGAAGCGCACCTGGGTCATCCTGGCCGAGGCCGCGGAAGGCGGCTGGGGCCTTGCCGGCACGGCGTTCGGACGCGAGGAGTTCGGGGCCCTGGCCGCGCGAGCCGCGGCCGCCAAGGCCACCGCAAAGCGTTAGTGCATCCCGGCCGCGTCGGCCGCAGTTCCCCCGGCGACTCCTCCGCGGAGCCTGACTGGAGGCTATGCTTCCCACCATAGGCGATAGGTGTGAAGTTGCCTTCTGATCCAGGAGAAAGGGCCGTTGGCGCGAGGCGTTCGAGACAAGATGGTGGCGAGCGCCGCGGAGCTGCTCGCCCGTCGGGGCCTGGAGGGGACCTCCTTCTCCGAGGTACTGGACCGCTCGGGCGCACCGCGGGGCTCCGTCTACCACCACTTCCCCGCAGGCAAGGACCAGCTCATAGGCGCGGCGATCGATCTGGCTGGCCGCAATGCCCTGGGCTGGATCGACAAGAAGGAAGGCTCCCCTCCGGACGAGATCGTCCGCTGGTTCGTGCACCTCTGGCGTGAGCTGCTCCGGCGCTCGAGATTCGATGCCGGTTGCGCCGTCCTCGCGGTCACGGTCGCCACAGATTCGCCTGAGCTCCTCAATCGTGCGGCGGATGTGTTTCGCTCCTGGCGTAAGCGGCTCGCCGAGCTCTTCGAGATCGGGGGGCTCAGCCCCAAAGACGCGGCTCGCTTCTCAGCCCTGCTGATCGCGTCGACCGAGGGGGCCGTGGTCATCAGTCGGGCCGAGCTGAGCCTCGAGCCGCTCGACATCATCGAATCCCAGTTGCTCGAAGACATCCGTCGATTGATGCGCGGGACGCCGTAGCGGGCTACGCGGCGAAGACGCCCCGGGCCAGGCCAGCAACGACAATCGGCCGATGAGGATCGGCCTGCCGCGGTCTCGATCGACCGCCATCGCCCTTTCGGTGGCCGTTTTCGCGATTCCCCTGGCGTTTGCGCTGCTCGTTCCGCATCCGCTCGAGCAGCCGCTCGGCGTGGACTTCGTCCTCTATCGCGATGTCGCGGCGCGATGGCTGGCCGGCGGGCCCTACTTCGAGGCCTACCAGCTCGCCGGTCCCTACGACATCCGGGCGGGCGACGTCCTGTACCCGCCGGTCGGGTTGCTGCTGTTCGTCCCGTTTGCCGTTCTTCCGGCTGCGGTCGCGTGGCCCCTGTGGTGGGGGATTCCGCTGGTCGCCATGGCGTGGGCGGTGTCGCGGCTCCGGCCGCGCCCGGCCGTCTGGCCTCTTCTCGCGTTGTGCGTCGCCTGGCCGACGACCCTGCTCAAGACGTGGACCGGCAACCCGGTCATCTGGTGTGTCGCGGCGCTGGCACTCGGGACGCTCTGGCACTGGCCCTCGGTCATCGTCCTGCTCAAACCGAGCCTCGCGCCGTTCGCCCTGTTCGGGGCGAACCGCCGACGCTGGTGGATTGCGCTCGCGGTGTTCGTCCTGCTTTGCCTGCCGTTCGGCTCGCTGTGGCTTGACTGGGTAGCGTCGGTCGTCAACTCGCGTGGCGGCGGGCCGCTCTATTCGACCCTCGAGATCCCGATGCTCCTGCTCCCGCTCATCGCGTGGTTGGGGCGAGAGGCCGCCCCGCACGGACGCGCGACCCTCGAGGTCGAAGCCTAAGGCCGCTCCGCCCGAATCGCCCCGATCTGCGCGCGGCGGAAGACCCAGCCGCGCTCCTCCAGCCAACGCTCGATAGGACCGACAATCTGCTCCGCCTCGCCCGAGCGCCCGCGCTCCGCGAGGAATCGCGCGTAGGCGATCGACGCGTCAGCCCACCGTTCGCGATACTCGGTTGGCGCGATCACCGCGACTGAATCGCGGAAGCCGGACTCGGCCTCTGCATCTCGCCGTTGGGCAGAGCGGACGCTTGCCAGCACTTCCCTGGCGGCGCTGACGGCCACCAGGTCCTCCGCGCGAACGCCCGCCAGCGCATTGGTCGCAAACCCCTCGGCGGACTCCACGTCGTCTCGAGCGAGCGCAAGCCGGGCCGTCCGACTCTGCACCTCGCCGATCTGCTCGCTCATCTCGAGGGCGATCGCGAGTGTGTCCTGCGCCTCCCCGAGCCGGCCCTGCTCGATCAGCGCCTCACCCAGCGCTCGCCGGGCACTGACGACAGCCTGGTGATCGCCGGCGAGTTCCGAGCTCGCAAGGAGCACCCGGGCGGCCGCCTCGATCGGCCCGGGTTCGCCCCGGAAACGGGCAAGCCAGCTGCGGAAGCGCGCCACGCGTGCCGCGACGAGGGGCAGCTCGGCCTCCTGGGCGAGTCGTTCGGCGTCGGCCGCGTATTCCTCGGCCCTGGGATCGCCCGACACGACGGCGGCGGCCGTCATCCACGACACGATGTTGGCGGCTCGAGCCGTGTCGCCGATCGCCAGGGCGCGGTCCCGAAGCGATGCCGACGCCGCGACGTACTCAGTCAGGCGGCCTTCGAGGTAGTGGATGTCGATGGCCGCATATTCGGCGTCGAGCCGAGCCTGCAGGACCGGTCGGGCGACGTTGTCGCGAGGCTTGCTGCCCATGTGGCCGTTCATTTTGCCCCTTGACAGCGGCTGACCGCCAGATGTAGGGTCGGTCGACCGACCGAGATCGGCCAGACGACCGACAACGACAAGGTCAAGGGAGGTACGACATGGCGTACGAGATCGAGGGGCGGCTGCTGGAAGTCTGCACCTGCAACGTGCTCTGCCCATGTTGGGTGGGCGAGGATCCGGACAACAAGACGTGCGACACCGTCATCGCCTGGGGCATCGACAAGGGCAAGATCGATGGCGTCGCTGTCGATGGCTTGATCATGGCGGTGTCGGCGCACATCCCCAAGAACATCCTCATCCCGAAGTCATGGAAGGCGGTCGTATTCGTTGACGACCGATCGACGAAAGAGCAGGAGGGCGCGCTGCTTCGCCTCTTCACCGGACAGCTGGGCGGGGCCGTCGCCGACCTGGCCGGCTTGATCGGCGAGGTAGTCGCTGTCGAACGCGCTCCGATCACGTTCACCGTCGAGGATGGCAAAGGCCGACTCAAGATCGGGTCGCGGGTGGACGCCGAGATGGCGCCATTCATTGGCGCGACAGGAAAACCGACGACGCTGGCCGAAACGGTCTTCAGCACGATCCCAGGATCGCCCGTCTATGCGAGCAAGGCGAGCAAATACACCCGCGACGGGACGGGCCACGGCATCCCGAGCGTGGATCTGAAGGATCACAACGCCCTCCAGGGCCACTTCCGCTTCGCCGCCTGACGGGCGGCTGCAGCGACAGCAGCGGAGGCCACGATGTTCGCGCCGGCCCATCTTCGCGCCGCGCGGCGAGATCGAGCGATCCTCGGCGGATCGCTCGTCGCGCTCGCCGTGGCGGCCTGGCTTGTCCTCTGGTTCTGGGAAGGATCGCCCGCCGGGCACTACCTCCATCACGCGGGCGGAGGCGGGCCAGTGGCGCTCGAGGCCGCGCTCTTCACGGGGGGTTGGGTCCTGATGATCGTGGCGATGATGCTGCCAAGTAGCGTGCCGCTCGTGGTGACGTTCGGCGCGCTTGTCGCGCGGCGTCGGCGGCCCGACCTCCTCATTGCCCTCCTGCTCGTCGGCTACCTGCTCGTGTGGGGGGCGTTCGGTCTGGGGGCCTGGCTCGCGGACCGCGGCGTCCACGCTGCCGTGGATGCGCTGCCCTGGCTGGCCGCCCATCCCCAGCTGATCATCGGGACCACCCTGCTGACGGCGGGCTTATGGCAGTTCAGCCCGCTCCGCGACCGCTGCCTGGACGCCTGCCGGAGCCCGCTGGGTTTCGTCCTCAACCGCTGGCGGGGAACCTCGGAGCGTCGCGAAGCCCTGGCGATGGGGATCGCCCATGGCGCGTTCTGCGTTGGCTGCTGTTGGTCGCTCATGCTGGTGATGTTCGGGGTCGGGCTGGGCAGCCTGAGCGCGATGCTCGTCCTGGGTGGATTGACGGCGATGGAGAAGAACCTCCCATCGGGTCGCCGGCTGACCCGGCCCATGGGTCTCGCCCTCGTGATCGCGGCCGTCTACGCGGTCGCTTCGTGACTCGAGGGTCCTATGCTCCCCAGATGGACGGGACGATCCAGCGGTCAGGCACACGAGCCGCGCGCCGCGATCGTGCCACCGCCGAGACACGCGCCGCCATCCTGGCCGCGGCGCGGGAGCGCCTGCTGGCCGATGGCTACGCAAACCTGTCCACCCGCCGGGTCGCCGAAAGCGCGGAGGTCCCGCTCAGCCAGATCCACTACCACTTCGGGTCCAAGCTCCAGCTCATCCTGGCCGTCCTCCAGGCCGAGAACCAACGCCTCCTGGAGCGCCAGCACGCGATGTTCGATACGCCAGTGCCGCTCTGGGTGCGCTGGGATCTCGCTTGCGATTTCCTGGACGCCGATCTCGCCTCTGGCTATGTGCGGATCCTTCAGGAGATGATCGCGGCCGGCTGGTCCGACGCGGAGGTGGCGGCCTCCGTGCGCGAGATGATCGGTGGCTGGTTCCGCCTCCTCGCCGACGTCGCGCGGCGCGAGGAGGAGGCGGGCGCGGACCTGGGCGGCCTCACGCCGGACGAGGTCGCGGCACTGATGGGCATGCCATTCCTGGGCGCCGAGGAGCTCATCCTGCTGGGCGTCACCGAAGCCACGCTACCGATCCGCTCCGCGCTGCGGAAAGTCGGCGCGATCCTGAGGCAGATTACCAAGCCGGATTCGGAACCGACACGGAGGTGACGACGATGACGATCGAGATGGCCTGGACAGCGGAGGAGGTCGAAGAGACGGTCAGTCCCGACGACGCGGCGGCGATTCGTAGCTGCCTCCTCGACTACTTCGAGGGCTGGTTCGACGGCGACGCCGAGCGGATGGACCGGGCACTGCATCCTGGGCTGGCGAAGCATGCCCTGGGCCAGGACCGGGCGCGTTCGGAGGTGCTCGACGTCGACACGAAGGACACAATGGTCAAGGCGACGAGGGAGGGACAAGGGCGCCGGCAGGACGTCCCCGACCGTGCGATCCGGATCGACGTCCTCGGCGTGTCGGGCGATATCGCCTGTGCGGTCGTCCATTCCGCGATCTATGTCGAATACTCGCTCCTGGCCCGGACACGCGACGGTTGGCGGATCACGGGGACGCTCTGGCGCTGGGCCACCGGCCATGGTCCGCGCGCCTGACGCTGTTTCGACGGGTCGAACGTCCGGCACGCGGTCGGGCTCGCACGAGCAGGCCCGCGCGCGCTATCCGGACACGACCGGCTTCGTCGAACGCGACGGCGTCCGCGTCTTCTACGAGGTCTGCGGATCGGGCGAGCGGACGCTGCTCCTGCTCCCAACGTGGTCGATCATCCACTCGCGCTTCTGGAAGCTCCAGATCCCCTACCTTGCCCGCTGGTTCCGGGTCATCACCTTCGACGGCCGCGGTAACGGCCGCTCCGACCGGCCGCAGGCCGTGGAGGCCTACACGGAGGTCGAGTTCGCCGCGGATGCGCTCGCGGTGCTCGATGCGACATCGACGGACCACGCCGTCCTCGTGGCGCTGTCGATGGGGGCACAACGAGGACTCCTCGTCGCCTCGGAGCATCCCGAGCGCGTCGCCGGAGCGGTTTTCATCGGACCCTCGCTCACGCTCGATCCCGTGCTTGGTGGTCGGCGTCGACCCGACGAGTTCATGGAACCGCAGGAATCCGACGCGGGCTGGGCGAAATACAACGGGCCGTATTGGCGGCGCGATTACCAGGGATTCCTCGAGTTCTTCTTCGGCCAGTGCTTCAGCGAGCCACACTCGACCAAGCCGATCGAAGACTGCGTTGGTTGGGGCGTCGAGACCGATCCCGAGACCCTGATCCTGACCCATCTCGCGGCCGGCATTGGCGACCGCGACGACACTCTCGCCCGTGCAATTCGGGTCCGCTGCCCGGTTCTTGTCATCCACGGTCGCGACGACGCGATCGCGCCACATCGGCACGGTGAGGAGCTCGCCCGCGCGACGGGGGGCCGGCTCATCACGATCGAAGGCGGAGGCCACATCCCCAACGCCCGTGACCCAGTCACGGTCAACCTGGCCATCCGCGACTTCGTCGCGCG
>JALZAF010000297.1 GCA_030948505.1 Chloroflexota bacterium
CGCGTGAGCTCGATTCGGGTTCAGCCGTCGATCACCTGGCCAGCCCGAACGACGCCTTCGACTGGCTGGCCGAGCACGATCTCGTCCACCGCGAGCTCCTCGAGCGCGAGCGAGCCCGGGCCAGCGACGATGCCGAGACCGGCGTCCGGACCCTGTCCCGCGTGCGCCGCGTGCGCGACGCCCTGCGAGAGCTGACCGATGCCGTGGTCGAGCGGCGGACGGCCGCCCCTTCAGCCCTGGCGGAGGTGAACCGCGCCCTGCGAGCACGCGAGGTCATCGAGCTGGAGGCGACGGCCGAAGGCGTCCGGGTCGGCCATCGTCACGTCGGCGACCCGATCGACGACGCCCTGGCCCGCCTGGCCGATCCGATCGTGTCGGAGATCAGCGGCGGGCATCCGGAGCGGCTGCGCATCTGCGCCAGCGATACCTGCCGCTGGGTCTTCTATGACGACTCGCCGACCGCCCGCCGGCGCTGGTGCAGCATGGCCTCGTGCGGCAACCGGGCCAAGGCCAAGCGCCACCGCGAGCGGATGCGCGCCGAGGCGGGCCGCCAAGAGGCCGCCGCGAGCTAACGGCGCCGCCGCGCAGGGCGCTGACGAGCCGCCTGGGCCCACCGCGCCGCCGCGCGTGGGCCGGTACCCCCGAACAACCGTCACATATGCGCCCGGTGGGTGCTCGTCACGGCGACTCCGTCAGGTATGCACCCCGTGGCTACATGACGGGTCATCCAAACGCGCTCGAGCGTGGCTCGCTCGGAACGGGCCTCGGGAACCGTGACGAACATGCACGGCATGGGTAAATGACGGTTCGACCTGTCGGACTCCGTCGACTCCGTCGCCGTCAGCGGACGACGATGTTCACCAGCCGCCCGCCGCCGGCGTGGATGATCCGGTCCGGTTGTTTGCCGCCCAGGGCGGCGCGAACCTTGTCGCGGGCCAGGACGACCTGCTCCAGCTCGACCTCGCTGATTCCGGCCGGCACCACGACGCGGTCGCGCACCTTGCCGTTGACCTGAACGGGCACTTCGCGCGTCTCGTCGGTCGCCGCCGTGGCATCGGGCTCCGGCCAGCGCTCGGTGTGGACCGAGGACCACGTCTTGCCGGCAGCCTCCAGCCGGCGCGACCACAGCTCCTCGGCGATGTGGGGCGCGCAGGGAGCGAGCATGAGCAGCAGCAGGCCCACGGCCTCGTCCCACTCCGGCAGGCCCGCGACGCTCGTGCCGCGATAGCGCATCAGCGTGTTGGCCAGCTCGATCAGGTGGGCGACCATCGTGTTGAACTTGAAGGCCTCGTATTCAGCGGTGACGACCTTCAGGGTCTTGTGCGCCGCGCGACGAATGGCCGTCCGGGCGGCCGCCTCGTCCTCGCCGGCGGGCAGCTTGCCGCTGTCAGGATCGCCCGACTCCTGGCCACGCGGATCGAGGGCCAGGGTCCACACCCGGCTGAGGAAGCGATGCATGCCGCCCATGCCGCTGCCGCTCCACGGCCCACCCTGGTCCCACGGGCCCATGTACATCAGGAACAGGCGGACGGTGTCCGCGCCGTAACGTCGGACGAGATCGTCGGGGTCCTCCACGTTGCCTCGCGACTTGCTCATCCGCTCGCCGTCCGAGCCCAGGATCTGGCCCTGGTTGAACAGCCGCAGGAACGGCTCGTCCTGGCCGACCAACCCCAGATCGCGCATGGCCTTCACCCAGAAGCGGGCATAGAGCAGGTGCATCACCGCGTGCTCCGCGCCGCCGGTGTACTGATCGACCGGCGTCCAGCGGTCGGCGAGGGCTCGATCGAACGGCCCGTCATTCTTGTGCGGCGACAGGTAGCGGAACCAGTACCACGACGAATCGACGAACGTGTCCATCGTGTCCGTCTCGCGTCGGGCGGGCTGGCCGCACTTCGGGCAGGTGACGCGCAGGAATGACTCGTCGTGGTTCAGCGGATTCTCGCCGCGGCCGCGGTAATCGACGGTGTCGGGCAGCCGAACCGGCAGGTCCGCGTCGGGCACCGGCACGATCCCGTCACGATCGCAGTAGATGATGGGAATCGGCGTGCCCCAGTAGCGCTGGCGGCTGAATAACCAGTCGCGCAGGCGGTACGTCACGGTCGGCCTGGCCAGCCCGCGCTTCGCCAGCACCTCGACGATGCGGCGGCCGCCCTCGTCGGCCCCCAGGCCGCTGAACTCGCCCGAGTTGACGACTTGCTCGGCGGCGGCATGCGCGACGTAGACATCGTCCATCGGGGCGTCCGGTTCGGTTCCCGGTGCGGCAACGACGCGCCGAATGGGCAGCTCGAACTTGCGGGCGAAAGCGAAGTCGCGCTCGTCGTGAGCCGGGACGGCCATGATCGCGCCCGTGCCGTAGCCGGCCAGGACGTAGTCGGCGATCCAGATCGGGATCCGCTCGCCGTTGACCGGATTGATTGCGTACGAGCCGGTGAAGACGCCGGTCTTCTCACGGTCCGTCGACAGCCGCTCGATCTCCGTGTGACGCGCGGTTTCGGTCACGTAGCGCTCGACCTGGTCGCGCTGCTCGGGATGCGTGATCTTGCCGACCAGCGGGTGCTCCGGGGCGAGGACCATGAACGTGGCCCCGAACAGGGTGTCTGGTCGGGTCGTGAAGACGCGCAGCTCGTCGCCGCCGGGCTGGACATCGTCGGGGGCCGTCGTGAAGAGGATCTCCGCGCCCTCGGACCGTCCGATCCAGTTCGTCTGCTGGGTCTTGATGGGGTCGGGCCAGTCGATGCCGCTGAAGTCGAGCATCTCGTCGGCGTACTTCGTGGTTCGCAGATACCACTGCTCGAGGTCACGCTTCTCGACGGCCGCCCCGCAGCGCCAGCAATGGCGATCCGCACCCTCGACCTGCTCGCGGGCCAGCGTCCCGTCGTTGGGGCACCAGTCGACCGGCGACATCCGGCGGTAGGCGAGGCCGGCCTCCAGGAACCGCAGGAACAGCCACTGGTTCCAGCGGTAGAACTCGGGCTCGCAGGTGATGACCTCCGCCCGCCAGTCGAACACCGCGCCCATCGACCGGAACTGCTGCTCTTCGTGCTCGATGTTCCGCATCGTCCAGTCACGCGGGTTGATGTTGTTCTTGATGGCGGCGTTCTCGGCCGGCAGGCCGAAGGCATCGAAGCCGATCGGGAAGAACACGTTCTCGCCGTGCATCCGGTGGAAGCGCGCCAGCGCGTCGGTCGGGGTCACGATGTACCAGTGGCCGATGTGGAGGTCGCCCGACGGGTAGGGGTACATCGTCAGGATGTAGGACTTCGGCCGGGACGAATCCTGGAGGTCGGTCTCGTACAGCCCGAGCTCTTCCCACCGCGCCTGCCAGCGCGGCTCGATGGAGGTTGCGTCGTATCGCTCGATGCGGGTGCGATCGGTCTTGGTCACGGTTCGTTTCGCGGTATGCAAGAGACCCCTCGCCGCCGCGGCAAGGGGTCTGGGTCATCGGCGTCAGCGATTTGGTGGAGCTAAGGGGGTTCGAACCCCTGACCTTCTGAATGCCATTCAGACGCTCTCCCAGCTGAGCTATAGCCCCACGCCGGAGGCCGCAGGATAGCACGGCCTCGAGGTCAAACCGTGATCAGCGGCGCCAATGACTGATGGTGCGTCCTCGCACATGAGTCCAAAATTGAGGTATACGGGAGCGGTCTGGAGAGGTACATTTGCCATGGCGACGCCAGCGCGTCGGATGTTGATGCGCCCCACAGGCCGCGCAAGCGGTGGGAGGGGCTCCAGGGAGGAACTTCGGATGGTCTTATGGCTCCGTGTCGCCCTTCTTAGTGCGCTGGTTTCGCTCGTACTGGTGGCGCCCGCGGCGCTCGCTTATAACAGCGAAGTCGACAAGCAGGTCCACATCCAGGGCCCAGGCGAGCTCGTCTGCCCGGGCAAGGTGACTCTCACCGCCACGGTCGTCGATCTGAACGGCAACCCGCTCGCGGGCGTTCAGGTGACTTGGTCGACCGGTGACATCGGTACGACGGACTCGCAAGGCAAGACCAGCATCAGCGTCACGATCACGGCCACGACAATCGTGACCGCAACTGCCGCCGGCGGGGCAGTGGCCAGCATCACCATCACCTGCATCCAGGGCGAGGTCGGAGGGACCGTCGGCTTGCCGCGCACGGACACGGCAGCGACTGCAGATCCGGGCTCGCGGGCTGGCTCGGTTTCGGCTGCCCCGTGGTGGCTGTACGTCCTCGGTGTTGTGGTCGGTTCGGGAGTCCTCGTCCTGGCCCGTCGTCGTCGCTGAACGGCAGGTACCTCGCGGCCGTCGCGAGGTCCTGAGCGGCCTTTCATCGTGACTTCCAAGCAAACGGTGGCGGGCCCGCTCGCAAGCCCGCGTCGAACCGCGGCCCTGATCCTCGCCACCGTTGCTGTCGCTGTCGGCGCCGTCGCGATCTTGAACCCACCTCCACCCGCGTCCGCGCCCGTTGGGAGTCGCGCGCCTTCGGCTGCTGCCCTCGCGCCACCTACGGCTTCGCCGTCGCTCGGCGCGTCCCAAAGCGGGTTGCCCGGTCCCAGCGCGTCGATCGCGATCTCCGCGCGGCGCGGGATCGTCGCCGTCCGGATCGTGATTCCCCGGCTGGGGATCGACCTGCCCATCGTCGAGGGCGACGGCATGGGAGCACCGATCGGAAAAGCCGCTCACTTCCCGGGTACCGCATGGCCCGACGCCGCGTCGAACACGTACCTCTACGGCCACGCCCAAAGAGGCATGTTCCTGGCGCTGTGGGAGGCCCGGCCCGGCGACCAGATCCTCCTGACGCTGGTCGACGGTCAGCAGCGCTGCTTCGCGGTCGACGAGATCATCCCCAAGGCGCCCTGGAACGCGACCTCACTGCTCCTGCCGACCGACCACGAGCGCCTGACGGTGCAGACTTCGACCTCCTATACGCCGACCGCGCCACGGTTCATCGTCATCGCGCTCCCGTGCGTGTGACGGACGCGACCGAACCGACCGACCGCCGACGCCAGCCGGCGTCGTTGGTTGCGACACCCGAGGACGCGCGCCTCCGCGCGCGGAGGCGCAGGGCGCGCCGTGCTCGTCGCCGGATTGCCATCGTGGCCCTGTTCGTGACCGCTGGGCTCGCCGTGGTCACCCTCGTCGCTATCGCCCGCTATCGCCCGCTCATCGATGACGCCATGGCGCTTCGGATTGAGTTGCGCTCGATAGCCTCTCGGGTGAGCGAGGCGGGACCGCGCCTGGACGCGGCGTCGCTGGGGGCCATCCAGACCGACGCCGACCGAGTCAAGGCTCGCTATGCCCGCGTTGCTGGAGCGCTGGCTCACGATCCGCTGGTGGGACTGGCGCGATTGATCCCAGGGCTCGACCGTCAGGTCAGAGCGGCCGACGACCTCAGCGAGGCCGCGGGCCTGCTCCTCGGAGTCATGGACGACGGTCTTCGTCTCGGCGACGGGTTCGTCCATGTACGCGATCAGCCGCCCGGAGCGTCGACCATCGAAGGACTGGTCGGGCTCGCCGCCGGAGCACGTGGCGACCTGGCGACGGCGACCGCGCGGGTGGACCGGGCGCTCAGCCTGCTGGATCGGATACCGGACGACGCCGTGGGGCCGATTCGGGCGGCCCGCGACGAGGCGCGGGACCAGCTCGGTCGATACCAGCCGATCCTGGAGCAAGCTGCGCAGGCGGTGCAATTCGTTCCCGATTTCCTCGGCTGGGACCGGCCGAAGCGCTACCTGGTCCTCGCACAAAATCCTGCGGAGCTTCGGCCCACAGGTGGCTACATCGGCCAATTTGGGCTCGTCGCCTTCAGCCGCGGCCGGATCGTGGAGATGACCTTCCGGGACATGGGGACGATCTATACCCACCCCGGACCCGCGTTTGTCGTGGCGCCAGCGCCGCTGCGCAACCATCTGCTCGGCCCGGACCAGTCATGGCGTTTCGCCGACGGGAACTGGTCGCCCGACTTTCCAACGGCTGCGCGCCAGACCGCGAGGCTGTACGGCATGGAACCTGACAGCGAGCCGATCGATGGCGTCATCGGATTGACGACCTACGCCATCGACGAGCTTCTCAGCCTCACCGGTCCAATCGACGTTCGCGGCTACAACGTCACTGTCAAGCCAGGCAACGCCACGTTCGATCTCTTTGCGGCGACCCGCGGTTTCCTGGTGCCCGGCGGCGACCGAAAGGCCATCCTGGGCGTCTTCGCCCACCTGCTCATCGACGACCTTTACGCGCTGCCGTCCACCCGATGGCTTGAGTTCCCCGCCCACTTCGAGCGGATTCGCGCGGAGCACGACGCCGCCATCTGGATGAGCGACCCGGACAGCGAGGCAGCGATCTCGAAGGCAGGCTGGGACGGCTCACTGGCCGCTACCATCGGCGACCAGGTGGTGATCGCAGAGGCCAACGTGGGGCCCGTGAGCAAGCTCCATCTGGTGACCGATCGGGCGATCGATCTCAGGATCACCCTCGACGAGGCAGGGAATGCCCACGGGCAGCTCGAACTGCGATACAACAACCACATCCAGGACCAATCGGCAGACCGCTGGACGCGGGAAGTGGCGAAGTTCCTGCTTGGCTACCAGCGCCGCGAAAACCTTGGCTTGTACGTCCGGGTCCTCGTGCCGCTTGCGGCCCACATTGCGGAAGTTACCTTTGTCGCCGGTCCGCACCCGATCGGTGGTCTCGAAGCCATCGACGAGGAGCTCGGTCGACGGTCATTCGGCGCGTATGCCATGGTGCCGCCGGGCAAGGCGACCCTCGGCATGGCGTGGGTGACGCCCGGCATGGCCCTGCGCGCTCCCGATGGGAGGTGGCGATACAGCCTCAGCTTGCCGAAGCCCCCCGGTCGGCTTGCCGATCCGCTTCGGGTGGCAATCCAGCTTCCGCCTGGCATGCACGTCGTCGATGTCTCGGATCCGACGCTGCGCGTGACTGAGGAGGCTGGCGCTGCGGTGGTCGTATACGAAGCGCCGTTCCGTTCCGATGTCGCGATAGATCTGCAGTACGAGGCGTCACCCGGGGGTGGCTGAATGGCGCTCCAGGCGAGGCGGCTCGCCACCAGCGCCCGTCGCCATTTGCCCCGCCGGCGCCCGGGCGGTCGTTCGGGGGTCAAGCGCATCTGGCACCATCCGATCTTGAATGACCGCGTTCGACGTCCTGATTCACGGCGGCCACCTCGTCGACGGCAGCGGCGCTCCCGCGCGACGCCAGGACGTGGGCGTGCGCGGCGACCGGATCGTGGCGGTCGGCGACCTGTCCCCCGCGGACCGGCGGGCCACGCCGCTCGTGATCGACGCGACGGGCCTGGTCGTCAGCCCCGGCTTCATCGATCCGCACGGCCATTCGGATGCCTCCCTGTTCGTCGATGGCGCCCTGGTCAGTCACCTTCGCCAGGGCTTCACGACCCAGCTGTCGGGCAACTGCGGGATGACGGTCGCGCCGCTGACGCCGGCCGGTCGCGAGCTCGTGGAGATCGAGCTTCGGCTCAACAAGGTGACCGCCCGCTGGACGAGCTTCGCCGAATACCTCGACGCGGTCGCCGGCGAGCCCCTTGGTCCGAACGTCGCGTTCCTCGCCGGACACGGAACCCTGCGCGGCGCGGTCCTCGGCAGCGAGGCACGCGATCCGTCGCCGGCCGAGCTGGACGCGATCGCACGCCAACTCGAGCTGGCCCTCGACGCCGGTGCATTCGGCCTGTCGAGCGGGCTCATCTATGCCCCGGGCCTGCACGCGCGCGCGGCGGAGCTCGAGGCGCTCGTCCGGGTGGCCGCTGCCCGCGGAGGCCTGTACGCGACCCACATGCGCAACGAGGCGGCCGGGGTCTTCGACGCGCTCGACGAGGCGATCTCGACCGCTCGTGCCGCCGGCCCGGGCGCGCGACTCCAGGTGTCGCACCTGAAGGTTGGAGCACAGGCCGTCTGGGGCCGCGCCGGCGAGGCGATCGCCCGACTGCAGCAGGCCCGCGACGGCGGGCTGGATGTGTCCGCCGACCAGTACCCGTACACGGCCGCGGCCACGACGCTGCAGATCGTGCTGCCGCCGGCCCTGCTGGGCCTCGGCGTCGACGAGTGCGTGGCCGCGCTCGGTGACCACGGCGTCCGGCGCCGCATCCGCTCGGAGATCGAGGCGGGCGTATCGGGCTGGGAGAATGTCGCCGCCGATCCGGGCTGGGGAGCGATCCGGATCTCGTTGTCGGAGAGTCATCCGTCGTGGGCCGGACGGAGCATTGCCGCGATCGCCGCGGACGAGGGCGTCGAGGCGCCCGACGTCGCGTTCGACGCGCTGCTCGAGGACCGCCTCGAGACCTCGATCGTGGTCGACTGCATGGACGAGCCCGACGTCCAGGCCATCCTTGCCGTGCCCTGGATCGCCCTCTGCACCGACGCCGAAGGCCGCCGGCCGGGCCATCCGATCCTCGACGCCGGCGTCCCCCACCCGCGGACGTATGGGTCCACGGCGCGATTGTTGGGTACCTATGTCCGTGAACACCGCCTCTTGTCGATCGAGACGGCCGTCGCCAAGATGACCTCCGTGCCGGCCGGGCGGATGGGGCTGCGAGACCGCGGCATCGTGCGCGAAGGCTCGTTCGCCGACCTCGTGGTGTTCGACGCCGCGCGCGTCGCGGACGTGGCGACCTATGCCGCCCCGGCCCAGCACCCGACCGGCATCGAGCACGTCATCGTCAACGGCCGCGCGGCCGTGCTGGCCGGCCGGGAGACGCGTGAGCGGCCCGGGCGCCTCCTTCGGCGGGCGAGCTGATGGTGGCGGAACGCGAGGCCAGCCTGGAGCTGCCGAGTGGCAGGCTCGATTACCTCGTGCGGCGCTCGCCGCGATCGCGTCGCCTGCGCGTCACGATCGACCCGGGCAAGGGCGTCATCGTCAGCCTCCCACCGTCGACGCGACGGGGCTGGGCGCGGCCGGAGCCGATGGTCGAGGCGTTCTTGCGCGAGCGCGAAGCGTGGCTGCGCCGACACCTCAACCAACAGGCCCGGCAGCAGGCGGAGGTCATGGCCCGCGGCGGCCTGACCGACGGTGCGCTGATCCGCTTCCGTGGCGAGATGCACACGCTGCGAATCCTCGACCTTGCGTCGGGCGCGCGTCGCTCGTGGGTCTCCCGGGAAGGGACGGACCGCGGCGACGAGCTGGTCGTTCGCCTCGCCCGGCGCGACCGCCGAACCATTGGCCGCGTCGTCGTGGACTGGTTGCGCGAGCGGGCTGCCGAGGCGATCGACCGCGACATCGCGCGGCACGCCGAGGCGTTGCGCGTGGCGCCCTCATCGGTCACCCTGCGCGATCCGCGAACGCGCTGGGGGAGCGCCTCAAAGAACGGGCGGCTGTCCTTCTCGTGGCGGCTCGTGCTCGCGCCACCGGCCGCGCTCGAAACCGTGGTCATCCACGAGTTGGCCCACCTCCGCTACTTCGGGCACGGGCCGCGCTTCTGGGGCCTGGTCGCCTCTCGCCGCCCGGATCACCTGGACTGGCGCAGGTGGCTGCGGGATCACTCCGTGGAGCTGCACTCGGTACTCGAAGTCAACAACTGACTCGCGGCGGACAAAAGGACGTACGTCGGGGCTCCGACGCACCCTCAGGTCTAGGGCGATGCCGTCCCCTCAGTCACGGTCCCGCTGCTGGACGCCGAATAGTGGATCCCGCAACCCGAGCTTTGCTGATCGCACATGCTCGTGTCATCCCAGGCGTCGCTCCATGCAAGGTCCCAGGACCTCGGAGTGCCCTGACTCACGGTGGCTGGGATCCCTTGATATGGCTTCTTGTCGGTCGACGGAACATAGATGTCGTCGAGCGAGCTCATAGTGGAAGTCCCTTTCGGGCAGTCTTCCCCGCCCCCCGAGGCTACGTCGGCGAGTTCGTAGTTCTTGACCACGAACCCCAACACGGGCGGTGTTTCGCTCAACGAGACACTTGCGCTCAGGTTGCGCGCGTCCATCACGCCGAAGTGCCCGCCACCGGCAAACGAGTTGACGGATTTGCACTCGCCGGTGTAGCTGGAGGGTCGGGTCACGGTCGCCATGTACGTGAGCGACCACGAACCGCCATTGTCGTTCCAGGCTTGACCATCGCGGTGCAGCTTGAGATCCATCGTGAGGTTTGCCGTGCCCGCGAACGTGACGTCTCCGTCCTGGCCAGCCCAGGTGAGCACGTACTTGACCGTTCCGGCGGCTCCCTGTGATCCAACCGCCTGCACAGGTGTGCCGGTAGTGCCAGGGGCGACCACATCCCGCGATGCTGATGGCGTCGGCGCGGTCAATCCAGCGGACGCGCAGCCGCCCGCAAGGACGAGGGCACCCAGGGCTGCCGCGGCGAGGCAGAACAGGTGGTCCAGGGTCCGGGACGTGATTGCCGCTGCGGCCATCGAACCCCTCCCCAACGACCCTGCCGAACGCAGACAAGGTCCTGAACTGGTGGAGATGAGGGGACTCGAACCCCTGACCCCCGCGATGCGAACGCGGTGCTCTGCCAACTGAGCTACATCCCCACCGGGACGACCCGCGCGCGAGGGCGGACCGCGCCGGAAGTCTAGCACCGGGGTCCCGGCGGGCGGCACGCAGCGGTCGTGGCAGGCAGCCGCGACTACCCTCCCGGCCATGCCGATCGGATTGGCCCTCGGGCTGGGAGCGGCAGTCGCCTGGGGCCTCACCGATGTGTGTGCAACTCTCGGTGGCAAGCGCCTGGGGAGCCTTCGCGTCCTGGCCGCAAGCCAGCTGGTTGGCTTCGGATTCATCGCCATCCTCGCGTTCGTCCGGGGCGAAGGCCTGCCCTCCGATCCGCGGGCGACCCTCGCGTCGGCCCTCGTCGGCCTGGCCGGAACGGGCGCCTATCTGTCGTTCTTCACGGCGTTGCGGATCGGGCCGCTCGCGGTCGTCAGCCCGATCACGGCCGCCTACGGCGGGCTGACCGTCCTGCTCGCGGTCGTGCTGACCGGGGAGCGGCTCAGCGTGCTGCAGGCGGTCGGAGCCGTCGTCGCGACTGGTGGGGTCGTTCTCGCCGGCCTCGTCTTCGACGGCGGCATCCGCCACGCCCACGTTGTCGGCCGAGGGGTTGGCCTCGCCATCGTCGCGCTCGTCCTGTTCGCGGTCATGACGATCGGTGCCGCCGGGCCGATCCGCGCTGTCGGCTGGCTGCCCGTCATCTATGTCGGACGGCTGACGAGCGCCACCGTCTCCGTCTCGCTCCTCGTCATCTCGCTGCGGCTGCGACCGACGTGGATGGCGCCGTTGATGGAAGCGCCTCAGATCCGAACCCGCGGCGCGCTGGCCGCAGCTGGGCTCGCCGGGCTCCTCGACGCGGCGGGTCTTGTCAGCTTCTCAATTGGGCTCGAGGTGTCGGAGACGTGGCTCGTGGGCCTCGCCAGCTCGTTCGGCCCGGCGGTCGCGGTGCTCGTCGCGATCGCCGTCCTCGGGGAGCGCCTGCGCCCGACGCAGTGGCTGGGCCTGGCTGGCATCGGCCTGGGATTGGCGGTCGTAGCGGTCGGCTGATAGGGCCTCGCCGGCAGGATTCGGTCATTGACGATATCGAACAGATGTTCGATACTCGGATGACGATGGCGACCCTCTCCCCGGACGTGGCGGCGGCGCTCGCGACCCTCCAGTCGCGATGGGGGGCGGCAGCTCCCCGGCAAGCCATCGGTGAGGTCGTCGGGGCGCTTGCCACGGCCCCCCTGCCGCTGGACGACTCCATCGAGGATCCGGGACTCGCGCCACCCGGAGGGATCGTCTCGACCGGCTTCCCGACGCTGGACGGAATCCTGGGTCCGGGCGGTCTGCCGCGTTCCGCCAGCGTCGCCCTCCGCGGCGCCGGCTCGAGCGGCAAGACGACGCTCGCCCTGCGGACCGTGGCGGAGGCGCAGGCGGCCGGATCGATCGCCGCCTGGGTGGACGTGGGCCGCAGCTTCGACCCGGTCGAGGCCGTCAGCCGCGGCGTCCGGCTCGAGTGGCTGGTCGTCGTCACCCCGGATGGTATCGACGAGGGACTGTCGATCGCGGCCGCGCTGCTCGCCGGACGGGCGGTCGATCTTCTCGTCGTCGATCTCCCGCCGCGGTTGGGGCGGGCGGCTCGTTCGGCCCGTGTCGGCGATCGGCTTCATCGCCTCGCCGCCCTCGCCCGCCGGGCGGACACCCTCCTCGTCCTCCTCGAGCCGCCCGGTCTGGGAGCCGGGCTCGGGGCGGCCGTGGCCCAGTCGGCCGGCCTCCGGCTGGAGCTCGCGCGACGCTCGTGGATTCGCCTCGGGCGGGACGTGGTCGGGCAGCGGACGGAGGTGATGGTCGCGCGCAACCGGTTCGGCCCGCCGGGCAGGCGGGCGGAGCTGCGGATCCTCTACGCGGAGGGCGACGATCGCGACGCCTGCCTGGCCCGCGAGGACCTTCTCCTCGAGCCCCCGATCCACTCCAACGGGACCCCGGACCATGCGACTGCTCCACCTCTACTGGCCTCATCTCCCGCTCGACCTCGCGAGATCGCGCCGCCAGCCGGCGCCGGCGATCGCGGAGTCGCCCCGCGACCCGGCCGGCCGGACCTGCGGCTCGTTCCCGAGCGGGCCGGTCGTCCTCGGCGGCCAGCCGTGGACGGACGCCGTGGTGATCGACGCGGACCCGCTGGCCCGATCCCTCGGCGTGCGGCGGGGGATGCCGCTGGGGAGCGCCCACCGGCTCGCTCCTGAGGCAGCGTTTCTCGACCCCGAGCCGGACGCGGACCGGGCCGCAGTCGAAGCCGCCTTCGAGATGCTGGGCACGTTCAGTCCAGGCCTGGCCGGGGTGTCCGACCCAACCGACCCCGCGTTCGGGCTTGTCGAGGTCCAGGTCGACGGCCTGGAGCGGCTGTGGGGGCCGGAGGAGCCGCTCGTCGAGCAATTGAGCGCGGCGATCCGCGGATCGCTTCCTGGCTTTCCGCGCGCCGGAATCGCCGGGACGCGGTTCGCGGCCACGATCGCGGCCGGCCACGCGCGACCTGGCATGCCCGTCCTCGTCCCACCGGCCCGCGATGCAACATTCCTCGCCCCGCTGCCGGCCGGCCTGCTCACGCCGGACGCGGACGTTCGCGCCCGGCTGCGACGGTTCGGGCTGCGCCGGATCGGCGCGGTGGCGGATCTGCCGCGGTCTGCCCTCGTCGCCCGTTTCGGTTCGGAAGGGGAGCGGATCCACGCCCGGGCCCTGGGCGAGGAGATCGTGCCGTTCCGTCCGCGGCGGGCCCCGGACCGGCTGGCCCTGGCCCTCCCGATCGATCCCCCGGTGGCCGACCTCGAGCCGCTCCGTTTCGTCCTGCGTCGCCTGGCCGGCGCCCTCGGCGACCAGCTCCTGGCCCGTGGTGCCGCCGCCGCCCTCGTCCGGCTGCGGCTCGAGCTCGACCTCGCTTTCGCCCCCGCGGGGACGCCCGCGGACCTGGCCGTCGAGCAGCGCTTCCCCGAGCCGACCGCCGAGGCCGAGGCGATCGAGCGCCTCCTCCTCGCCCGGCTCGAACGGACTCCGCCGCCGGCGGCCGTGGCTCGCCTGGAGCTCGAGCTGGCGGGCGTCGAGCCGGCGGCCGGCCAGCAGCTCCCGTTGTTCGTGCCACAGGCCGCCCGCAACGCACGTCTCGGCTGGCAGCTGGCCCGGCTGGCCCTGACTTACGGGACGGATCGAGTCCGGCGCGTCGTGCTGGCCGACACGGAAGCCCCCGTGGCCGAGCGGCGCTGGGCGTGGCAGCAGATCGACCCCGGCGATCCGGCGCCATGACCCGGCTGCTGCGCGAGCATCCGGCGATCGAGGCGGAGCTGGACGTCGGCGGCCGGCTGGTGGCGATTCGGTGGAACGGCCGGCGCGAGGCAGTCGAGGTCTGCAATCGCTGGCGGATCGAGGAGGAGTGGTGGCGCGGCCGAATCGCGCGGGATTACTTCAAGGTCGTGGGGCGCGAGTGGTTGGCGCTCGTCTACCTCGACCGGGTCGACGGGACGTGGCACCTGGAACGCCTGTACGACTGAGGCGTCGCGCCGCCCGACGCAGGGCGATTAGCCGATGCAGGCTCCGCCGATGCAGGCTCAGCCGAATGTCGCCGGCGGCCCGACCAGCCACGCGACGACGAACAGGATCACGAACAGCCCGATGACCATGGTGAGGAGGCCGATGTCGCGAGGCTGAGTTGTCTGCACGCCGCAGGTCCCCCAATGACGCCGACCGCCGCCTGCGGTCTTCCGCGGCGAGTGTACGGGCAAGACCACCCACGTGGACGTCGCAAGTTGGTAACAGGATGCCGGCGGGCCCCTTCGACGCTCCCGCTTCAGTCGCTCACTGGAAGGGGCACGCGGCGGCGTACTGGATCGTCATCATCGTCACTCCGCCGACCTTCGCGATCTTCGTGATGACCTGGCAGCCCTCCGCCACGCCGGTGGATTGGAGGGCCATGCTGCCGTCCTCGAGCGGGCCGCTGATGATCGTTACCCATTCGCCGGCGTCCATCGCGGCTTTCATCCACGCCGCCGCCGTCTGCACGTCACTCGGGACGACCAGGCTGGCGCTCGCCGGCCCCGTAGCCTCGGTGGGCTTGGCGCCCGGATAGCGCGGGAACGATGGCGGCAACGTGTCCCAGATCCGGCCCCAGTCCGTGTCGGTCTGGCCCGCGATCGCGCCCGACGGGCTGGCGGCCGCTCCGGGCTGGCTCGCGGCGGCGGAAGCTGCAGGCGTCGGAGTCACCTCGGCCGACCCCGCGGGCGTGATGGATGGCTGGGCCGCCACGGACGGGGCAGACGATGCCGCGCATGCCGCGACCAGCAACGCGCCAACGAGCATTGCGGCAATCGGCAGGGCGGAGCTGGTGCGGCGATCGGGAAGCGCAGTCATCGAAACCTCGATGGTCGTGTCGCTGGCGGGTGAATGGTACCCGCTCGCATTCCGCGCCCCACATGACAGGACCCCGTCGCCCCCAGTGCGACGGGGTCCTGTGGGCCGCTGCACCCGCTCACCAGGTGCCTCGGCGGGTCGACGATTGGCCATCGGCCTAGCGTCGCCGAAATCGTCCCGAGCCCCCAGGCGCGAGACGGTTGAAGTGAGGTCAGACCGTACGGGCGGCCTGGGCGGCGAGTGCCGCGGGAAGGAGAACGAGGATCAGCAGAGCGGCCAATGCGACCATCGCCAGGCTTCGGGCCAGCGCGAAGGCGACGGGGCGGAGCCGGATCTGCATGCGCGTGAGACGCCGGACCTCCTTGCGATGTTTCAGCGATTCCGTGGACTTCGCACGGTGACAGGATAGAACATTTGTTCTAGTATTGACTACCCCCTTTATCACCATCTCTTTCGGAGCCTCGCGGTGGCCTTGCCCGCCTACGCCGAACTCCACTGCCACACCAATTTCTCGTTCCTCGACGGCGCCTCGACGGCGGAAGAGCTGGTCGAACAGGCCGTGGAGCTGGGGCTGACGGGCCTCGCGGTCACCGATCATCGCGGCCTCTACGGAGCGGTCCGTTTCGTGTCGGCGGCGGAATCGGCGGGGCTTCATCCCGTCATCGGCGTGGAGATCGAACTACTCGATCCCGCGGTCCCGGATCCCGCCGGCATCGTTCTCCCGGCCCGGCGGCCAGGGCGGCGGCGACGTGGCGCGCCGCCTGCGGCGAGCGGCCCGTTTCCGACCGAGCCGGGTGCCGGT
>JALZAF010000327.1 GCA_030948505.1 Chloroflexota bacterium
GGCTGAGGGTTGCCGAGCTCTGAATTTGGGGGTCGTACCAAGACGTGGGCGTGCCGCGGGTCAGATGCCGCGCCCGGGTTCTAAACCGGCGAAACGGTCGGCTGACGTGGTCGCCGAGATGAGCGAACTCGATCATCGTGCCGTCGAGGTCGCGCACGTGGCAGTACTTCGACTCGTCCTGCGGGCACTCCTTGGGCTGCATGTACCCGATGCCCAGCCGTCCAGGTGCTGAAGGAAGACGTCCCGTTGGTCGACCTCGGCGGCGTAGGAAGAATATGAATCGAGTTCATTTGACCCTAATCGCTACCCCGAGCGGCTGTAGGCGCACCGGACCGGCACCCGAACCTGCCCGATCTCGTCGAGCTTCGTCGCGAGGCGTGTCTCGGCCCCCCACACCCATGGCGGCGAGCGGCCAGACCGTCGTAGATAACCGGGTCACCGACCCCGGAGACACCTTCAAAGAATTCTCCTTCCTCCGTGGCGTAGCCCGCTTCGCCTGGCGCTCGAGCTCGACGAGGAGAGCGTCCTTGTCCGTGTGGCTGCTACCAGTCCGGACCGGCAACTCGAGGTCAGCAACGATCTCCACCCGGTCTGCTTTGGGCAATCCGATGAGCAATGCCTTCCCAGGCACCCTGGAGGCGGGTTGGCCGAGGACGCCCCATGACCCCCCAGGAAACGGCGAAGGCATCGCCTCCGCGTTTCGTCACGCTGCTCGACGACTTCTCAAATCGATATGACGGGGAACGACCAGCTGCTGCTCCAGACGGCACGCGAGTTGTTCCCGCCGGGGTCCCCGGTCGACAGACGGACTGCCCTCGAGCAGCTGACGTGGCTCAGCTGGCCGGCACGGGGCCCGCGACGCCGTACTTGGCTGCCGCATCCTGGATGGACCGCCAGGCCTTGGGCGGCAGCGAGATTCCGTCGCGGCCGCGTTGCAGCGCGGTCTGCGCGGCGCGCTGGCCGGGCGTGATGACAGGCGCGTCACCCTGGGGAGACAGCCCCCGGACCGCCGCAAGCGTCTCGTCGACGATGGTCTTGAACGCATCGAGGGGCAGGAATGCCGAGATATCGACGGCGATCAGCGAAGCGTTCTGTCGGTGGCGCCGGCCCTCCGGCGTCCCGCTGTGGAACTCCGAGACGATTGGGTTGGCGGCTAGGCCGCTCGTCAACAGCTCGAAGGCCAGCGACATGCCCGAGCCCTTCGGGCCGCCGACGGGCAGCGGGATCTTCGCCTCTGCGGGATCGGTCGTCGGCAGGCCGTCGGCGGTCACCGCGGCGCCCTGAGGCAATGCCTCGCCGCGCGCCTTGTACTGGTTGATCTTGCCGAGCGCGATCGTCGCCGTGGCCATGTCCAGGACGAAGTCGGCGTCATCGCCGGTGGGGACGGCGATCGACAGCGGACTGGTCGCCACCGCCGTGCCTCGAGCGCCGTGGTAGGCCATGTTCGGCACCCCGGCGACGAAGCCGATCCCGATCATCCCCGCGTCCGCCGCCAGGCTCGTGTAGTAGCCGATCGCGCCGGTGTGGACGGTGCCGCGTACCGTGGCCCAGGCGACGCCGGTCGTCCTGGCCAGCGCGATCGCCTCCTGCATCGCAAACGACAGTGCCACCGGGCCCGGTGCCTGGTTGGCGTCGACGAGCAATGCGCCGTCACGAACCTTCTCGGCCGTCAGCGTCGGATCCTTAGCAGCCCCGCCGTTCTCGAACAGCTCCAGATAGCGCGGCAGCCGTGAGATGCCGTGGGAGTCGATGCCGCGCAGGTTCGCCCACACGAACGAGTCGGCGACGGTCACCGCGTGCGTGTCGGACAGACCGGCGGCCTTGAGGGTGTCGGTGGCCATCGTGCGCAGATCGTCGGCGAAAACGGTGACTCGTGCTGGGCTCATGGACTTGAGGTCCTCCCGGTGGTCGATGCTGTAAGGGTTTAGCGCGCGAGCGCCACGTTGAGGATCGCCGTCTGGCCCGCGGCGGCCGAGGCGGCGGCTTCACGAAGTGCGGGTCGAAGCTGGCGAGGGTCGGAGACCTCCCAGCCGGGCAGTCCGAACGGACTCCCGAACTCCGAGAGCGGCGGCTGGCCGGACAGGTCGACGCCGTCGAAGTCGTCGGCGGCGACCGCGTCGCCCTCGGGATAGAAGCGCAGATGGTTGAGCTTCATCGAGAGGTACTGACGGTTGTTGAAGATGACGATGAGCAGCGGCAGGCCGAGCACCTGCGACGCCATCAGCGCCTGCGGCACCGGGTTGTAGAGGTAGGAGCCGTCGCCAACGGTCAGCACCACCAGACGCTCGGGCGCGGCGAGCTTGGCCCCCAACGCCCAGCCGGTCCCCTGACCGAGGCCGCCCTGGACGTAGATCCAGGAATCGGGCCGGTTCCACTGGAGATGGCTCTGAATGACCCGGCTGTGAGTGATCGTCTCGTCGACGTAGAGGGCGTCCTCGTCGAGCTCCTCGCGCATCGCGGCGACGAGGGCGACCGCCGTGATCCGATCGACGGCCCGTGCAGCGTCGCGTTCCTGGGTGGACTGGGCTTCGGCCTGCTCGGCGTGGACGGCCTGCCACCGCTCGCGACGGACCGATACGTCGCCCGTGCGCACGCGCGGAGAAACCGCTTCGACCAGCGCCTGAAGCGTCGCCGCGACTTCACCCTCGAGGTAGCGGTCGGCCTGCAGCACCTGGTACACGAC
>JALZAF010000340.1 GCA_030948505.1 Chloroflexota bacterium
TCGACCGACAGAGTCAATCTGGCGAAGCGCAAGAGGCAGTCTTCCTGGGTCAGTGATGGAGACCGACGGCGGGCTACCGGAGCGCTCGGCGAAGGGCGTATTCGAGCCCGCGCGACGTAAGCGTGCGCAGCCGTGGCGACTCGATCCGCTCCAGCCAACGAGCAAGCTCCTTGCGGTCGAAGTTCGTCGGGAGCTCAAGCTCGGGAATCCGGCGCTGCCGCGCGCCATGCGCCGCGGACACGTAGCAGAGGTCGAAGAGCGCCTTCTCCGGACTCGCGACTTTGGTTCCCTCCTCCTCGACCCATCCGCCGAACAGATCCGGTGGCAGGTGATGGACAACGAAGGTGGCCATGGCGGTCCGGACCTGCTTCGACCGATCGAGCGAGGCGACAGAGATGTCGCGCGGGAGCTGGTCGATCAGTTGATGGAAGTTGAGCGCCGACGCGAACGAGATGTACGCGGGATACGGTCGCGTGACTTCCTCGGCGAGGCTTCGCGGGTCGACTGGCTCGCTCCCGAGGACCCACAGTCCGTGCCGAACCCGGCGGGCTAGACCGTAGGTCGCGAGATCGCTGAGGAGACGGCTCGCCGCACTGGTCGAGATCCGAAGCGCGGCGGCGGCTTCGCCGGTGGTCAGTGTCGGCCCGAGTCCGGCGAGGGTGGCGTAGGAGGCCAGCGTCATCGCAGTCGCTCCAGGTGGCCGGCGACCGTGGTCACCATCTCGTCCCACACGTCAGGCCGCTTGTAGATCTCGACGAACTCCTCTTCGAGGTAGTCGACGACGAGGTCGGCGAACGCCTCGAACGGGATCGCAAACGCCGCGTCAAGGGCCTTGGCCACAAGTGCCCCGTCGACATCACCGGCCTTGACCGCGTCCGGGTGCCCGGCGAACAGGAGGTCGAGATCGAAGACGTCGCGCGGCTCGGTCTCCGAGCGCTCGGCGAGGGCCCGGATCTTCTGCCGAATGGCAGCCGTCGCCAGGTAGTGGTTGGCCTTGACGACGCGGAGACCGGCGGCCCGCCCGATGTCGGACCGTGCAGCCTCAAGCGTGTACTCCGGATCGGCCGCGTTTCGGGACGAGAACTCGATCTTGGAGTTGAGTCTGGCCCCGCTCCCGACGACGGTGAACTTCCATCGCCGGGTCGTGCCGGTCTGTTTCGGCTTCGTCAGGTCCGCCATCTCCACGCCGGCAAGCCGTAATAGGTCGCGGAACGCTCGAGAGGCGAGCGTCTCATCGACCTTGTCCTCGACCTTCCAGAACGCAGCGCCAACGTAGTCGAGATCGATGTCCTGCGACCGGCGGCGGCTGTCGTAGAACAGACGCATGTTCGCGCCACCCTTCACGACGTAGTCCGCGGTGGGTAGGTGCGTAGGCAGGACCTGGAGGAACGCCAGCTGAAGGAACTCGATGAGCTTGGCGCCCGTCTGCGTTGTGTTCACGCGGCAAGACTACGTGATATTGACGTCGTATGTCAATATGTCGTACTCTAACGTCGACGACCTCGGTACGGTTCGCGAGCGAATGTCTGCCGCCTGGCCGTCCGTGACCTGGCCTCAACACTTATGTGCTGTTCGATAGTTATGTGCTCTATGGACCGTTGTTGCCGCCCTCGATCACGCTCGATAAGCTTGAAACCTGCGGCGGAGTAGCTCAGTGGTAGAGCAGGGGACTCATAAGCCTCCCCGTCTATCCGCTGTGGTTCCCCGAGTTGGACCTGATCGGGAATCCGCTCACTTATGGACTCTATCGGCGGCTAGCCAAAGAGCACATAACTCCGATCGAGCGCATACCTGGATCGCTGATTTCGCGAAGGTCTGAGGGGCTCACCGGCGCCCCAGCAGGGGGTGGCATGGGGCGGCTGGAGCACCGACGACTTCGCCCGAACGCGCTCGCAGTCACCCGCCTGCCTTCCTTCGCCTCTTGGAGGGCGGCGGGCCAACGGCCGCGTAGTCCAACGGCAGCTCCGCGGCACGCAACTGTGACCCTGTGAGTTGCACGGACTCGTGGAGGCTGCATCTCGGGCGGTAGAAACCATGGCCTGGGTCGGCAACCCCTGTCGGATGAAAGTGGGACACTCCGGCCGGTCGCGCCATCGACGTCGTATCCGCCTGGTGCCGCGAGCCCGAGGCAGTGATTGGAAGAGAGAGGCCCACCAGTGGGCGACCAACAAACGAGGCGACTGCCGTCTGAGACCGAGTTCCACCGGTGGGTCCGCATCAGCCGGCGCCTCAACGCGCCACCGGAACGAGTGTTTCGAGCGTGGGCCGATCCGGAGGAGCTGGCACGGTGGCTCCCGGAACAGATCGAGGGCGGTCTTGCAGTCGGGTCGCGCACCAGCCTCGTATGGCCGGACCAACGGGTGTGGTGGGACGTGGTGGAAGCCCGGCCACCGCGCACGTTCGTCTTCCGAAGGCCGTGGCTGCCCGACGACCGGTTAGTCACGAGGGTGAACGTGAACATCGAGCCGGTCGGTTACGGATCCCGAGTCCAGCTCGAGGACGGCCCCTTCCCGCTCGATCAACCGGGGGTGATCGATGCGTGGGCGGTCGCCCTCGAGCACTGGAGCGAGACAATTGCGATGCTCCGCGCTCACCTCGACTTCAGTGTCGACCTGCGCAGGAGGGGATAGTCGGGGCGCAAGCGGCCAACGTAGTCCGACCGGGGGGAGGCGCCGAGCTCGACGAGGCGGGCCAGCCGACGGTGGGCCACCCGCAGCTGCCCGTAGACGAGAAGCGCTGCGAGCGGCGCGGTCATGATGTCGCCCGCTAGCAACTAAAGCGGCAGGTGCTGGTCGCGAGCCGGGAGGGCAGTCCAGATGGCACCGGCCCGCGTGGAGCGAAGCCAGTCGGGTTTCGCGCCCGCCTGGGGCTCAGCACGATCAGGTGTCGCGTTCATCGTCACCCTACCGTCGTGTATGACGTTGCGAGGCGCGTTCCCGAGCGCGTTGCGGGGCGCGACACTGTCGTGACCCTCAACACTCACGCACCGCGCGCGCGACCGCCGCGCTCGTCGGACCTTTGTCTGGCAGCCCGCTCGCCCTTGCGCGCCCCGGCCAGCTCGGTCACCGTGATGTCGCGAGCAGACGGCTCGGCTGAAGTCACTGGACGCGGGATTTCACCGCCGCGGCCCAAGAATCTCGTGGCCAGCGAACGAACAGAACCTGCGTCGACGGCAGCCAGAGCCTCTACTCGCAGTCCGTCAAGATCCGCTCTCGTGACCATGGCCAGCGCCGTCTTGATCGAGCTGAACGAAGCTGCGTCGGCGGATAGCTCATCCACGCCGAGAGCCGTCAAGACGATTGCTCCTGCAGGGTCGCCTGCGAGTTCGCCGCAGACGGCGACCGGGATCCCGTGCAGATCGGCTCCGCGCACGCACATGTCGATGAGACGCAGCACGGCCGGATGGAGAGCGTCCTGGAGCGATCCGAGCGCGGCGTTCCCGCGGTCGGCCGCCATGGCGTACTGCGTTAGGTCGTTGGTGCCGATGCTGAAGAAATCAACCATGGACGCGAGATGATCGGCCATGAGGGCCGCGGCCGGGATCTCGACCATGATTCCGGTTCTGACATGTTCGGCGCAGGGGAGCCCCTCCGCAACGAGCGACGACCGGGCCGCGTCGCGAAGCTCCAGTAGAAGCTCCACGTCGGCGACGGATGCGACCATCGGCGCCATCACATGGGGAGTGACCGATGCGAGGGCGCCGGCGCGCAAGATCGCCCTGAATTGCGTCGTGAGCATCTCCCGCGAGGTGTAGGCAAGCCTGATGGCTCGCACCCCGAGGAACGGGTTAGCCTCGGGTCGCAGGCCCAGATAGGGGAGATCCTTGTCGCCGCCGATGTCAGCCAGTCGGGCGACCACAGGCCGCTCGTTCCCGAACGCAGCGAAGACTTGGCGGTACGCCTCGACCTGCTCCGTCTCAGTTGGCGGGTGGCCGCGGCGCATGAAGAGGAACTCCGTTCGGAACAGGCCGACTCCCTCCGCGCCCGCCTCGATCGCCCGGCCGCACTCGGTCGGGTCGCCGATGTTGGCCACGAGGAGAACGCGCTCCCCGTCGAGGAGCGCGGCTGGACGAGCGCGCAGTGAAGCCCCGAGGGCGGCGCGCGCTGCCAGCTCGCGGCTTCGCGAGTCGAACCGGATGCGATCAGCGCTCGTGGGCGCAACGACCAGTTCTCCGGTCTCGCCGTCGATGGCGACCTCGACGGGACGTTGTGGAGTCGCGGCACCCGCCCGGTCGATGACCTCCAATAGATTGGCGATCCCGACGACCGCCGGGATGCCAAGGCCGCGCGCCAAGATGGCAGCGTGGGCCGTCCGTGACCCGCCCTCGAGAGCGATGCCGAGCAGGAGGCCCGGTTCGATCTCCGCGGTGATCGACGGCGGCAGGTCGTCCGCCACCGCGATTGAGGGCTCCTTGGGAAGCTCCAGTGATGCTCCCGCCATGACGCGAGCGATCCGTGCACCTACGTCGCGGACGTCTGCCGCCCGCGCCGCGAGCAGGTCATCGGGCAGACCCGCGATCGTGGCTGCGAGTGTCTCGGCCGCCTCGATGATCGCCACTCGGGGGGTGGCGCCCCTGACGATCCGATCTCTAGCCCCCTCGAGAAGGACCGGATCGGCCGCCATGAGCGCCTGCGCCTCGAAGATGCCGGCTTCGTCAGGTCGGTCGTACGATCGGAGCCGGTCAGCGAGGGCCCACAGGTCATCGGCGGCCTTGCTCGCCGCGATCTCGAGATCGACATCCGACGACGCGCTCGGCGCGACGGGATCGCCTGGTCGATAGCGCCACATTGGCGCAACGGCGATGCCGGGCGCTGCGCCAACGCCGGACAGGTGGGCGCTCACGGGTCCAGCGACTCGCCCAGGCCGCCGGTCACGAGAGTCGCTAGCTCAGCCACGGCGGTCTCGGCATCCGCGCCTTCGCTCGTGATTCGAACTCGGTGATTGGCGCGGATTCCCACGCTCAGCACGCTGATGATGCTCTTGGCGTTGACCGGCGGGGTCCCCGCCGACAGGTTCTCGATCTTGATGTCCGCCCGAAACCTGTTCGCTGCGGCCACGAAGACCGCGGCCGGGCGTGCGTGCAATCCCGACGGGTTCCGCACATCGAGGTCGATTGTCGTCACTCCCGCCACCATTCGCGCTACCCCTCGCTGGATGTTCTTCTTTCGCCCGGGCTGTTCTCGGAGGACGCCGCGCGACGCCACTCGTCCGCGATCGCCGCGCTTGCGCTCGTCCCGATTCGCGCCGCGCCCGCTTCGATCAGTTCGAGCATCGCCGCGAGCGTTCGAATGCCACCAGCCGCTTTGACCAGCACCTCCACCGGGACCGTCTGTCGGAGGAGACGAGTCTCTTCCGGAGTCGCACCCCGCGGCGAGTAGCCAGTTCCGTTCTTGACGTATGCCGCACCGGCCGCCGCGACGAGTCTCGCTGCAGCGACAACCCCGTCTCGATCCAGGTAGCCCGTCTCGATGATCACCTTCACCGGCCGAGGTCGAGCCGCCTCGACCACGGCGGAGATCTCGTCGAACACCAGGTCGGTCTGCCCGGACAACAAGGCTCCGATGTTCATCACGACATCGATTTCATCGGCACCACTCTCGATGGCCGTTCGGGTCTGGCCGACCTTCGAGATCGTCGCGTCGGCGCCGTGTGGAAACGAGATCGAGGTGCAGATGAGCGGCCCGCGCTCGCCCACGACGTGCTTCGCCCAGGCGATCTCCCACGGCCGCACGACCACAGTGGCCGTGCCGAGCGAGCAGGCCGCTTCGATGCCCGCGGCGACCTCAGATCTCGCCATGTCCGGGCGGATCATCGTGTGGTCGACGAACCCCATCAATGCTGCCAGCGTGGTCGGGCGGTGACGTCCAAGATCAGCGTCCGTTCCCGCCGTCATACCCTCCATCAGCGGACCGACCTAGATCGCTCGATCATCGGGTGGTCTCGCCAGCCAACGGCGTTGAGCCGACCGAGAGCTCAAAGACGGTGCGGTCGCCGCGGTGCCACGCCTCGAAGTATTCGACCGGCCGGTCGCTCTCATCCCGAGCGATCGATCGAAGTCGGAGCACCGGCGCGCCGGTGCGGATCTCAAGCCAGGGAGCGAGCCAGCGCTCGGCCGAGACGGCCTCGATCATGCGCGTGGCAGTGGCGATCCGGATTCCGTAATGCTCTTCCAGCAGGGCATAGAGCGAGCTGGAGCTCAGGTCGGAGCGGGACACGACATCGATCAAGTCCGCGCCGATCGCGGGCGGCAGATACGATCGGGTGAGAACCAGCGGATGGCCGTAGATAGAGCGCACCCTGTCGAGCATGACGACGGGGCCGTTCTCGATCTCCAGGGCCTGGGCCACGACCGGATCGGGCTTCTGCATCTGGCAGCTGACCACCCGGCTGGAGACCGAACGGCCCTGCCTGGCGAGGTCGTGAAACAGGCCTCCGGTGGTATCGAGGAAGTGCTCGCGGACCTTCGGCTCGCTGACGAAGGTGCCCTTGCCTTGGACACGGGCGATTACGCCTTGCCGCTCGAGCTCGCCAAGGGCTTGGCGAATGACGGTCCGGGACACGTCGAAGCGCGCGCACAACTCGACTTCGGACTCGATTGCGCTGCCGGGCCCCAGACCCCGATCCCGGATGTTCGCGAGGACCGTCAGGCGGACCTGCTCGTATAGCGGCAGCGCGGACTCCCGGGATACTCGTAGTGTTGTCATAACAAGTTGGTATATCATAGCGTTCCAGGGCAACCCGGTCACTAGTGCAAATCGGAGTCGAGCGTGACGCATCTGGGCAACGACGAGAGGCTCTCCCTTGCGGGCCGCCTCGACCTCCTCGAGGATTCCGGGGTGATCACCCCAGGGGCTCGCCGCGTAACGAGTGCCGCGATCGGACGGATCGAGGACCTTCTCCTCGTGACGCTCGACGACGAGTCGGGAGGTCCGCTGGTCACCCACATTGCTGTGGCCCTCAGCCGAATTGAGCGGAACGAGCCCCCGCCGGAGCTCCCGGAGATCGTCGCATTGGAGATCGCGGACCGACCCGAGGAACTCCGAATGGCTGAGGGTCTCGCCCAGGAGTGGCAGGCGACGATCGGTGCCCCCATTCCGGCCCAGGAAGTCACCTACGTGGCGGCCCATCTCGCCGCCCTGCGTGACCGGGAAGCCCGGCTATGATCACGCGGCGCGTGCTCCTGGTGGTTCTCGATGGCCTCGGCGTCGGCTCCATGGACGACGCGATGCCGTCGGACCGAAGCAGCCACACCCTGGCGAGCGTTCGGAGCGCGGCCGGCGGGCTCGAGATTCCCAATCTGGCCGGCATGGGTCTCCTAGAGGTCGCGCATCTGGCCGGGACCGAAGCGCGCGGTGCAAATACGGCGGCTCACGGACGAGCTCGGCTTGGGTACGACGGGGCCGACACCTATCTCGGCCATCAGGCCCTGATGGGCGCTCCGCTCGACCACGTCGAGCTGCACATGCTCGAGGACCGCTCAGCGGTTGTTCGCCGCGCCCTCGAGGACGATGGGCACCGGGTATCGGACATCCGAGCAGGGTGTTCCGCTCTGCTCGTCGACGATGTCGCCGTGATCGCTGACAACATCGAAGCGGGACCGGGACTGAACATCAACGTCACCGCGTCGAACGACGAGATACCGTTCGAGGACCTGCTGGCGATTGGGATGACGGTGCGCCGGGTCGTGAGCGTCCCGCGGGTTATCGTCGTCGGGGGGCGCGGCTACACGACCGCGGACGTCGTCGCGTCGATCAGTGAGCGCGGACCCGGCCACATCGGCGTCGACACGCCGGCCCTCGGCGTGTACGACGCGAACTATCTGGTGCGTCACCTCGGTGCCTCGAGCGCGAACCAGCGAACCCTACCGAACCTCGTCCTCGAGTCCGGGGCGCAGGTCGTGCTCCTCGGCAAGGCCGCCGATGTCATCGAGTGTGACGGAGCGGTTCGTCGGAACGATATCCCCACGGAGGCGGTGATCGCAGATGTCAACCACTACCTCAGCGCCGACTTTCGCGGGCTGATCGTCGCGAATATCCAGGAAACGGATCTCGCGGGTCACGAGCAGGACGCCGACCGCTTCCGTTCGGCCCTCGAGGCAGTCGACCGCGCCATCCCTTCGTGGCAGGCTGCGCTCGGCGACGATGGCGCCCTATTCGTCGCGGCCGATCACGGCAACGACCCCGCCATCGGCCACAGCCAGCATACGCGAGAGTACGTGCCGGTCCTCGTGGCGGGACAGTCGGTCGAACCTGTGCATCTTGGCGACCTCTCCTCTCTCAGCGCCATCGGGGCAACGATCGCCGAGCTCCTCGGCGTCGGAACGGTCGCCAGCGGCCGCAGCTTCGCCGCGTCGCTCGAACGCAGTCCTGTGGCGGCCGAGACGGTTGACAACTGAGTATGAGGTCATTACAAGTGGCAGGCATGGGTCTGAGATGAGCCAATACTTCGACGACGTACGGGGACAGCCCGCGGCGCTTCGGGCGCTCGTCGCCCGGCTCGGCAGCGAGGTGAGCCCGTTCGCGGAGTGGGCGGGGGACTGGCGCCGGGCGGGCCGTCCGCCACTCGTCCTGACCGGCATGGGCGCATCGCTGTTCGCCGCGGAGGCTTTCGAGCCGACCCTCGTTCTCGCCGGGTTGCAGACAAGGGCGGTCGCAACGTCCGATCTTGTGGACTTCGAGCAGCGGATCGCCGACGGCGCTCTCGTGGTCGCCCTATCCCAGTCCGGTGAGAGCACCGAGATCAAGGAGCTACTGGCACAACTAGACCCGGCTCGAGTCCACGCGATCACGAACCAGCCTGACAGTCCGCTCGGGATGCGCGCCGGGAGCGCGGTGAACCTCGCCCTTCCGCCGGACCGCTCGGTCGCGGTCAAGACGTACGCCGGGTCCGTAGTCGCACTCGCATTCCTGGCCGCCGAGCTTCTGGACACGCCGCGCGGTGCGGTGGTCGAGGATGTCGACTCCTTGGCCGACGAAATCGAGGCGGAGCTCCCTGCTTGGGACATCGCGGCGGCTGAGATCGCGGACACCCTCAGGTCAATCCGCTCGATCTCGTTCATCGGCTGGCGCGGTGGGATCGCGACCGCCCGCGAGGCGGCCCTGCTCATGAAGGAAGCGGCCAGGACACCAGCCGAGGGAATGTCTGCCGCCCAGTTCCGTCATGGTGCCGTGGAGCTGGTCGATCAGCATCACGCAACCTTCGTCCTCGTCAATGCGACGGACGGCGTGCCGGATGAGGACCGGATCGCGTACGTCCTAGAGCTGCGCGCCCTGCCCGGCTTCCTGGCACTGGTCGGGAGAATGCCCAGCAACGCGAGGGCCGGGGACCCGCGGACGCTGAGGACGATCGAGCGGCGGTCTCCGCTCGGCAGCGTGGCCGACATGGTGCCCCTCCAGTTGCTGGCTGGCCATCTCGCCGAGCGTTCCGGGTTCGAAGCAGGCGAGTTCCGGAACACGACGCCAGTCATCCGTGAGCGCCCGAAGGGGAGTCGACGCCCGGCAAATGTGGCCCAGGGCTGAATGAGGAGGATCTGAACGTGAATGGTCGACGAAGACTCGCCATGCTCATGGCAGTGGCGATCGGCGCATCCGCCTGTGGGCAGGCGGCGTCCTCGACAGGGCCCGGCGGATCCGCCGCATCCCAGGCTCCACTCCCAGGTGCGACGACTCGATGCAAGCCGGCGACCGCCGACTTCACGAAGACGACAGTTGGCCCGAACGGCGAGGCCTCCACGTCTGCCGGTGACATCCCGGACCTCACGGCCGACCAGGTCTCGAAGGCCAACGCCGCGCACTACAAGTGGGCCTATCTCCCGTCTGGCACGTCGACCTGGTTCAACGCGGTCGAGGCTGGGGCCAAGGCCGAAGCAGCCAAGGTCGGTCTCCAGCTTGTAGTCACGGCCGACTCGAACTTCGATCCGGCTAAGCAGGCCTCGGACGTCGAGACCGCCATGGCGCGCAAACCGGACATCATGCTGTCACTGCCCAACGACCCGACATCCGCGGCCAAAGCCTTCAAGCCGGCTGTCGATGCGGGCGTGAAGCTCGTGTTCAACGACAACGGGGTCAACGGCTACACGGCCGGCAACCAATA
>JALZAF010000348.1 GCA_030948505.1 Chloroflexota bacterium
GCTCAGGATCGACCGGCGAGGACCGGCTCGCGCGTCCTGGGACCCGTGCCGGCCGGGGCGACGGTCGTCACCCAGGCGGCGATCTCCGCTCGGCGGGTCACCCCCAGCTTGGCCAGGATGTGCTCGACGTGCGCGCTGGCCGTCTTCGGCGCGATGACCAGTTGCGCGGCGATCTCCGGGTTGGTCAGCCCGGTGGCGATGAGCTTGGCGACCTCGAACTCGCGGGCGGTCAGCGGGCGCCACGGCTCCTCCTCAAAGCCGCGGCCGCGTGCCGTCCGGGTCAGCTCCTCCGCTCGTGCCGCCAGGGGCCGGCTGCCGAGCCGGGCGGCCATCGTCGCCACGTCCGCCAGCAGAGTCGCGGCGTCCGCATGGCGGTTCGTGCGGACCAGGCAGCGGGCGAGATCGAGCCGCGCCCAGGTGGCCTCCCATGTTCGCCCGCGCTCGTCCCAGCCGCGAACAGCGGTCTCCAGGGCGTCGCGAGCGGCGCCAGTAGACCCCGTCGCCATCCTGACCAGGCCCGTGCCGTGGTCGACTGCCGGGTGGGCGAAGCGGGGAGTCGGCGCCAGGTGCTCGCCGATCCGCGAGAGCCAGCGTTCCGCGGCGTCCGGGCCATCGGCCTCGAGCCACGCGCGCACGCCGGTGACGACGAACGGCGCCAGCAGCGCGCGCTCCACCGTTGCGGCACCGAGATCGAGTGCCTGTTCGCAGCGCTCGGTGGCTGACCGATAGTCCCGGGCGGCGAGGTCGGCTTCCGCCAGGCCCCACAGCGGCGGGAGGATCAGCTCAAGGGCGCCACTGCGCCGGCCGATCTCGAGAGCTTCGGTGAGCAGCGCCCGCGCCCGATCGACCTGGCCGCGGCCGGCTGCGACGTAGCCGATCGACGTTCGAGCGGTCACCGCTGCCCGAGCTCCACCGCCACGGTCTGCCAGCGATTGCTCGCCGATGACGACCGCCTCGTCCCAGCGCCCGGCGGCCCAGGCAACCAGGGCCCGGGTAGAGGCGATGATGTGGCCGCAGTGCGATTGCTCGACCGCATGGGCGTACAGCAGGCCCTCGGCGAGCAAGGTCTCCGTGCGTGGGTAGTCCATGACCCGCAGCGCCATGAGCGCCGCGTCGCGATAGGCGGTCACGCTGATGTCCTCCCAGCCAGCTTCGCGCGCCTCGACTGCAGCCCGGGCGATGCTATCGAGGCCGGCGTCGACGTCGCCGATGACGACATCCACGGACCCGAGGCGGCAGGCGGCGTCGACGGCCGTGGCGCGATCGCCGACGGCTTCCGCGACCCCCCTCGCCGCGAGGGCCGCCGCCCGGGCCTCGTCCGTTTCGAGCGCGTCGAGCTGCATGACGGACATGTACACGAGCAGCTGGCCACGAAGACGCTCGCGCTCGGGGGTCGCCGGCAGTGCCTCCAGTTCGGCGAGCGCCAGCACGAGCGGCGCAATCCGTTCCGGGATGGGGTGGCCGCCGCGACGCGCCACCGCCGCCACTTGCATTCGCATCCGGATCGCGTCGAGCGGCCGTCCCGCGGCCAGGTAGCGCTCCCGCGCCTCCACCGCCAGGCGCTCGCTCAGCTCGTCGTCCTCGATGGCGCCGGCTTCATCGCTGAACGCGTCGAGCAACTCGGCGTGCTCGGCGTCGCCGATGTCGACCGGCAGGTTATCGACCACGCGCCGGTAGAGCTCGACCGCCTCGCGATGCATGGACAGCCGCGACGCGTCGCGGGCGCCTGTCAGCGCGGCACGGAACGCCTGCGGGCGCAGGCCGGCGCGCTCGAAATGGACCGAGGCGTGGACCTCCGAGGCCCCTTCCAATTGGGCCCCGAATTCCGCCGCTCGCGCGTGCAGCCGCCGCCGCGTCCGCTGGGGCACGCTTCGATAGAGCGCATCCCGCAGGAGCTGGTGGCGGTAGTCGTAGACGCCGCGCAGGCCGGGCGGATCGAGGAAGCTGTGGTCAACCAGCTCCTGCAGCGGCGCGTCGAGCGTCTCGGGCTGCAGGTCCATGATCCCGGCCAGGACCTCCGGCACGAAGCAGCGGCCGATGATCGCCCCTGCCTGGGCGACCGCCTGCGCCTCGGGGGAGAGATGGCCGATCCGCTCGAGCACGGCGTCCTCGATCGAGTCGGGAACAACCGCCTCCCGGATCGCGCGCCCATCCGTCCGCGCGTCCTCATCGAGCGCGCCCAGCAGCTCCTCGATGTGGAGCGGGATCCCGTCGGTGCGCTCATACACGGCCGAGACGACCTCGCGCGGGGCCGGCAGGCCGGTGTTGATGATGAGGGTCGTCATCAGGGCGGTCTGGTCGACGGTCAGCGGGGTGAGCCGTGCCTCCTCGGCCAGTCGCTGGGTCAGGATCCTGGCTCGCCAGTCCCGGAGAGCCGCTCCCGGCGCCAGCTCATCGGTTCGATAGGTCGCGACCACGAGAAGCGGATCGTCGCGGGTCCTGCGGGCCAGCTCGGCGATGATCTCCAGGCTCAGGTCGTCGGTCCACTGGAGGTCCTCGAAGCTGAGGAGCGTGGGCCGGTCGATGACGGTGGCGATGCGATCGACGACGTCGAGAACGAACATCCGGCGGCCGACGTAGTGGGCGGAGGCGGCTTCTCCACGCATCCGGAGCAGGTCGCGACCAAGGTCTGCGAATTCGGGCATGCGGAGCATCGTCCGCGCCAGGTCCAGCAGCGAGGCCGCCGGCACGTCGCGGTCTTGTGGGGCGACGTAGCCGCCCGCTGCGCGGAAGTCACGGGCCAGGGCCTTGCGGTCGATGGCGCCAACGAACCGGGACTTGCCGATCCCCGCCTCCCCGGACAGCAGGAGGAATCGGCCGTGGCCCGCGGCAACGTCGGCCAGGCGACGGTCGGCGAGCTCAAGCAGGTCGTCGCGACCCACCAGGATCGGGCAGAGCAGCGGCCCCAGGCGGCTCATGGCGGAAGTCTACGCTCGGGTTCAAGCCAGACATCGGTCATTCGACCTATAGGGACAGGCGCTACCATCCGTCCAACGCTCGGGAGGGCCCATGCTCACCCTCGAAACCATCCGTCAGGCACCGAAAGCCCTCCTCCACGACCACCTCGACGGCGGGCTCCGGCCAACGACCGTCGTCGACCTGGCGGCCGAATACGGCTACAACGCGCTGCCGACGACGGATCCGGTCGAGCTGGCGGCCTGGTTTCGGCGCGGAGCGGATCGGAAGTCCCTCGAGCTCTACCTCGAGACGTTCGCCCACACCGTCGGGGTCATGCAGGAGCGCGACGCGATCATCCGCGTCGCGGCCGAGTGCGCGGAGGACCTCGCGGCCGACGGCGTCGTCTACGCCGAGGTGCGCTACGCGCCGGAGCTGTCTACGGAGCGCGGCCTGACCCTGGACGACGTGGTGGCCGCGAACATCGAGGGGTTCCGGTTGGGGATGGAGCGGGCCGCGGCCGCCGGCACGCCCATCGTCATGAAGGCTATCGTCACGGCGATGCGCCAGGCGGCGCGCTCGGTCGAGGTCGCCGAATGTGCGGTGCGCTGGCGCGACGAAGGCGTGGTCGGCTTCGACATCGCCGGCCCCGAGGCGGGCTACCGCCCCACCCGCCACCTCGATGCCTTCGAATACGTCCGGCGCGAGAACTTCCACATCACGATCCACGCCGGCGAGTCGTTCGGCGTGCCGTCCATCTGGGAGGCCCTCCAGTACTGCGGCGCGGAGCGGCTGGGGCACGGGGTCCGGATCGTGGACGACATCACCGTGCGCGACGACGGCTCGGTCGAGCTGGGCCGGCTGGCGTCGTTCGTGCGCGACCGGCGGGTGCCGCTCGAGATGTGCCCCACCTCGAACGTCCACACCGGCGCCGCGCCGTCCATCCGGGAGCACCCGATCGAGCTATTGCGGCGGCTGCGCTATCGGGTCACCGTGAACACGGACAACCGGCTGATGTCCAACGTCACGCTGTCGAGCGAGTTCGCGGCCCTCGAAGAGGCGTTTCACATCGGCCTGGGCGAGATGGAGTGGCTGACGATCAACGCCATGAAGAGCGCGTTCGCCCCGTTCGACGAGCGGCTGCGGATCATCTCCGAGGTGGTCAAGCCCGGATACGCCCGGCTCCGCTCGCTCGAGACGCGGGTCGTCGGCGCGGCCGGCTGAGGATGGGCTGAGATGGGCTGGCTCGGACGGCTGCTGGGGCGCACAGGCGGATCGGGGAGCCGCTACGAGACGCAGCGCTCGCGGGCCCTTAGCCTCGACCCCGCCGGGCTGCAAATTCCCGAGGGTCACTGGTTTGGCGCTTCCGTCGCGCTGATGGAGATCGGCAGGGACGCTGGCACCGGCACCACGTCGCTCGTCGCGCTTGCCGACGGCACCGTCAGCCTGTACTCATCGGCCGGTGGCGGAACCACCGGTGCCGGCCAGCACCTCGCCGTGCGCGAAGCGGCGGAGCGCTTCCTCCAGGCGGCCGCCGACGCCGCGCAGTCGATGACGGCAACCTCGGACTTCCCGTTGCCGGGGCCCGGCCAGGTCCGGTTCCACGTCCGAACACCGGCTGGCGACATGACCGCGGGCGTGCCCGAGGCGCTCTTGCGCGCCCGACGCCACCAGCTGGGCCCTCTTTTCGTTGCCGGACAAGACGTCATGACGGAGATCCGGATGCTCGACGAGGGCCGCCGAGGATAACGTGCGCCTAGCGCAGGGTGTCCGCGCCGCCGACGGCGAGGAGCCGCTCGAGCTCCGCTCGGTCCGGCAGGCCGGCCATGTCGCCGACGGTCGCCAGCGCGGCTGCTGCGCAGGCGCAACCCCACGCCAGCGCGCGCTCCAGCGGCTCGTCCTTCAGGTGGGCCGCGATCACGCCGGCTGCAAATGCGTCGCCCGCCCCGACTGGATCCACGATCGCCGCGACCGGCAGGGCCGGGACCCGGATCGTTCCTTTGCTCGTGGCTGCGACCGCGCCATCGGCACCAAGCTTGACCACGGCGGTCGACGGACCCAGGGCGAGGAGCTCCTTGGCGAGGGCTTCCCCGGAGTCTTTCGTGCCCGTCGTGAGTCGGACTTCGTCCTCGTCGCCCATGACCATGTCGACTCGGGAAGCGAGATCGCGGAAGGTCCGTGCCGCCTCCGTTTCGGACCACAGCCTTCGTCGCAGGTTGAGGTCGAGGCTGACGGTGAGGTTCCGTTCGCGGGCCACGGCAATCGCACGTTCGACCGCCGCCCGTGCGCTCGCCGACAAGGCGGGCGTGATCCCGGTGATGTGGAGCCATCGGGCGCCTTCGAAGACCCTGTCGGCGGCCGCCGCGTCGACGTCGGTGGCGTCGAGCCGCGAACCCGCCGAGGCGGTTCGGTAGTACAGGACCTGGGCCGGCCCCACCGCCCGCCGCTCGCGGATCATCACCCCGGTCGGCGCCGGATCGACCGTCAGATGACCTACGTCCACGCCCTCGCCGCGCAGACGCCGGATGATCGCCGTCCCAAAACCGTCCGCCCCGACTCGCCCGATGTAGGCGACGCGATGGCCGAGGCGGGCCAATCCGACAGCAACATTGGCCTCCGCGCCGGCAATGTGCCGCTCGAACGTGCCGCTCTCGGCCAATGGACCCGGCGAGGAAGCGACCAGCGCGAGGAGGCATTCCCCGAGCGTGACCACCTCCGCTCCGGCCGCCGCCTCGCTCATGCCTCGCTACCTGGCGTGATCTCGCGTCGCTCCCAGCCGGGGCTGAACAGTCGCAGCAGATGCTGGCGCTCATACGGATGCGCGGCCAGCCGGTCCCAGTCCAGGTCGATCCCCAGGCCCGGCGCGGTCGGCACCTCCACGTAGCCGTTAACCGGCAGGACCGGGTGGTCCACGATCTCGCGCGACCACGGCGCATTGAACTCGTCGAACGACTCCTGGACGTAGAAGTTCGGGATGCAGGCGCCCAGCTGCACCGAGATCGCGCTGCAGACGGGGCCCTGGGCGTTGTGTGGCGCCACGACCCCGTGGTGCGCGTCGACCATCGCGGCCACCTGCCGGGTCCGCCACAGCCCACCCACGTGGAGCGGTTCGGGCTGGAGGATATGCACGGCGTCATGGGCGAGAAGGTCGGCGAACTGGCCAAGGGACGTGAAGCTCTCGCCGGTAGCGACCGGCACGGGTGATCGGTGGCCGACCTCGACCATCGCTCCGATCTGGTCGTGTCGGACTGGCTCCTCCAGCCAGGCCGGACGGAATTCGACCAGCCGGTCGGCGATCCGAAGGGCGGACGACACGCTGAACCGGTTGTGGGCCTCGATCATGAGGTCGACCTCCGGCCCGACCGCATCGCGGACGGCCGCCACGATCGCGATCGACAGGTCCTCCTCGCGCCGGTCCTGGACCCGCCACGCCGCGCCGAACGGATCGAACTTCATGGCCGTGTAGCCGCGCTTGGCCACGTCTCGAGCGCGCTCGGCGAAGGCTTCGGGCGTTCGGTCCACCCGGTACCAGCCGTTGGCGTAGACGCGGACGCGATCCCGAATTCGACCGCCCAGCAGCTCGTGGATCGGCTTGCCGGCGGCCTTGCCGACGATGTCCCAGCAAGCGACCTCGATGGCCGACACCGCCGCCATGTGGATCTGGCCGCCGTCGGTGTAGACGTCGCGGATCATCCGCTGCAGCAGCAGCTCGACGTGGGCCGGTTCGAGCCCGGTGTAGGCGTCACGCAGCTCGTGGACGGCGGTCTCGACCGTGGCCGAGAAGGCGTTGAGGGTCGCTTCGCCGGTGCCGTGAATGCCCTCATCCGTTTCGACCCGGACGAACAGCCAGTTCTTCCAGGCGTTGCCGACGAGATACGTCTTGACGTCGGTGATCTTCATGCCGGGGGCGCGGCACTACCGGCCCGGGCGTCCTCGACGGCCTCGACGATCAGCGCTGCCCGCTCCCGAATACCCTGCGGCTTGCCGTCGCCGACAAGCCAGCCTCCGGCGCCGACCGCGACCGCCCCCGCTTCGATGAAGGCGCCCGCCGTTTCGGCCGACACCCCGCCCGTCGGGACGATCGGGATGTCCGGCAGCGGTCCCCGGATCTCGCGCAGGCCGCGCGCTCCCACGACAGAGGCCGGGAAGAGTTTCACCGCCGTCGCGCCCGCGCCCCACGCCAGCAGGATCTCGCTCGCGGTGAAGGCGCCCGGGAGAACCGGGATGCCGGCCTGAACGGCCCACTTGATGAGCTCGGGGTCCGTGTGCGGCGAGACGAGGAAGCGCGCCCCCGCCTCGACGGCACGCTTGGCGGCGTCGATCGTCAGCACGGTTCCGGCGCCCAGCAGCAGCTCGCTGCCCGAGTAGCGAGTCGCCACTTGGCGGATCGCCTCGAGGGCCTTGTCCTGGGGTTCGTTCAGCGTCATCTCGAAGGCCGAGATGCCGCCGCGCAGCAGGGCCAGGGCGATGGTCGAGGCGCGGTCCGGGTCGGCGCCGCGAGCGATGGCCACCACACCGCTCGACGTGATGCTCTCCGGGAGGGCGACGCGACCTCGCGAGCCGGGTGCGTTCACGCGCTGCATCCTAGCGGCGCGGGCTAGCCGGCGGGGAGCGCCACCACGAAACGGCTGCCACCGTAGCCATTCGCCTCCAGCCAGACCCGGCCGCCCATGGCGTCCATGAGGCGCCTCGCCGCGAACAGCCCGATGCCCGAGCCGCGTCCCCGGCCCTCGATCCGGACGAACGGCTCGAAGACGCTCTCCCATTCGGCCACCGGGATTCCCGGCCCATCGTCGGTGATGTAGATCCGGACCTCCGTGCCCTCTCGCCACGCGCCCAGGCTCACGCCGTCGGCCGGGGGCACGTACTTCGACTCGTTCTCGAGCAGCTGCTCGAGGACCTGGCGGAAGCGGGCGGGATCGCCCCGGGCGACGAGGGCGTCGGCAGGCGGCGACCAGCGGATGGGGTGGGGGTGGAGGAGGAGGCGGAGCGTCTCGACTGTTTCGGATGCGGCGACGGCGATGTCGAACGGCTCGCGGGCGAGACCGGTCAGGCCTTCCCCACGGACGGAGGCAAGGATCGAGTCCACGAGCCGGTCGAGCCGTGAGAGCTGGTCGATGGCGTGCTTCTGCCAGCTGCTCGCGTCACCACCCGGCGAGCCCTTGGCCACGCCGGCCGCGGCGGCTTCGGCCAGCAGCTCGACGTACACGCGGACGACCGAGAGAGGAGTCCGCAGCTCGTGGGTCACGACGCTCAGCAGCTCCGCCCGGGCAGCGTCCAGCGCGGTCAGCGATGCGAGACGGCCTTCGACCTCCGCCTGGAGGCGGCCTTTTTCGATGATCCCGGCCAGCAGTGCGGCGATCGTGCGCAGGAACTCGACCTCGCCGCGCCGGAAGCGGCGGACCTCGACCGACTGGACGTTGAGCACGCCGACCACCTGGTCATGCCACACGACCGGCATCGAAAGCATCCCGTGCAGCCCGGCGATGTCGAAGCCGCGGACCCACCGAAAACGCTTGTCCACGGTGACGTCGGGCACCTGGACCGGCCGCCGTCGCTTCGCCGCCAGGCCGGTGATCCCTTCACCGAAGGCCAGGCTGACCTGGCCGACCTGCGACGGATCGAGCCCGTTCGTGGCCGCCAGTGTCAGTCGCAGGCCCTGCCGATCGGCGAGGTAGAAGGAGCAGACCTCCACGGCCATCGCTTCGGTCGTGCGGTCGACGATCGTCCGCATGAGCTCGTCCCAGTCGCGGGCGAGTGTCGCGAGCTGGGCGATCTCGTGCAGGAACGACAGCTCCCGCAGGCGGCGAGCGGCGCGCTCCCCGCGGGCCGGGGGTGTTGACGGGGCGCGGGCGTCGCTCGCGGGTGGTGCCGGGGCGGCGGTCATGCCCTGATGATCGCCGATGCGTCGAGGGCGGCCAGCCAGGCGGCCGAACGTTGCCGGTCAGCTGACCGAGGCGCCCTCGCGCTCGGAGACCTTTGTCGGCAGGTGCTCGAGGAGCGGATCAGTCCACGTCCAGGCGGCGCCGTAGCGCGGACCGACGGCGCCGTGCCGCGCCGCTTCGACGCGGAGGGGCAGGCCGAAGATCTCGATGAACCCGACGGCCGCGGCGTGGTCGAATGCGTCGCCCTCGTCGTATGTGGCGAGGCTCTTGTCGTACAGCGACAACGGCGAGCGGCGGCCGGCGATGACCGCCGAGCCGTGGTCCAGCCGCACCCGGACCTCGCCCGACACGACCCGCTGCGACGACGCGACGTAGCCGCGCAGGTCGCGATGCAGCGCGCTGAACCACAGGCCGTCGTAGGTCAGCCGAGCCAGCTCGTCGGCGACGAGTCGGTTGAAGCGGAGAGTGTCCTTCGTCAGGGTCAGGCCTTCGAGCGCGCGATGGGCGGTGTGGAGCACGGTCGCCGCGGGCGCCTCGTAGATCTCGCGGCTCTTGATCCCCACCAGCCGGTCCTCCACGTGGTCGACCCGGCCCACGCCATGCTGCCCTGCTAGCGCGCTAATACGGTCAACAAGTGAAACGGCGGGCAGGCGCTCGCCACCGAGGGCGACGGGAATACCGCCTTCGAACTCGAGCGCGATCTCTTTCGGACCTGGCGCCTTCGATGGTTCGACCGTCCACTCGTAGACATCGGCCGGCGGCGAAACCCAGGGATCCTCGAGCACACCCGTTTCGATCGAGCGGCCCCACAGGTTGACGTCGATCGAGTACGGCGACGCCTTGGTGATCGGGATCTCGATTCCGCGTTCGGCCGCGTAGTCGATCTCCTGCTCGCGCGACAGGCCCATGCCGACCCGCATTGGCGCGACGACCTCCAGGCCCGGGTCCAGGGCGTGGACGGCGACGTCGAAGCGGACCTGGTCATTGCCCTTGCCGGTGCAGCCATGGGCGACCGCGTCGGCGCCCTCACGCTTGGCGACCTCGACCAGCAGCTGGGCGATCAGGGGTCGGGCCAACGCCGTCGCCAGTGGGTACGCCCCCTGGTACAGCGCGTTGGCCTGCAGGTGGGGCCATACGAAATCGGTCACGAAGCGTTCGCGCGCGTCGACCACGTAGGCCTTCGAGGCCCCGGCCGACATCGCCCGCTTCTCGACGCCCTGGCGCAGTGAACCGCCGCCGACGTCCACGGTCAGCGTGACGACCTCGACGCCGAATTGCTCTTTGAGCCAGGCAACGGCGACCGACGTGTCGAGTCCGCCGGAATAGGCCAGGACGACTTTGTGCATGACGGCAGCTCTCCGGTTCAGCGGGTTGGGGACGATGCGTGAGTGGGGGAGGGAGTCGAACCGGCCGGCCCAGCGGCGAGGCCCTGGATCTCGCGGAATCGCTCGCGCCAGCGTTCGAGCCGCCGCTCGTCGGCGAACAGCACGAGCAACGTGTTGTCGCCCGCCAGCGTGCCCTCCTGTTCGGACAGCGTCGACTCGTCGATGGCCTGGGCGATGGCGCCGGCGGTGCCCGGCGTACCGGTCAGGACGAGGATCAGGCCGCTCCGCCCGACGGTCACCGGAATGTCCGTCAGGATCCGGCGCAGCCGCTCGTCGCCGGCCGAGGACGGCGGCGCGAGGTCGACTGGCGACACCCACGCCTGGCGCCCGTTGCGTGCGACGCGCACGAGGTTCATTTCCGCCACGTCGCGGCTGACGGTCGCCTGCGTGGCGGGAATGCCGCGCGCCGCGAGCATCCGCGCGAGCTCGGTCTGGCTGGCGACGGGACGTCGCGCGATCAGCTCCCGGATCGCCTGCTGGCGCCTGCGCTTCGTCGCCCCGTTGAGCGTCATGCGGCACCCACTCCGGCCGCGCGGCCGGCGGTGACGCGTGTTCCGAACGACGGGTCGTTCAGCGATCGCTCCAGCGCCCCCGGTGCCGACGAGTCGGCGATGACCGCTTCGGAGCCCGGCCAGGTCAGGGCCATGAGCGCCGCCCGAACCTTGGGCACCATCCCGCCCTCGATGACGCCGCGCGAAATCAGCCCCTCCGCCTCGTCCGCCGTGACGGAGTCCAGGCGGGCGCCATTCGCGTCGCGGATGCCGTCGACGTCGGTCAGCAGCACGAGCTGCCGCGCGCCCAGACCAGCGGCGATGCCTGCGGCCGCGTCGTCCGCGTTGACGTTGCACACGACGCCCCCCTCGTCGCGGGCGAGGGGGGCGACCACTGGCACCTGCCCGCCCACGAGGATCGCGTCGATGAGGTCGCGTCGCAGGCCGACGACATGCGCGACGAGGCCAACGTTGGGCACGCGCTCGGCGATGAGCAACCCGCCGTCGACGCCGGACAGCCCAACGGCATCGACGCCGAGGTCGCGCAGCGTGCTGACCAGCTCGCTGTTGACCACTCCCCGGAGAACCGCGGCGGCCACCTCCAGCGCGGCCGCGTCGGTGACCCGCAACCCGCCCTCGAACGTCGACTTGACGCCGAGCCGTTCGAGCCACTCGGTGATCCGCTTGCCGCCGCCATGGACGAGCACCACGGGCCGCCGGCGCGCGACCGCGGCCACTTCGTCGAGGACGTGGCGCTGGTCGTCGATGGTCGTGCCGCCCAGCTTGACGACGAGGACCTCACTCATGTCGTGTACTCGGAGTTCTCGACCACGTAGGCCTCGGTCAGGTCGCAGCCGAAGGCTTCGCCGCTGCCCTCACCGAGTCCCAGGTCGAGCCGGACGAGGACCTCCGAAGCCTTCATCGCGGCACGGGCGGCCGAACGATCGAAGCCGACCGGACCGCCGCGCGAGCCATCGAACACGGGGTGCCCGGCGATCGAGATCCGAAGACGATCGGGGTCAAGGGAGGCAGCTTGGCCCGCACGCCGCGCGGCATCGGCGGACGATAACCCCGCCGCCTCGAGTACCGGAGCGTCGGCCAGTCGGGCGTTGCCGGCGGCGCCTGCGACGCGACCCCAGTTCGGATCGCGCCCGTGGATCGCGGCCTTGACCAGGCTGCTCGAGATCACGGCCCGTGCGACTGCACGCGCCTCGGCGTCGTCGACCGCACCCGAGACCTGGCACGTGAGCAGGGTCGTCGCGCCCTCCCCGTCGGCTGCCTGCTGGCGAGCAAGATCGCGGGCAATGGCTTCGACCGCCTTGCCGAGCGCGGCCGCGGCCGCCGATCCGGCCGCGACCGGTTTGCCGCCCGCGGCCCCGGACGCGAGCAGGAAGACGGTGTCGTTGGTGCTCGTGTCGCCGTCAACCGAGAGCTGGTTCCACGTCCTGACCGTGGCCGCGCGCAGCAGCCCGTGGAGCGCCTGGGGATCGACAGCCGCATCGGTCAGCACGATCGACAGCATCGTGGCCATCCGCGGGTGGATCATGCCGACGCCCTTGGCGATGCCGCTGACGGTCACACGCACGTCGCCGCCGGCGCCGGGCAGGGCGACGCTCGTCGTCACGATCTTGGTCTTCGAGTCGGTCGTTCGGAGGGCCTCGGCGGCGGCAAGCAGAGCGCCGTCGTCAGCTGACAGCTGGGAAGCAAGCCCATCGATACCGGCAACGACGCGGTCGACCGGCAGTCGCGTGCCGATGATCCCGGTGGAGAGGTGGAGCGTCAGCTCGCTCTGGCCGCCGAACCCGAGGGCCGCGGCGAGGGCCTCCCCGATCCGCTCCTGGTCCGCGTCGCCTGCCGCGCCGGTCGCCGCGTTAGCCGAGCCGCTGGTCGAGATGATCGCGCGCGCCAACCCGAAGTGGCCGGCCCCGAGATGGCGCTTCGACAGCCGCACCGGGGCCGCCGCGAACGTATTCGTCGTGAAGACCGCGGCCGCCGCCACAGGCCCGTCAGACGTGGCCACGATCGCCAGGTCGGGCCGGCCGGATGCCTTGATCCCGCAGGTCGCTGCACCGGCGACGAAGCCGCGCGGCAGCATCGCCTTCCGCTCCACCTTCGGCAGATCGCTGGTCAGGGGCGGCAGCCCGGCGGTCGTTTCGGTGGTCGTCGTCATGGCGCCAGCGGCAGCTGCTGCAGGCCGGCCGTTTCGGGCAACCCGTGGACGAGATTGAATGCCTGGACGGCCTGGCCCGCCGCGCCCTTGACCAGGTTGTCGATCACGCCGATGGCGATGATCCGGCCGGTTCGGGCGTCGTGCCGCACATGGATCCGCGCCTCGTTGCTGCCGGTCACGTGCTTGGTGGCGGGCGGCTCGGCGACCACGGTCACGAACGGCTCGTCCTGGTAGAAGGCGGCGTACAGCTCGTCGAGCTCGGACTGGGTCACCTGCCGCGTGGGGCGGACGTGGCAGGCCGACAGGATGCCCCGTGTCATCGGCACGAGATGGGGCAGGAAGTCGACCCGCCCCACGCCCGGGTTCGCGCCGCGCGCGCCCAGCACCCCCAGCTCCTGCTCGATCTCCGCCACGTGGCGATGACCGCCGAGCCCGTAGGCCTTCACGCTCTCGTTGACCTCGGAGAACATCATCTCCGGCTTGGCCTCGCGCCCCGCGCCGGAGACACCGCTCTTGGCGTCGACGACGAGGTCGCCGATGAGCCCTTCCCTGGCCAGCGGGGCGAGCGCCAGGAGCGTTGCCGTCGGGTAGCAGCCGGGCGAGCCGACGATGGCGACCGGCGCGTCTACCAATGCCTGGAGCGCCGCGCGATGCAGCTCGGGCAGGCCGTAGACCGCGCCGGCGAGCAGCTGCGGGGCGGGATGCTCGAAGTTGTACCAACGCGGGTACTCGGCGGCGTCGCGTAGCCGGAAGTCGGGCCCCAGGTCGATGATCGCGCTGCCGTTCGCGGCAAGCTCGGGGACCATGGACGCGGCCGTGCCATGCGGCAGGGCAAGGAAGATCGCGTCGGCCTCCGGCCGCTCGGCATCGATGAGCAGCCCGGTCGTGGCCAGGTGCGGATGGGTCGCCGTGACGGACTCGTGTTCGCGCCCGCGGGCCACGAGCCCCACGATCTCGACGTTCGGGTGGCGCGCGAGCAGCCGCACCAGCTCCGACCCGACATAGCCGGTGGCACCGACGATCGCCACCCGGACGGGGCGGTCGGCACCGGCGGCGGATCGCCCCCGAGTTGCGCGGGTCGAGGAGACGGCGGTCATGGGCGTATGACTATACGGGACGTCTGCATAGTCATGCAACCGTACTCACGTCCCATAACTCCTACTGAACCAGTAGACAATGGTGTAGGATCGCGGCTCAACGCCACCGTAGCCCCCTGGAGCCCCCGATGCCGAACGCCGTTCCCGCCGGAGCCACCGCATCGCTGCCGCCCGCGCGAAAGATCGATCCGCGCGGCCATCGCTTCGGGGCCGCGGTCTCCTGTGCGCTGCTGATCGTGTCGTTCCTGATCAACGCACCGGTTGGTGTCGCGCTCGCGCTCCTCTCGATCGGCGTGAGCGCCGCGTTCGGGTTGCGTTACTCGATCTACGGCATCGTCTGGCGACGCAGCGTCAAGGTGCTGCACCTGGGCCCAGCCGAGCCGGAGCACGAGTACCCGCCGCGCTTCGCGCAGACGCTCGGCAGCACGGTGCTGATCCTGTCGCTGGTCGCGTTCGCGGCCGGCGTGCCGGTCTTGGGTTGGGGGCTGGCGCTCGCCGTCGCCGGCCTGCAAGGCCTGCTCGGGCTGACCGGCTACTGCCTGGGCTGCCGGATGTACTTCCTGCGCTGGTGGGTCCCGAGTCTCGTCACCCGGATCTGGACCGGCGGCCGGGTCACGTCGACCGGCACGGCCTCGTCGCGGATCTGCTACCGCTAGCCGGGTTCTCCGGCGACCACGTCGGGCCGGCGATACGGCCCCGTCACGACGACTTCGCCCTCGGCCTCGAACGGCTTCGGGCCCGTGCCACGAACGCGGAACGCGTGGTGGATTTCGGTCGCGCCGGAGGACAGCATCGCGTTGACCGGGCAGTACTTCGTCGCCGACAGCTCGATGCAGCGCCTCACGGCGGCCTCGGTGATGTCCGGCCCGACGACCTCGTGCAGCAGGTCTACCCGGGTCAGGACCTGCGGGTAGTCCTCGCGCTGGACCCCGGCCACGGTGACCGTGTAGGACTCGATCACCTGCCGCTTCTTGATCAGGATGGAAACGACATCCATCGCGCTGCATGCGGCGAGGGCCGCGGTGACGACCTCGACAGGGGAGTTCTCGTTGGCGCTTGTGTCGTCGCCGAAGACGATCGTTCGGCCGGTCCCGGTCCGGGCGGTGAAACGCATCCCGCCTTCGTGGGTCAGGACCGCCCGGCGATCGGTCATCCCGCGCTCCGCGCAGCCGCCGCGACTGCGCCGCCACCGGCCGCCGGCCGCGACGCCGACGACTCGAACTGCTCGTGATAGAGGCGGGCATAGAGCCCACCCCGGGCGAGCAGCTCGGCATGGCTGCCACGCTCGAGGATGCGGCCGCGGTCGTAGACCAGGATCTGGTCGGCCCGCAGGATCGTTGACAGGCGGTGAGCGATGGCAATGGTCGTGCGGCCCGCCATGACCCGCTCGAAGGCGGCCTGGATGGCCCGCTCGCTGACCGTGTCGAGCGCGGAGGTGGCCTCATCGAGGATCAGGATGCGGGGGTCCTTGAGCAGCACCCGGGCGATGGCGATCCGCTGCTTCTCGCCGCCCGAAAGCTTGTAGCCGCGCTCGCCGACGATGGTGTCGTAGCCTTCGGGCAGCTCGGCGATGCGGTCGTGGATGGCCGCCGCGCGCGTCGCCGCCTCCAGCTCGGCCTCGGTCGCGTCGGCCTTGGCGTACAGCAGGTTGTCGCGCACCGAGGCATGGAACAGGTAGGTCTCCTGGGTCACGAAGCCGATGACGCGGCCGAGCGACTCGAGGGTCACCCGCCGGACGTCGTGGCCGTCGATCTCGACCGCGCCCGAGTCGACGTCGTAGAGCCGGGGGATGAGATAGGTCGTCGTGGTCTTGCCCGAACCCGATGGCCCGACGAGCGCGATGAGCTGTCCTGGCTGAGCATCGAAATCGATCTTTTCGAGGTTGAACGTGGGCAACAGGGCGATCGGTTGGCCCCCCGCGAGGCTGCCGGCGGCAGGGACGACCTCAATGCCCAGCCCGCCATCCGTGCCGTCGCGATCCGCCATGGCGGCCATGGCCCGAGTCGAGGGCACGGCCTCCGTCGGATAGCGGAACGAGACATCGCGGAACGCGACGCGGCCGCGAACGGCCGCCGCGTCGAGGTCGACGGCGTCGGGCGCATCGACGATCTCGGGGTCCATCTCGAGGTATTCGAAGATCCGGTCGAACAGCGCGAGTGAGCCCTGGATCTCGACCTGCACATTGAGCAGCTGGCCGAGCGGGAAGAAGAGGCGGCTCTGGAGGGTGGTGAAGGCGACGATCGAGCCCGCCGTGGGGGCGGTCGGGTCGCCCGCCGCGGCGAGCGTGCCGGCCAGCCAGTACACGAAGGCCGGCGTGATCGAGAAGATCGTGCCGATGATCATGAAGAACCAGCGGCCCACCATGGCCTGCCGGATCTGGAGGTTGGCCAGCTTCCTGTTGAGGCCGCGGAAGCGGTCGTTGGCCCGACTCTGCTGGCCGAAGGTCTTGGTCAGCAGCATCCCGCTGACGGACACGGTCTCCTCGGTCAGCGCGCTGATGTCCGCCAGCGACTTCTGCGTCTCGCTGCTCACTTCGCGACGGACCTTGCCGACCCGATAGGTGAGGTACATGAAGAACGGCAGCAGGCCCAGCGACATGGCCGTCAGCCGCCAGTCGATGAGGAACATCGCGACGATCGTGCTGATGGCGATCGCGAAGTTGCTGGTGACCGAACTCGCGGTGTCCGTCACCACCGCCTGCACGCCGCCGATGTCGTTCGCCAGGCGGCTCTGGATCTCGCCCGTCCGCGTCTCCGTGAAGAAGCGCAGGGGCATTCGCTGCAGGTGCGCGTAGAGCGCGTTGCGCAGGTCCTGCATGACGTTCTGGCCGATGACGTTGTTGAGGTAGCTCTGGCCGACGCCGATCAGACCGCTGACGATCGGCATGGCGATCATCAGCCCGACATAGAAGTTCAGCCGCTCGTAGTGGCGGCCGACGATGACCTCGTCAATCAGCAGCTTGAGCAGGTACGGGTTGATGAGGCCCAGCAGGCTGGTGGCCAGGATCGCGATCAGGACGATCGCGACCTGCGGCCGGTAGGGCCGGAAGAAGGCCACGATGCGCCGCAGCGTCTTGCCGCGCCGTTCCCTGGGTATGGGTGGGGCAGGGGAGCCGCCACCGAACGGGCCACCGCCGAAGCCGCCCCAGCCACCGCCTCGCTCGCGGCCCGCGCTCGGCGCTCCAGCCTGCGAGCCCACGCGCCCGAACCCGCCGCCGCGGCGCGACCCGCTCATCGATTTACGCTCGCAGACCCCGCGGCCGTCGTGCCTCTGCTCGTGTCCCTCATCGGGGGGACGCTACCACGAGGGGCGCCCGTGGGCGCACAGGCCCAAAAGAGGGCACCAGGACGCCGTCCGAGTTGCGGAATCGAAACCGAACCTCATACGCAGCTTGATATCGCAGCCCCACGCTCGCCGGTGCGGCCACGTTTCTCCATGTGTCGCGGCCGTCGGCCGGCGATCCGAGGGGGTACCGCTCGGCATCCAGCCCACTGGAGAGATTCATGCGCAAACTCGGCACGATTGCCATCATCGCCTCGGCGTTGACGCTGACCATTGCTGGCGGGGCGTTCGCGGCGTCGTCGCCTGCCACCGCGCGGACCGGTTCCGCGATCGCGGTCGCAGCCAAGAGCCACGTCTGGACTGCCAGCACCAAGGCTGGTGCGTTCCATGCGAGCGCCACGATCACGATCACGTCCACCTACAGCTCGGGGAAGGTGGCTGTGAAGGTGATGGGCGTGAAGAAGGGCGACGTCGTTCGCGTCTCGATCGTGGCCAGGCCGAAGACCGGCAAGGGCGTCACCATCGCCTCGCGTCAAATCACCGTGACCAAGACCGGCTCGGTCTCGTTCAGCTTCGCCCTGTCCTCGGCACAGGCGCACATGATCAAGACGCACGTCAAGGCCGGCGATCGTCTCGTCTTCCGCGTTGCCGACGGCACCAAGGTGATCTCGGCAACCTTCAAGGGCGCATGACCTGGGAAGATTGATTTCCAACCCCAGCCGCTCAACCGACCGCTCCCCGGGCTCGGGCTCGGGGGGCGGTCGCTGGGCGTCCCGCGCTGATCGGCTCGCCCGGCGTGGATCCGAGGCTCAGCCGTGCACCGCCGAGCCCGCCGACGAGCGGCCGTGCGAGCCGTGGACGCGGTGGACAATCGCAGACCCGTTTTGGGGATGACTGAGACCGTCCCCGGCGAGACCCGGATCGATGATCTCGTCATGAGCGCCCGGTGCGGCGATGAGGGCGCTTTCGGAGACCTCTATCGCGCCTTCGCCCCGCGCGTTTATCGCTTTTTCGCCTTCCGCGTCTCGGCCTGGTCCGACGCGGAGGATCTAACGCAGCAGACGTCCCTGAAGATGATCGAAGCCTTGCCGCGATACGAAGCCCGCGGCCTGCCGTTCGGAGCGTGGCTGTTCCGGATCGCGCGCAACCTCGTCATCGACTTCGAGCGTGCCCGGCGCGAGCCGGTTGACCTCGAGGAGATCGTCCAACGCGGGGGTGACGGGCAGGCGGACGACCGGATCGCGGGCGCCGACGACCGCGACGCGCTGGTTCGGGCCCTCGTGGCGCTGACACCCGACCAGCGCGACGTCATCGCCTACCGGTTCTTCGCCGACCTGCCGGCGCGGGACGTGGGACGCCTCATGGGCCGCGACGAAGCGACGGTTCGCGGTTTGCAGGCTCGGGCGATCGCAGCACTGCGCCGCGGGCTCCTGGCGGCCATGCCGTCGGACACGACCCCGCCGACCCATGCCACGCTCAGAGCGGTCGACGGAGTGCCGCACCTGACCGTGATACGGCGTGCCGTCGATCTCGGCTTCCTGGATGGATCCGCGGCGGCGGCCGCCGAACCGGTCGCCCTGGATGCCGTGTCGCCGATGGGGTCGGCGAATCGCCCTCGGCGATTGGGGCTGGGCACGACTGCGGTCGCCCGCTCGTGACTGGTGTCAGCGGAGTGACCGGCCAGCCGCTCGAGCCACGGGACGCGGAGCTCGTCGCGTGCCTGGCGGACGTGGCAGCCGAGCGATTTTCGCCGACGCCCGCCGCGCTCGACCGGATCGGCCGGACCGTGATGGCCGCCTATCGCGCCACGCCCCGGCGAGCGGTGCGACGTGCGTGGCTCCGGCCACGCCTTGCCCTGGCTATCCTGGCGGCCGCCGTGGCCCTGGCCAGTGGCACGGCCGTGGCTTCGGCTGAGTCCGCACCGGGCCGTCCCCTCTTCGGGGCGCGGCTCGCAATCGAACAGGCGCTGTTGCCGACGCGCTCGGCGGCGGATCGCCTCGACGCCCAGCTCGTCAGACT
>JALZAF010000363.1 GCA_030948505.1 Chloroflexota bacterium
CGCGACGCTGGAGCGCCTGGCAGAGGATGGCTTCGACGCCTTCTACGACGGGGACCTTGGGGCGCGCCAGGCGCGCGCGCTCGCGGCCGCCGGCTGCGCGATCACCGCCTCCGACCTGGCCGCCCACCGCTCGGCATGGACGGAGCCGATCGAGACAACCTACCGCGGCGTCCGGGTCACGACCCATCCGCCCAACAGCTCCGGCATCGTCGCCCTCGAGCTCCTCAACATCCTCGAACAGTTCGAGCCCGGCGCCACGCCGGACGGCGACGCGGCGTGGATCCACCTCGGGATCGAAGCCTCGAAACTGGCCATGGCGGAGCGCGACTTCCACCTCACCGACCCGGACTTTGCGGACATCCCGGTATCGATGCTGCTCGACAAGGGCCACGCCGCGGAGCTCGCACGGCTGATCGACCCGGCCCGCGCCTCGCGGCCGGTCGCGGCGACCTCGCCGCGGGGCGGAGGCACGGTCTACATGGCGACGGTCGACGCCGAGGGCAACGCGGTGAGCCTCATCGAGTCCAACTACCTGGGCTTCGGCTCGGGCGTGGTCGATCCCGATACGGGCATCCATTACCAGAACCGCGGCTCGTACTTCAGCCTGCGGGCCGACCACCCCAATCTGCTCGAGCCGCGCAAGCGAACACTCCACACGCTGATGCCGGGGATGCTGTTTCGTGGCGGCGGGGAGGGCGCGGGACCGTGGGTGGTGCTTGGTTCGATGGGCGGCGACGCGCAGCCGCAGATCCACGCCCAAGTCGTGTCGGGCCTGGTCGACTTGGGGCTCGACGTCCTGAGTGCGGTGTCGGCGCCGCGCTGGTTCGTCGAGCCGGGCAACCACTTCGCCCCGCCGGTCGAGGTCCGCGCCGAGCCCCGCTTCCGACCGGGCGTGCTGGCGGAGCTCGAGGCGATGGGCCACCCGGTCACGGCGATGGAGCCGTTCGACAGCGTGCTTGGCCACTGCCACGCCATCGAGCTCGTCGATGGCGGGCCGCGAGGTGCCGGCGGCAAGGGCGGATCGCTCGCCGCGGCCACCGATCCACGCAGCGCCGGCCTGCCCGCCGTTCGATGAGGCCGCTCGGTACCGGTCGGCGGCCGAAGCCCCGAGGACCGGCGCCCCGATCAGCCCCGCTTGCGGCCTTGAAATCGGTGGCTATACTCCGCTGGCCGGTGGCGGGCTGCGCTCACACGACGCCGCCACCGGCGATCCCATCGTTCGAGGCGGAGGCCGGCGCGTGACGTCGAACGTCGCTCAGAACTACCCCTACAGCAGCGAGACCGAAGCCGAACGCGCCGCCGTCATCGCCCGCCTGTTACGCAAGCGTCCCGAGCTCAAGGACACCCTCAAGGCGGAGACGACGCCGCTCGACGCGAACGATCGGTGGTGGGTCTGGAAATGCCCCACCGAGGGCTGCCCGGGTCTGCTGCACGTGGCTGGTTATGCCCGCGACAAGCACGCTCTCTTCGTCGTCTGCGACGGGACCTGCGGCAAGACCTTCCTGCGCTGACACCCGCGGCCCACCGATGAGCGGCTCGGCCTCGGACCTGGCGGTCGCGGCCTCCCGGCGCCGACTCGTCGTCGACGCAGTCGGCATCGCGGCGTCCGTCGTGGCATTCGGCTTCGTGTATGGCTTCGCCGCCCAGGGTGCCGGCCTTTCGCCCCTCGAGGTCGCCGCCATGGGCACGATCGTGTTCGCCGGTGGAGCCCAGTTCGCTGCAATCGGTTACCTCGCCGGCGGCCTTGCCTGGCCCGCGATCATCCTGTTGACGGGGCTTATCAATGCGCGCCACCTGCTGTACTCGGCCGCCCTCGCGCCCTGGTTGCGAGACGTGCCCCGGCCACGCCGCGCGCTGATGGCCCACTTCCTGACCGACGAGACGTTCGCCCTTTCGATTGCCCACTTCACTCGGGGCGGACGGACCGACGAGCGCGGCTACTGGATCGCTGCCATCGCCGCGACGTTCATCCCCTGGAACGTGGCCACCGTGGCGGGCGCCCTCGCCGGCCGCGAGATCGCGAGCCCGGAGCGATTCGGCCTCGACGTGGTCTTTCCGGCGGCGATGGTCGGCCTCGCCGTCGGCCTGCTGACCGGCCGGCGCGAGGTCGTGGCCGCCGTGACCGGCGCGTCGATCGCGGTCACGGTGAGCCTGGCGTTCGGCTCCGGGATCGGGATCGTTGCCGGCGGACTGCTTGGGCCCCTGCTTGGACTGATCGTGCCCAAGCGCGTTGCGGGCGCGGCCGGCATGGAGACGCCATGAGCACCGGCATGGTCCTGCTCGCCGTCTTCATGGGCGCGGTCACCTACCCGTCCCGCGCATTGCCCCTGCTCGCGCCGGGCATCGAGCGGCTGCCGCGGCCGGTGCTCGACTACCTGCGGCTCGTAGGACCGGCGGTCCTCGCGGCGCTGGGCGCGGTCAACGTCCTGGTCGTCGGGCCGGGCGGGCGGATCGGGTTCCACGTCGGGATCGAGGCCCTGGCCGTGCTGGCCTGCCTGGGGCTCACCGCCTGGCGTCGCAGCCTGTTGCCCGGCCTGGTTGCCGCGGTGGCGATCGTCGCGCTGTGGAGAGCGGCGGGGCTGGGATAGAGCGAAGGGGCTCGAGCCCGGCAAGGTAGCGCGAGCTTGGAAGAGCCGCGCCGCTCATCCGCGGCGTGCCTCGGCCTCGATCTCCACCAGCATCGTCGGCTCGAGCAGGGCGGACACCTCCACCAGCGTGGTCGCGGGTCGGATCGAGCCGAAGACCTCGCCGTGGACCGCGATCAGCTCGTCCGCACGGCCGATGTCGGTGATGTACATGCGTGTGCGAACCACGTCGGCGAGCGTGAATCCCGCCTCGTGGAGGGCACGGCCGATGATCTCGAGTGTGGCCCGGGCCTGCCCCGCCACGTCGCCCGGATGACGCGAGCGACCGTCTGGCCCGGCGTCGGTCGTGCCCGAAACCCAGCACGAATCGCCGACCACCACCGCCCGGCTGTACCCTGCCGGTCCCTCCCACGGCCCGCCGGACGAGATGTTGCGCCGGCTGCTCATCGCGCGGCGCCCCGCCAGCCCGCGATGACCGGATCGCGCGCGATCGATAGCAGCAGCCCGGCCAGCAACGTCGTGCGAGGGACGATCGATTCGAGGTCCAGGTATTCGGCCGGCGAGTGGTCGTTGCCGCCGATCGGCCCGAGGCCGTCGATGGTGGGCACGCCCATCCCGGACGTCGTGTTCGCATCGGATGCGCCACCCGTCGCGGCATCGTGGACCTCGAAGCCGAGCCGTCGCGCGATCGCCTGGGCGTGCTCGACGAGCCGGCCCGAGCGCTCCAGCTTCTCCATCGGCCAGTGGCGGCCCATCTCCGCGATCTCGACCCGCGTGTCCGGCACCTTGGTCTTCGCGGCCAGTTCGCGGATCGCGGCCTCTGCCGCCTGGAGTGCGTCGCGCGCGGTCGCGCGGACGTCGACTTCGAGGCTGCAACGCTCGGGCACGACGTTGGGTCGCGTGCCGCCGGCGATCACCCCCACGTTCACGGTCACGCCCGGCCAGCGGCCGTTGAGCTGGTGGAGTTCGGTCACCAGGCGAGCCGCCTCGAGAATGGCGCTGCGGCCCTTCTCGGGCTCCACGCCCGCGTGTGCCGCCCGCCCATGAACCGTCAGGCGCAGATCGAGGATGCCCTTGCGCGCCGACACGATGTCGCCGTTGGCGCGGGCACACTCCAGGACCAGGCACACATCGCTGGTCGCGGCCAGCTCGCGGATGTGGGGAGTGGAGGCCGGCGACCCGATCTCCTCGTCTGGATTGGCCACGAACGCGAGGCGCTCGAACGGCAGCCCGTCGCTCCCCGCCAGCGTCCGCAGGGCGGCGATGGCGTGCAACCCGGCCAGCAGGCCGGACTTCATGTCGGTCACGCCGGGGCCGAATGCTCGGCCACCCTCGATTCGGAACGGACGCTCGGCGGCGGTGCCAGGGTCGAAGACCGTGTCCAGGTGGCCGATCAGCAGAACGCGCGGCCCACCACGGCTGGTCCCCTCGAAGGTCGCCACGACGGTGTCGCCCAGCCTGTCGTCGGCCCGTCGCTCGACGGTCGCACCCAGCCGTTCCAGGAAGGCCGCCGCACGGGCGCCAACCGCGTCCACGCCCGCCTTGGTGTAGCTGCCGCAGTCGGTATTGACCATCCGCTCGAGCTCGGCGAGGTAGTCGGGCAAGGCGGCCCGAATGGCCGATTCGAGCGCCTCGAGCTCGGCCGAACGCACACCGTCCGCTTCGGTCATGGTCTCCATGATCGGAGTCTACCGACGGCGGGGCTTGCTATCCTGCGCGCACCGTGCGCCTCATCGAGATCCGATTGCTCGAGGGACCGAACGTCTACCGGCTCGAGCCGGCCGTCAAACTCGAGGTCGCCATCGGGCGGCGCCGGTCGTGGTATGGCGACCGGGTGCCTGCCCGCCACGCGCTGGTCAAGTTGGGCGCGCCGGTGCCGGCTCGGGACTGGCCGGACGATGTCGCCGCGCTCGTCGGCTGGGTCCGCCGCCTGCGGGTGGACCAGGGAGAGGGTGTCGGCGGGGTGACCGTTCACCGCTCGTCCGACCCGGGCCACTGGATGGTCGTCTGGCCATGGAGGGGCGCCGAGCGAGCACAGGCCATCGCCGAGGCGGCCTTCGCCCTCTCGGACCGCAACGTGTCGCCCGTCCGCAAGGCTCGCCTGACGGGCGCGCAGACGCGACTCCTCGAACGCTGGTCGGCGCGGATCTCCGAGGCAGCTGCCACGCCTCCGGCGCTCATCCGCGACGCAGACCGCCGTATCCCGATCGTGTCCATCAGCGGCACGAACGGCAAGAGCACCGTTACCCGGCTGATCACCCACATCCTCGTCATGGCCGGGCGTCACGTGGGCACGACGACATCCGACGGGGTGCTGGTCGACGAGCGGATGGTCGATCCGGGCGACTGGACGGGCCCCGGCGGAGCTGCCCAGATCCTGGGGCGCGACGACGTCGACGTTGCGGTCCTCGAGACCGCCCGCGGTGGCGTGGTCCTGCGCGGCGTCGGATACGAATCGAACGACGCGAGCGTGCTGACCAACGTGTCGTCGGACCACCTCGACCTGCAGGGCATCCACACCCTGCCCGAGCTGGCCGAAGTGAAGGCCACGATCAGCCGAATCACCAAGCCCGATGGCTGGGTCGTGCTCAACGCGGACGACCGATTCGTAGCGGCGATCGCGCGCCGGGTCGGGGCCAGGGTCGCCTACTTCTCGATCGCGCCGACGCCGCCGGCCGTGCTGCGGCGGCATCTGGCGGCCGGCGGCCGCGCCTACCTTCTCCGCGACGGCGACCTGGTCGAGGTCGAGAACGGGCGTTCCAGGCGGATCGCCGCGGCCGCCGGCGTGCCGATCGCGATCGGCGGCCTGGCCCGCCACAACATCGCCAATGCCCTGGCCGCGGCCGGCGGCGCGCGCGGACTGGGGGCGTCGCTTGACGACGTCGCAGCTGGCCTGGCCGACTTCAAACCATCCTCCGAACGCTCGCCTGGGCGGCTCAACATCTTCCGCCTCGACTCCATGATCGTGATCGTCGACTTCGCCCACAACGAGGCGGGCGTCAGCGCCGTATTGGACGTGGCCGAGGGCATCGCCGCCGGCGGGGGCCGTCGCAAGGGCAAGATCACGATGATCATCGGGACTGCCGGCGATCGGCCCGACGACACGCTGCGCGGCATCGGCCGAATCGCCGGCAAGCGGGCTCAGCGGATCGCCGTCAAGGAGACGCTCAAGTACCTGCGCGGCCGCAGCCGCGAATCGATGAATGGCGAGCTGCTGGCCGGCGTGCGGTCGGCGGGCCGGCCCACGTCAGAGATCCCGATCTACGAATCGGAGACGGAGGCCCTTCGCGCGGAGATCGCTCGCGACGGCGCCACCGCCCGCCGGTCCGAGCATCTGCGGGTCATCGTGCTCATGTGCCACGAGGAGCGTGAAGAGGTCTTCCGCCTGCTGGCCGAGCTGGGCGCGAAACCGGTCGACGTGATGGCCGAGCTGACCGAGCTCGTGCCCCGTCGCAAGGAGCGCCCCCGCGCCTGATCGGCGCTGCGTGGCGGCCGGGAGCTGCCGCCCCCGCGGCAGAGGCTGGCTCCGCAGGTAGCGCCCGCCGGCATCCGACGAAATCGTCCGACGAAATCGTTGGATCGCGCGGGGCGCAATGCGATGCCGCTGCGTGAGGAAGCCGAGGCGGCTGCGTCCGGAAGCGGAGGCGGCTGGGAGAGGAAGCCGAGGTGGCGGCAAGCCGAGGCGGGCGGCCGCCGCGAGCAAGCCGCGCCGGAACGCTACCCCTCGGGTGCCTCGAGCTCGCCGGGATCGGCGAAGGCCGTCGCGCCGTGTGAGGACCCGGCGGCCGCCATCGCCTGCCGATAGACGCCGACGGCGTCGTCGACGCACATCACGACGAGGTCGCCGGGACTGGCGCGGCGCAGGGCCATCCGGACGGCCGCCGTCTCGTCCAGGATCTTCTCCGATTTCGTGGCCCGACCGCGGCCATCCGCCCTGGCGGCGCGAATGCCCTCGTTGACGTTGGTGGCGGTCACGCCGGGCGCTCGGCCGCGGAGGTTCTTGTCCTCGCGGACGATGATCTCGTCGAACGCCCCGGCGGCGATCGCCCCGTACTCGCTCTGATCCTCGTCGCGGCGGTCGCCCGGAATGCCGATCACCCCGATGGCCCGCCCGACTCGGCCGTTGGATCGTGCGCCCGGACCAATCCGCCCGGCGCGCGTCTGCGGCTCGGCCATCATCCGGTTGACGAAGTCGGCCAGCTGGCGCATCCCGTCGACGTTGTGGCAGTAGTCGATGACCACGCGTACGCCGCCCACGTCGACCAGGTTCAGCCGGCCCGGCGCCTGGAAGAAGGACGTGCTGAAGGTTCGGAGGCCCTGCCTGATGTCATGCAGGTGAGCGCCCGCGGCCCACGCCGCGGCCGCGGCGGCCAGCGCGTTGGCGACGTTCATGCGGGCCTTGCCACCGAACGTCGCCGGGATGAGGTGGGTGTACAGCACGGGCATGGTCCGCGGACCCAGCTTGAGGACGATCAGCTCGCCTTCGGCCGTCTCCTCGAGACAGAACGCGGCACCGCCGCGGCCGGTGTGGCCATCGACGCGGTCGAAGCCGTCCTCACCCTTGCGCGTCGACATGCTGAACAGCACGACCCGGCCGGCGCAGTGGCGGCCCATCCGGTAGACATGTGAATCGTCGGCGTTGAGGATCGCGGCGCCGGATCGCGGCACGGCCTCCACGATGACCGCTTTCACATTGGCCAGCTGGCCGATCGAGCTGATCCCGCCCAGGCCCAGGTGATCGCCGGTCACGTTGGTCACGACCGCGACATCGTTGCGGTCGTAGCCGAGCCCCTCGCGCAGGATGCCGCCCCGCGCGACCTCGAACACGGCCATGTCGACGGTTGGATTCTGGAGCACCATCTGGGCCGACTTCGGCCCCGACATGTCGCCCTTCTTGATGAGCCGGCCGTCGACGACGATGCCGTCGGTGGAGGTCATCCCGACGTGGCGGCCCATCAACTTCATGATGTGGCTGATCATCCGGACGGTCGTCGTCTTGCCGTTGGTGCCGGTCACGCCGACGATCGGGATGCGAGCCGGCGTGCCGGGCGGGAAGAGCAGGTCGATCACCGGCTTCGCGACGTATTGCGGCTCGCCCTCGGTCGGGTTGGTGTGCATCCGGAAGCCGGGCGCGGCGTTGACCTCGACGATGCCGCCGCCCGTCTCGCGTACCGGAGTGGCGATGTCGGGGCAGATGAAGTCGATGCCGGCGACGTCGAGGCCCACGATGCGCGCTGCCGTCTCGGCGATCTCGATGTTGTCCGGGTGGGCCTCGAGGGTACGATCGATCGACGTGCCGCCGGTCGACATGTTGCCGGTCAGGGCGAGCTTGACGCGGGTCCCGACGGGAGGCACGGAGGAGAGCTCGAAGCCCTGGCCACGCACGAGCTCCTCGGCCGCGGCATCCAGCTTGATCCGGGTCAGCACCTTCTCGTGGCCGATGCCGCGTCTCGGGTCCCGGTTGGCGATCTCGACCAGCTCGCGCACGCTGTGCTCGCCGTCGCCGTCGACGCCCGCAGGCACGCGCTGCGCGACCGCCGCCAGCTTGCCGCCGATGACCAGGCAGCGGTAGTCGTTGCCGGCCACGTAGGTCTCGACCACGAGGTAGCCGGAGCGGCTCTGTACCAGGGCGCCCTTGAAGGCCGCCCGAACCGCCTCGTCGGAGCGGAGATCCAGGTGGACGCCCCGGCCGTGATTGCCGTCGAGCGGCTTGACGACGCACGGAAAGCGCAGCCTGCGCGCGGCGGCGACCGCCTCAGCCTCGGTTTCGACGACCTCCGACTTGGGGACCGGCAGGCCGGCCGAATCGAGCAGCCGGTTGGTGAGGTTCTTGTCGGATGCGACGTCGACCGCGATGGCCGACGTGCGCGACGTCATCGTCGCCCGGATGCGTTGCTGGTGGACGCCCTGGCCGAGCTGGACGAGCGACTGCCGATCGAGCCGGATGTACGGGATGTCGCGGCTGACGGCCTCGTCGATGATGGCCTGGGTCGATGGGCCGAAAGCCTGGCGCTCGGCCAGCCGGATGAGGTTCTCCAGCGCGCCGACGAGGTCGAACTGGTAGGCCGGGTCGCTGGGGGCGACGAGGTGGTTGACGAGGGCGACGGCCATCCGCCCGGCCTCGAGGCCAACCGCCTCCTCGCGGTACTCGTAGATCACGTTGTACTGGCCCGGCGCGCCGGTGGCCCGGGTCTTGCCGTGCCGCACATCGGTGCCCGCCAGGTTCTGGAACTCGAGGGCCAGATGCTCGGCGACATGGCCGGCCCATGTGCCCTCGCGCAGCCGGGTGATGAAGCCGCCCCGCCGGCCCAGCGAGCAGGCGTGATCCTCGAGGGTGGGCATCAGCTCGACGATCGCATCGGCGAAACCCGGGATCAGGTTCGACGGGAACTCCTCGAGCACGCCGAGGTCGACGACCATGCGCACGACCGGCTCGCGGGCCCAGTAGTTCGGGCCGCGCAGGATGCGGGTCTCGAGGATCCGCAGTGTCGGCTCCGGGCGCGGTCCCGTGCGTCGCTCCGGACTCCGTCGCGCTGGCGTCGGGGGCGGCGCCTTCTTGCGACGGGCTGGCGGAGCGGTCTGGGCCACGAAATCTCCTCCTCGCGGCCCCGGTGGGCCGCCTGACCTCAGCTGGACGCGGCCGCCTCGCTGCCGCCCGGCAGCGCGTGCAGTGCCGGAGTCGCGAGCCGCTGCCGTCGCCGCAGGTCGAAGCGGTAGCCGGACGGCAGGGAATGGAGCACCACGCCGCTGATCATGAGCGGGCGGTGGCCCTTGATCTCCCAGGCGTCGGTTTCGGAGGCCGAGCCGTCGACGACGGTGATGCTGCCGCGGCCGATGACCTCCAGGACGTGGTCGGCGCCCACGACCCCGGCCGTGTCCTCGTCGACGCCCAGGCCCAGCAGGCTGGGGTTCTGGGCGATCACGCTGAGCAGCCGGCCCAGCCGGTTGCGCTGCTGAAAATGCTGGTCGACGATCACGCCGGGCAGGAGTCCCAGGCCAGCAGAGATCTGGGCCATGCGGTGCTTCGGCGTCGCGCCCGAAGCCCCGAACGCGATCATGTGGCTGCTCATGGCGGACGCGCCGGCAGACGTGCCCGCGACCACGGCGCCGTGGCGGAATCGTTCGAGGATCGCGTCGGCCAGGCGCGTCCCGCCGATGGTCGAGGCGAGGCGGAGCTGGTTGCCGCCGGTCAGGAAGATGGCCGTCGCGTCGCGCAGGGCGAGGGCGGCGCTGTCGTCGTTGGCCTGCCGCCGGGTGATGGCGTGGAGCGGCCGGACGCGGGTGACGCCCAGCTCCCCGAACACCTGGCGGTACCGCTCGCCCGCCAGCTCACCCAGGGAGGACGCGGTCGAAACGACGGCAATGGTCGCGTCCGTCCCGCCGGCGAGCGAGACAAACCGGTTCAGGATGACCCGGTCCCGGACCTTGTCCTCCGCGCCGCCAATGATGATCACGGATCCTTCGGGCATGACTGGCGGGGAGTATAAACGGCGGCTTCGGCCCCCTCGACGGGACGATCGTCAGGAGGCAGGGAGCGAAGGGCCCGTGCGATGATCCGGCACATGACCAAGCCGACGGCCCGGCCCGGCGCGGCGTGGCCCGCGGTAGGCGGATCGTGATCGGCCGGCGGGCGCTGCCCGCGGACCTCATCGATGCCCCCACGCGGCGCCGAGCGGGCGTCTTCCGGCGGGCGTTGCGGCGGGAGCTGTCGCGCCTCCGCGAGCGGCGCCGGATCCTGGCCATGGCCATCCTCATCTGCACCTTCGGTCTGGTCGCGGCCGGCCTCGTCGCCCGGGGAGACGCCGCCGGCGCGGACGCCCGGGCGTACTGGGCGGGCGTCCGAATCTGGCTCAACGGCGGCGACCCGTATCACCCCACCGGCCCGTTCCTGCCGTACGTCTACGCGCCGTGGATGCTGCCGCTGTTCGCGCCCTGGGCGCTCCTGCCGTGGGACGTGGCGTGGTTCGTCTGGCGCGGCGCGACGATCCTGCTGCTGCTGTGGACGATCGACTGGGCCTACCGCCGCCGGCCGCTGGAAACGGCGGTGGTCGTCGTCGTCCTGGCCTTCCCCATCGCGGCCAACCTCGACACCGGCAACATCACGTTGCTGCTGGCCCTCGCCATGTGGGCCGCGCAGTTCGTGCGGCCGCCGTTAGCCGGCCTGCTGTGGGGCCTGGCGACGTGGATGAAGTGGGCCCCGGCGCCGGTCTGGCTCGTCCTCGCGCCGCGCGCTCGCCTGTGGGGCATCGCATGGCTGGCCGCGTCCGCCTTGCTCAGCCTCGCGACCCTGCCCCTGACGATCGTCCAGTTCGAGACGGTGTTCGGCTTCGACCGGCCTGCCCTGCGGCTGGATTACCTGGTCCTGCTGTGGGCCTTCGTGCCGTGGCTGTGGCGCCAGCCGCAGCCGTTCGCGTGGCTCCACCTCGAGACCTGGCGGACATTCGCCGCTCGCGTCGGCGATCGGGTTCGCCGCCTGACCAGCCTCTGGCGGAGCGACCCGGAGGCGGGCCCGGTGACGGCTCGCCGCGCGGTCTTCAAGCGCGTGCGGGCGTTCCTCGGACTACGCGCCCAGGCTTGAACGCCCGCCGCCTGGGCCGGCCTGTTGTCAGGCGACGGCGGCCTGGGCCGCCAGCCGTTGCGCCCTCGGTGGCTCCTTCACCGGCCGCAGCAGCAGGGCCGCGACGATGTAGTAGCCCACCCCGAGCAGGTACGCGACGCGTGGCCCCGTTCCGTACCCCGCCAGCCCGTTGACGAAGTCGATGACCAGGCCTCCGGACGCGACGGCCAGCAACGCCGATGAGCCGGTCGCCACATTGCTCAGTCCCATATAGCGCCCGGCCGATGCCTTGGGGATGATGTCGGTCATCAGGGCCCAGTCGACGGCCAGGAACATGCCGGCCGAGATGCCGAACAGAGCGGCGCCGACGAGGGCGATCGGGACGCTGGGAGCCAGCGCGGCGATGGCCATGCCCGTGGCACCGATCGCGGTGCTGGTGTAGATGACGGGCTTGCGGCCGATGCGGTCCGAGAGGCGGGCGGCCGGGATGACGATCAAAATGTTGGTCGCCGCGACGATGCCCAGCAGCACGAACTGGACCCCCGCCGCGGCGTCCTGGTTCAGGCCGTGGGTCTGCTTGAGATAGGTCACCACGAGGTTGACGAGGATGCCGCCGCCCATCAGGAAGAACAGCCGTGACGCCACGAGCCAGACATAGGACCGCTCGCGCAGGATGTCCGTGCCCCACGTCTCCCGCGCGATCGTGACCCACGACCGCCCCTCGCGCGGTTGGGGCGGCATGCCCGGCGAGACCCGGTACACGACGCTGAGCATCGTGACCAGCTCGACGGCCGCCACCGCGACCAGGGCGATCGGTGGGTTGTGCAGGACGACGGCCAGCGGCACGAGGGCGAAGCCGATGACGTTGCCCAGGATCTGCATCAGCCCGACCATGGCACTGGCCGCGCCGACCTGCGAGGCCGGCACGAGGTCCGGCACGTAGCCCTGGAACGGGCCGCGAGCCACGTTCGTGCTGAATGACAACAGGGTCACGAACACGGCCAGCGCGAGCACCGTCTGGGAGTTGGCGATGGCGAGCAGGAACACAACGTCGAGCAGCGAGCCGATGACGATGTACGGCTTGCGCCGCCCCCAGCGGCTGACCGTGTAGTCGCTGATCGAGCCGACCGTCGGCTGGACGACGATCGAGATGATCGCACCGCCGATCGAGATCGCCGCCAGGGCCCGGCCGACCTCGAGATCCTCGACGAAGCCACCGAAATTGACGCGGTTCTGGACGAACAGGCCAACTGCTGCGTCGATGGCGGTCAGCCCAAGCCAATAGGCCGATAGCCGGATGAGGTGAGCCCATGGGAGGAGTTGGGTCGGGCGCCCCTCGGCATCAGACCCGGCGATGGTGGCGGAGACGGTCATGCGGCTCCGGCGGGCATGCCGGCGCGGTCGAGGGCGACCGTGGCCCGGCTGCGCACGAGCCGCCGATCCGTCGCCCCGGCGGCCACGAAGCGGAACAGCGACCGGTCGAGCGAGTAGATGCCGGTCGAGGCGATCCCGATCCGCCCGAGACGGAAGGTGAACATCGGGTTGTCCGTGTTGCCGGCATAGGCCTGGGGCGTGCCGTCGCAGGCCAGCACGGCCAGGTTGGCCTGGCCCCCGAAGGTCTCGTGAAGCGTTGCCAGGAGACCGTCGGGCCGGTTGCTCGCGGGCCACTGATCCTCCAGCCAGCGCTCCCCTACCTCCGTGTCCGCTTTGCCGTGAATGCGGTCCTGCTCGCGGTAGCGGGTCCGCCAGCGGCGGTAATCACGCAGGTCGCCGTTGTGGCTGAAGACGAAGCGCCCGGCCGGATCGAGGAATGGCTGGGTGTCGGCGAGGGTCAGCGTCGACAGCTTCGACGGACGGCGGAGGTGAACGATGGCGCTGGTCGTCTCGGCGGATCCCACGCCATCGCGACCGGGATCGTCGCGGAACGCGCGGAGGTCGCGGTAGGTCTGGAGCTGGCCCTCTCCGTCGAGCCAGCCGGCCCCCCAGCCGAACCTGGCGATGCCGAACCGCTCGAGCCGCTCGGTGAACGGCCACAGCTCGTCGAGACGGAAGGGCTCGGCGGCCCGGGCGACGAAGTGCTCGCACATCCTGGCCGCAGGATACGCGTGCGGCCTAGCGCCTGATCGTCCGCTCGTAGTCGGGGAAATAGCGCCCGATCACCGTCACGTCGAAGGTCCGCAGGATCGATTCCTTCGACTCGCGCTCGAGGAGAAACTCGAATGAGCGGCGGACCAGGTCGCTGGGGTCGCTGGCGCCGGGCGCGAGGCGCCCCAGGTCGCCTGACGACACCGCAACCGTGTGCTCCGTCGTCGAGCCGCCTTCGTGGACGCGAACGCGGCAGGTCCAGCCGCCTGTCGTTTCGGTGGCCTCGATGTCGATCTTCGTCATGGCCGCGCGCCCTGGCAGCTCGGACACCAGTAGGTGGTACGCGGTAATTCCCGGCCCTGCTGGACAGAGCAGATGAGCGTCCCGCAGCGGCGGCACGGCCGGCCGGAACGGTTGTAGGCGCGGAAGGGGCCCGGCCTCGAACGGGCCACGCTCGCCTGCAGGAAGCGGCGAGCTGTAGCTACGAGGCGGTCGATCATGGCGTCATCGAGGGAGGCGACTGTGGCGAAGGGCGAGACGCGCTCCTCGAACAGGGTCTCGTTCTTCCAGATGTTGCCGATCCCCGCCAGTGCGCGCTGGTCGAGCAGTGCCTCGGCGATCGAAAGGTTCGCGCGCGCCGGGTGGCGCAGGCGTCGCCTCGCCTCGGCGGCGTCGAATGCCGGATCGAGCAGGTCAGGGCCCAGCTGGCCAAGGGAAGGATGCAGGGACTCGGTTCGCTGCTCGAACAGCTCGATGACCGGCGCATCGAAGCAGACGGCGACGGCACCCGGGACCTCGAGCACGAGACCGGCTCGAGACGCCGGGCGGCGCCACGCCTCGCCCGGCCGGTAGCGGTGCCACGAGCCGTTCATCCGAAGATGGGTACGCAGTTCGAGCCCGTTGTCGAACCGGATCAGCAGGTTCTTGCCCAGTGCTTCGACGCCCGTGATCTGCGCGCCGACCACGCGCCGGACCTGCGGGCCGGGCATCCGCGCCCGCGCCGCCGTGACGGGGCGACCCACGAG
>JALZAF010000055.1 GCA_030948505.1 Chloroflexota bacterium
GATCACCTTCGCTCGCGCGATGTATGTCGCGGTCATCTCGTTGGTGGGGCCCACGACGATCACGACCTTGGGCCCGGCTGCCGCGGCCGGCGCGGGGTGGACGAAGGTCGCGCTGATCGCCATGCCGCTTGCGACGAGCACGAGCACGAGGGCCCGCGTGGCGCCCATGACCGGGAGCCGAAACGCTGCGCCGGGACCCCGCATGGCATCTCCTGTCTGCCGGACGCCGTATCAGGGCGGCGGCGAAGGCTCTGCGGCCGTCGGGCGCGGTCGGACGGCCCACCGGCATGTGAGGTGCCGGTCCGGGCATCCTTTCCGATGGGGTCCAGCGTGGATAGGGGCCGAATGGGCCGGAGGGGCCGGGCAGATGGTCCGGGGTAGAGCGGGGGAGTCCGTACCCCCTTACCTGACGATTCGCCACCCGCCGCGTTGCTATCCTGCCGCCGGTGCGAGTCCTTCCCACCCGGATCACCGAGGCGGTCGCGCCGGCGAGGCTGGGCCGGAGCTTCCGCTGGCTCCTTGCCGCGTCGATCGCCAACAGCGCCGGCGACGGCGTCGCGATCAGTGCCGGGCCGCTGCTCGTGGCGTCGCTGACGCGCGACCCGTTCCTCGTGTCGATGGCGCTGCTGAGCGAGTACCTGCCGGTGCTGCTTTTCGGCGTCATCGGCGGTGCCGCGGCGGACCGCCTCGATCGACGGCGAATGGTCATCTTCGTGAACCTGGGCCGAGCCGCCGTCCTGGCGGTGCTCGTCGCCACGATCGTCAGCGGCAACGTCAGCATCGCGGTTGTCCTGGTCGCCCTGTTCGTCCTTGGCAGCGCGGAGACGTTCGCCGATTCCGCCAGCAGCACCCTGCTCCCGAGCCTGGTATCCCGCGAGGATCTCGGCGTAGCCAATGCACGGATGCAGGGTGCGTCCCTGCTCACGAACAACCTGCTGACGCCGCCGATCGGCGCTTTCCTGTTCACCGCCGGCATGGCCCTGCCGTTTGCGACGAATGCGGCCTGCTTCGTGCTCGGCGCCCTGCTCGTCTCGCGCGTGGTGACCAGCACGAAGAAGGAGCTCGGAGAGCGGCTCGGCTTCCGGGCCGAGATGGCCGAAGGCATCCGCTGGCTCGTCGCGCATCCGCCGATGCGGACGCTCGCGCTCACGATCTTCACCTTCAACGTCACCTACGGCGCGGCGTGGTCCGTGCTGGTGCTGTACGCCGGCGAGCGGCTCGGCATGAACGCGGTGGGCTTCGGTCTGTTGACGACGTCCGCGGCCATCGGCGGCATCGTGGGCATCGTGATCTACGACCGCCTCGAGCGACGCTTCGCGCTTGCCAACATCATGCGAGGTGGCCTGCTGATCGAGACGTGCACCCACCTGTCGCTTGCCCTGACCACGTCACCCCAGGTCGCGCTGGCCACCTTCGTGGTGTTCGGAGCGCACGAGTTCATCTGGGGAACCCTGTCGACCGTCGTCCGGCAACGGGCCGTACCGAACGAGCTGCTCGGGCGGGTGAGCGGCGTCTACCGCGTGGCGATCGTCGGCGGGCTCGTGATCGGGACGCCGCTCGGTGGCCTGCTCGCCAGGACCTTCGGAATCACTGCCCCGTTCTGGTTCGGCTTCTTGGGCTCTGCCGCCCTCGTCGCGATCCTGTGGCGGCAGTTCGACAACATCGTCCACGCCGGGGAGGCGTGACGGCGCCGCGGGTTACCCTTGCCGCATGCCCGCTGAATTCATCTACAGCACCTTCAGGCTCGCCCGCCACTACCCGCCGGACCGGACGGTCCTCGAGGACATCTCGCTGTCGTTCTACCCGGGCGCCAAGATCGGCGTTATCGGACCGAACGGGGCAGGGAAGTCGAGTCTGCTTCGAATCATGGCCGGGCTCGACGACGGCTTCAACGGCGAGGCCCGGCTCACGCCCGGCTTCACCGTCGGCTACCTGAGCCAGGAGCCGCAGCTCGACCCGGCGAAGGACGTCAAGGGCAACGTCATGGACGGGGTCCGGGAGGTCCAGGCGCTCCTCGACCAGTACAACGCCGTGATGGCGAAGTGGTCCGATCCCGACGCCGACTACGAGGCCGTCGGGGCCGAGCAGAGCGCGCTCGAAGACAAGATCAATGCCGCTGACGCCTGGAACGTCGAGCGGACCGTGGAGATCGCGATGGAAGCGCTGCGTTGTCCGCCGGACGAGGCCGACGTCACGACCCTGTCCGGTGGCGAGAAGCGGCGCGTGGCCCTGGCACGACTCCTGCTCCGGCACCCGGACCTCCTACTGCTCGACGAGCCAACCAACCACCTCGACGCCGAATCGGTCCAGTGGCTGGAGCGCTTTCTCGACGAGTACGGAGGCACCGTCGTCGCCGTCACCCACGACCGCTATTTCCTGGACAACGTCGCGAAATGGATCCTCGAGCTCGACCGGGGGAGGGGAGTGCCCTTCTCCGGCAACTACTCCAGCTGGCTGGAGCAGAAGCTGGAGCGCATGGGCCGAGAGCAGAAGCAGGTCGACGCTCGGCAGCGAACGCTCGCCCGTGAGCTCGAGTGGGTTCGGATGGGCGCCAAGGCGCGCCAGGCGAAGGGCAAGGCGCGGCTGTCCGCGTACGAGAAGCTGCTGGCGGAGGCGAACGACGCGAAGGACACGAGCCGAGAGCTGGAGATCGCCATCCCGCCCGGTCCCCGTCTCGGCGACCAGGTCATTGAGGTCAAGGATCTGCGCAAGGGCTACGGCGACCGGCTGCTCATCGAGGACCTGACGTTCTCGCTGCCGCGATCCGGCATCGTCGGGATCATCGGTCCGAATGGCGCTGGCAAGACGACGCTCTTTCGGATGCTCGTGGGCGAGGAGAAGCCGGACGCCGGCAGGATCCAGCTCGGCGACACCGTCAAGCTCAGCTACGTCGACCAGGGGCGCGATGAGCTTCGGCCGGACAAGACGGTCTTCCAGGAGATCACCGACGGCGTCGAGGCGGTCAAGGTCGGCAACCGCGAGATCCCGGAACGCGCGTACGTCTCGTCATTCAACTTCCGCGGCACCGATCAGCAGAAGCTCGTGGGGACGCTGTCGGGCGGGGAGCGAAACCGCGTCCACCTCGCGAAGCTCCTCCAGTCCGGCGGCAACGTCCTGCTGCTGGACGAGCCGACCAACGACCTCGACGTCGACACGCTGCGGGCCCTCGAGGCCGGCCTGGAGTCATTCCCCGGCTGCGTCGTCGTGATCAGCCACGACCGCTGGTTCCTCGACCGGATCGCGACCCACATCCTCGCCTTCGAGGGCGAGAGCCAGGTCCGCTTCTTCGAGGGCAACGTCAGCGACTACGAGGCGTTCCGGCACAAGGAGCTCGGCACGGACGCCGACCAGCCGCGCCGGATCCGCTACAAGCGGCTGGTGGCCTGACCGGCGGGCTGGAGCGTCTCATGCCGACCGTCCAGCTTCGCGACATCACCATTTACGAGGAGCCCCGAGCGGTCCTCGGGCTCCGCCGCGGGCCGGGCCAGCAGCCGCTCGCCATCTGGTGACCCAGGGCGTTGAACGTTTTGCCCCGCTGGCTCGTCGGTATGGGGGAATGGACAGCCTGGAGGCGAGGTGATCAACGAGCGCAGCGTCGTGGGGCTTGCGGCGGATCGTGCCAGCGCGTTCGCGACCCTTGCCGCGCAGCACCTCGAGGGCAGCTACCGGCTCGCGGGGCTGATCCTGCGCGACGAAACCGAGGCGCAGGACGCCACACACGACGCTTTCGTGATCGCCTGGCGTAGCTGGTCGACGCTGCGCGATCCCGGTCGCTTCGAAGCCTGGTTCGGGCGCATCCTCGTCAACGTCTGCCGTGACCGAATCCGACGGCGACAACGGCGCATGGTCACCGACATAAGCAGAGACCTGCCGAGCGCCTCCGGCGACTTCGTCACGCCGATCGCCAACCGGGAGCTACTCGCGCGCGCCTTCGTGCGCCTCACTCCCGACCATCGGATCGTTGTCGTCCTCCGCTTCTATCTCGACCTGTCGATCGATCAGATCGCGGACCGCGTGGGCGTGCCGTCCGGAACGGTGAAATCGCGGCTGCACCACGCCGTGCGAGAGCTGGGCCTGGCCCTCGCTGCCAACGAGGATGGAGAGCCGGCACGATGACCGACAGAACGGAGCACACCATCCGGTCGTGGCTCGCGAGCGAGGCGCACGCGCTCACGACGCCTGCAGAGCTCGGGCAGCGCGTGGCGGCGATCTCGCAGACTGCCGCTCCAGGCTATCTCCCGTTGTCCGCTATGCGACGCCCCGTGGTCATGGTGCTCGCTGCCGCCCTGATCCTGGCCCTCATTCTCGTCGCGGCGCTGTTCGTCGCGAGCCGGCGGCATGACGTTCCGCCGCCCCTCGAGCGTCTGGCGTACGCGCTCAATGGCGCGATCTACGTCGCGAACGCAGACGGGAGCCATCCGCGGCGAATCACCGACGGCATTGCGGATCCCGGCGGGCAGGGCTTCCGGGAGCCCCGCTGGCACGCCAACATCCTCACCTTCAGCGGCGACGTCTCCGACTACATCGTCGATGGCACCGGCGTTAGCGTCATCGGGCCCGGCACCGGATCGGCCGTCTCGATCGATCCGAAGGGCAGTCGGGTGGCGACTTTGACCGATTACGAAGTGCTGGTCGATGGCCCGGGCTCCACCGCGCTCGCCCACCTCGCTCCGCCGGCCGGATATGAGGGCTGGGACCTGTCTGACATCGGTTCGTTTGTCTGGATGAATGACAACACCCTTCTCGTCGGCGCCTGCCGATCGCTCGGCGACGCGTGCATGAAGGGTCGAGGCGACGGCCATGACCTCTTCAGCGTGCGGGTCGACGGCGGGCCACTGCAAAACATCACTGGCGGCGGCGAGGCGGCCTTCAACGCCGTGGCCTCGCCGGGCGGCTCGCAAATTGCGTTCCTCTACCTGCCGCCGGCCGATCGTTGGCATTGGGAACGGGCGGAGCTTTGGGTGATGGACCGCGATGGGGCTCACCGCCGGAGACTTCCAACACCGAACGGCCCCATCGCATTCGCCTGGTCGCGTGATGGCCGCAGCATTGCCTTCACGTTACGCATGAACACCACGACGACGATAACGGCGCATGACCTGTGGGTAGTCGATGTCGCCAGCAGTTCACCCGCTCGAGCCCTGGACGATGGCCAATTCGCATCCGATCGTGCCAGCGCGATCTCATGGTCCGCCGATGGCGGTCAACTGCTCCTCGCCGGGTCCGACGCGGCAGGTCATGCCGGCCTGTATAGCTTCGATGTCGACACCGGCAGTCGGCATCTCCTCGTCCCGGGTGCAACGGACGGGGCCTGGCGTTGAGCTCAATCGGCCTTCAGTCCGGGCGCCAGAGGTCGATCTGGGGAAGTCCGTGGATGCCCAGCGTCTGCGACAGCTCGCCGTGGTACGCCTCGTGCGTGAAGAGGCGCTGCAGGATGGAGCCTCGCGTATGGACCTGCCGTGCGTCCCCGTAGACCCGCTCGAAGTTCTCGTCCAGCATCTCGGGTGTCCAGCGGTCCAGGAGCCGATCGATGATCGCGAAGGTCGTGTCGAGCGCCATGACCAGCTCGCCGGCGCCGCGAGGGTGGCCCAGGTCGTCCTCCCAACCCACGCCGTCGGTCGGGTCGGGCCAGGGTGTCGCCTCGGCGCCCGGCTCACCGAGGACGGCGCACAGCCAGTAGGTCCGGGTGCCCGCCGTGTGGCCGACGGTCGCCCAGATCGGCCACCGCTCGGGCGACGGTTGGATGGCCAGCTCCTCATCGGTCATCCCACCGATAACCTCGCGGAGGCGCAGGTTGTACTGCGGCCAGCGGTCGTAGAACACGCGGATCGACATGGTGCGGGCCCAGTGGCGAGCTCAGTCCTCAGCGCGCCGCCTTCTTCACGAGCGCGCCAATCCTTGTCTCCTCGGCGGCGGTCAACTTCGTCAGCGCGTAGGCGACCGGCCACATGCCGCCTTCGTCGAGCTTGGCCGCGTCGTTGAAGCCAATCGTCGCGTACCTCGTCTTGAACTTCGCCGCGGGTTGGAAGAAGCAGACGATCTTGCCGTCCTTGGCATACGCGGGCATCCCGTACCAGAGTGTCGCCGATAGCGCTGGCGCACTGGCCTTGATGACCTCATGGAGCCGCTTGGCCATCGCCCTATCCGGTTTCTGCATCTCGGCGATCTTTGCGAGCAGGGCGCTTTCCTGGTCCGCCTTGTCCGCGCGCGGGCCGCGGCGCGCGGTCGCTTTCTGCTCTTTGGCGCGCTCCTTGATCGCGTCTCGTTCCTCATCCGTGAATACGGCGGCGCTCCTGGCCTTCTTCGTGTCCTTCATTGCAGATTTCCTCCTCTGCGAGGCCGGCGATCGTAAGACTGGCGGATCGACATGGTCCTAGGTTCTCAGATACGGTCTCTTTCGTGGAAGTGATGGGCAGCAGGAGCGAACCTGACATGGCGGTCGTCGACTGGTTGTTGGACTCCGACCCCTCGATCCGCTGGCAGGTCATACGCGACCTGACCCACGAGCCCGCCAACGTGGTCGCCGCGGAGCGCTCGAGGGTCGCCACCGAAGGCTGGGGCGCCCGATTGCTCGCGCTCCAGGCGCCGGACGGCCAGTGGGGAGGCCGGCCGTGGTCGCAGGGCTGGACGGACACGTTCCATGTCCTGGAGCTGCTGCGGCGGTTCGGGCTCGATCCTCAGAGCGAAGGGGCCCGGCGGGCAATCGGTCTCGTCCGCGAGCATGTCACCTGGAAGGGCGGGGCGCCGGTGGACACCCCGTGGGCCGGCAACCGGTTTTTCGAGGGCGAGGTCGAGCCGTGCATCAACGGCAACGTCGTCTCCACGGGCTCGTACTTCGGCGTGGATATGACCCCGCTCGTCGAGCGGCTCCTCGGCGAGCAGCTCCCGGACGGCGGCTGGAACTGCGAGGTCGAGAACGGCGCGACAGTGTCGTCGTTCGGGACGACGATCAATGTCCTCGAGGGGCTGCTCGAGTACGAGCGGGCGATCGGCGGCTCGACCGGGGTAGGGGAGGCCCGCCGCCGCGGCGAGGAGTACATGCTCGAGCGCCGGCTGTTCCGCCGCAAATCGACCGGTGAGGTGATCGACCCGGGGTGGCTTCGGTTCTCGTTCCCAACGTGGTGGCACTACGACGTGCTGCGCGGGCTGGATTACCTGCGCGACGCCCAGGACAAGCCCGACGAGCGCGTCGCCGAGGCAATCGGGGTCGTCGAGGGCAATCGGGATCCCGACGGCCGCTGGACGCTCCAGAACGTCTACGCGGGCGAGGCTCACTTCGAGATGGAGCACGGCGAGGGGGAGCCCAGCCGATGGAACACCCTCCGCGCGCTGCGCGTGCTCCGCTGGGCGGAAACGGCCGACCGATCGGCCGCTGGTGGCCGCGCCACGGCATGAAGGAGTTCGAACCCCTGATTGGCGAATGGCGCGCCGAAGGCGAGATCCCGATCGAGCCGCCGATGAAGGTCTCCGGCGAGGCGAAGCTCGAGCGCCTGGGCGAGTTCATCGTCTTCAGCTCGTCGGCCGAGCCTGCGGAAGTGCCCGACAGCATCTCGATCATCGGCGGCGCCCCCGACGGCAAGCCACAGCCGATGCACTACTTCGACAGTCGCGGCGTCATGCGGCTATACCTGACGACCGTCGAGGGGTCCACCTGGAAGATCTGGCGAGCACCCGGCGACGATTGGAACGGCCCCCACGGTCCCGGCTTCAACCAGCGCTTCATCGGCCAGATCTCGGCCGACGGCAAGACGATCGAGGCCCGCTGGGAGCGAGGCATGGGCGACGCCGGCGACGAGTGGGAGATCGACTTCCCGATCACCTACGTCCGCAAGTAGGACAGCCGGGAGAATGGAGCCACGCGTTGGCGTCGCCACGCTGCCGGTCGAGTCCGCAGACGGAACGTTCACCATCGGCCGAGACGCGTTCCCGAATTTCAAATTGCTGGGAAGGCTCGGCGTGCACGTCCAGTCCGATCAGGTGAGACTGGCCAACCCGGACCCGGCCTATGTCGAGACGGCCCTCGCCGCGGTGACCCAGGCATGCCGGCAACTCGGCGTGCCGGAGGCAACTGTCGCGTTCGTCGACACGGTGCCACCGCCTCCGGCCACAGGGCTGCGCTACGGGTTCAAGGGTGCCTTCACAACCGATCAGCCGACGGTGATCTGGGTGTTTGCGAATTGGACGACCCTCGAAGAGCTTCGGGGCATCGTCCGCCACGAGACGGCCCACCTCGCGTTCGCCCGCACGCATACAACCGAGGAGTCCGCGGGTCATTCCGGCCCTTCGGAGGACTTTGCCCGCGCGTTCGAGGAGGCCCCGGCCTCCTGAGCGCTCAAGGATCGCCGAGCCCCCGCTCGCATCACCTCAGCGCCAGCCAAGCTCGGGCGCGACGTAGCGCAGGATCGACTCGATGGCGTGCACGTTGTAGTCGACACCCAGCTGGTTCGGCACGGTCAGCAGAAGCGTGTCGGCGGCAGCGATCGCCGTGTCCTCCTTCAGCCGTTCGACCAGCTCCGCGGGCTCGGCGGCATAGGACCTGCCGAAGACTGCCCGAGTGTTCTCGTCGATGTAACCGATCTGGTCCTGGTCCTGCTGCGACCGCCCGAAGTACGCACGATCGCGGTCGTCGACGATGGCGAAGATGCTGCGGCTGACCGACACGCGTGGTTCGCGCTTGTGGCCCGCCTCCTTCCAGGCGGCCCGATAGGCGTCGATCTGCTTGCGCTGCTGGACGTGGAGCGGCTCGCCGCTCTCGTCGAACACGAGCGTCGAACTCATCAGGTTCATGCCCTCTTGCGCGGCCCGAATGGCCGTGGCGGTCGAGCCCGCTCCCCACCAGATGCGATCCCGCAGCCCGGGTGAGTACGGCTCCAGGCGCAGCAGGCCCGGTGGGTTCGGGAACATCGGCCGCGGGTTCGGCTGGGCGAAGCCCTTGCCCTCGAGGAGCTCGAGGAAGACCGCCGTGTGACCGCGGGCGATGCCGGCGTCCGTCTCGCCTTCAGCGGGCTGGTAGCCGAAGTGGCGGAAGCCGTCGATCACCTGCTCAGGCGAGCCCCGACTGATCCCGAGCTGCAGGCGGCCGCCGGCGATCAAATCGGCGGCCCCGGCGTCCTCGGCCATGTAGAACGGGTTCTCGTAGCGCATGTCGATCACGCCGGTTCCGATCTCGATTCGCTTCGTGCGCGCGCCGATCGCGGACAGAAGCGGGAACGGGGAGGCCAGCTGGCGTGCGAAGTGGTGCACCCGGAAGTACGCGCCATCCGCGCCGAGCTCTTCGGCCGCGACAGCCAGGTCGATCGATTGGAGCAGGGCGTCGGATGCTGAACGCACCTGGGAGTACGGGGAGTCAGACCAGTGGCCGAACGAGAGGAATCCGATGCGCTTCATCGGTGCGTGCTCAGCCGATAGGGGGCCAAGCCGGCCATCAGGCCGGGTTTCCCGAAGGCGCACACGAAACTCCAGACCGCCGCTTGCCTTCTGCTCATGCGGCAACCATACCGGCCACGAGCGTGCGCAACCCCGCTGGAATGGGTGACGGGATCCTCAGAGCGACGTTGCCCGCCTTGCGCCACGTCTCGACGTGAAGGTGACGCCATCGATGATGCTGACCCCTGGACGGCGTGTACCACGTGTACCAAGGGCCGGGAGGCCATCAGCGGCGCGGCTCGAGGTCCCACGCGCGGCGCGCGATCGCGAGGAGAATTCCCGACTCGAACGCGCCCTCCAGCTCGCCATCACCGAATCGCTCACCCCGGATGATCGCGGTGAGCAGCCTGGCGAGATCGTCCGCAGTGGCTCCGGCGATTGAACTCGGGCTGCGCGAGAGTTCCTGGCCTTTCGGCGTGGCAAGCCATTGCATCCAGTCGAAGCCGTACACCCAGCCGAGCGCGTGCATCTCGGACACGAACTCCTGGCCAGCCTCGCTGATCTCGAACCAGCCGAGATTGATGACGCCGTCGGCTCCGGTCGTCGAGGGGATCCACCGGCCGAACGAGAAGGACGGGTCCCCGAACCGATCGGCCCACGCGGCGAGGCGCCGAATGCGATCGCCCGTGAACGCGCTCATGTCAGCGCCCTGGGTCCCCGTTCGTGTCGAGCCCGTTGCGCCGCGAGCCGGTCGTGGGCCTCGGCGATGAGCGGGATGACAAC